>NZ_ANAS01000019.1:0-317162 GCF_000341205.1 Nocardiopsis baichengensis YIM 90130 | reverse complement strand
TTCACCGGTCCGACCGCTTTTCCGCTAGAGGCGGCTTTCCGCTTTGTCAGGGCGTCGCCCTCGTCCAGAACCTTACCAGAAGGTCCGATCGAAGGCCAACCCTTCTATCTTACTCAGGATCCCCCACCTGTCAACAACCGGTGTGGGCTCCAGAGTGGTTCCCACTCTACCCCGGCCGCACGAGTGCTCGTGCCATCCGTTCGAGTGCGGGTCCGACCCGGTCGCGGTTCGCACCGCGTCGTCCGTGCCGATGTCTCTAGATTACAGGCTTCCGAGGGTGCTTCGTACGCTTCCGCGCCGGCGTCCCGGGCACGTCCCGGCAAGCGCTCCCCTGCATCCGGATCGGAGCCGTGCTCAGAGGCGTGCTCATCGCCGCGCTCAGATCGTGTCTCTTATCGACTCTCGTCGATCAGATCTTCTCGATGGGGGCGAACTTGACGACGAAGTCCTTCTCGCCGATGTCCGCACCGAAGTCGATGCGCGCCTTCGTCCGGTCGCCGGCGCCGTCCACCAGCATCACCGTGCCCATGCCGAACTTGTCGTGGGTGACCTTGTCCCCCGGGCTCAGCGTCGGTACGTCCTTGGACGGTGTGCGTCCCGACGGCTCCTTGCGCGGGCGCGGCGAGCCGAGGCTGGAGAAGGACGACTCCGACCTGCGCCAGTCCACCAGCTCCTTGGGAACCTCGTCGAGGAACCGCGAAGGCGGGTTGTAGGACGGTGTCCCCCACGCGCTCCGGACCGCGGCCCGGGAGACGTACAACCGCTCCTGAGCGCGCGTGATTCCCACGTACGCGAGCCGCCTCTCCTCCTCCAGCTCGGACTTGTCCCCCAGCGTGCGCATGTGCGGGAAGACCCCGTCCTCCATGCCCGTCAGGAACACGACGGGGAACTCCAGCCCCTTGGCGGCGTGCAGCGTCATCAGCGTGACCACCCCGCCGCCGTCCTCGCTGTCCGGGATCTGGTCGGTGTCGGCCACCAGAGAGATCTGCTCCAGGAAGTCGACCAGGGTCGGCTCCGGCGTCTCCCCGCCGTCCCCTTCCTCCCCGGGCGCCTCCGCCTCGCCGCCGTCCTCGTCTCCCCTGTCCTCCCCTTCTCCCCCGTACAGCGGCCCGGAGAAGGTGTTCTCGAACTCGCGCGCGACGTCGACGAACTCCTCCAGGTTCTCGACCCGGCTCTCGTCCTGGATGTCCTTGGACTCGGTGAGCTCCGACAGGTACCCGGTCCGCTGCAGGACCGCCTCGACGGTCTCCGAGGGCGAGGCGTTCTCCGCGTGCTGCCCCAGGTCCTCCAGCAGCGCGTTGAACTCCTTGACGGCTTTGAGCGACCGCGTGGCCAGGCCGGGCGCCTCGTCCGCCCGGCGCAGCGCCTGGGCGAAGGAGGTGCGCTCGCGCGCGGCGAAGAGCTCGATCGCCTCCTCGGCGCGGTCACCGATGCCGCGCTTGGGCACGTTCAGGATCCGCCGCAGGCTCACCGTGTCCTCGGGGTTGGCCAGCACCCGCAGGTAGGCCAGGATGTCCCGGATCTCCTTGCGCTCGTAGAAGCGCACCCCGCCGACGATCTTGTACGGCAGGCCGGTCCGGATGAACACGTCCTCGAACACGCGCGACTGCGCGTTGGTGCGGTAGAACACCGCCACCTCGGACGGCGTCGCCCTGCCCTCGTCGGTGAGCCGGTCGATCTCCCCGACGACGAACGCCGCCTCGTCGTGCTCGTTGTCGGCCACGTAGCCGGTGATCATCGGCCCGACGCCCTGCCGGGACCACAGGTTCTTCTCCGGACGGCCGTCGTTCCGCTCGATCAGCGCGTTCGCGGCGTTGAGGATGTTCTGGGTGGAGCGGTAGTTCTGCTCCAGCAGGATGGTCCGCGCCGAGGGGTAGTCGCGCTCGAACTCCAGGATGTTGCGGATGGTCGCCCCGCGGAAGGCGTAGATCGACTGGTCGGCGTCGCCCACCACGCACAGCTCCGGCGGCGGCACCGCCGGCGGGGCCTGGGCCCCGTCCTCGTCGCCCTCGTCCCCGCCGACCAGCTCGCGGATGAGCGCGTACTGGGCGTGGTTGGTGTCCTGGTACTCGTCGACCAGGACGTGCCGGAACCGCCTGCGGTAGTGCTCGGCCACGTCGGGGAACATCTGCAGCAGGTTGACCGTGACCATGATCAGGTCGTCGAAGTCCATGGCGCCGGCCTCGTGCAGCCGCCGCTGGTACAGGGCGTAGGCCTCGGCGAGCTTCTTCTCCTGCTCGCTCTGCGCCTGCTCGGCGAAGGTGTCGTAGTCGACGAGCTCGTTCTTCAGGTTGGACACCTGGGCGGAGAAGGACTTGGGCGGGAACCGCTTGGGGTCCAGGTCCAGCTCCTTGCAGACCAGCTGCATCAGGCGCTTGGAGTCCGCCGAGTCGTAGATGGTGAAGCTGCTCGGGTACCCCAGCCGCCCCGCCTCCCGGCGCAGGATGCGCACGCACGCCGAGTGGAAGGTCATCACCCACATGGTGTTGGCGACGCGCGCACCGAGCAGGCCCTCGATGCGCTCCTTCATCTCGGCGGCGGCCTTGTTCGTGAAGGTGATCGCCAGGACCTCCCCCGGCCGCGCGCCGCGCTCGGAGAGCAGGTAGGCGATGCGGTGGGTGAGCACGCGGGTCTTGCCCGATCCGGCGCCCGCGACGATGAGCAGCGGCGAACCGGAGTGCGTGACGGCTTCCCGCTGCGGTGCGTTCAGACCTTCGATCAGCTCAGAGGAGGACACCCGTCAAGCCTACGAGGGATCACGCCCTGGTTCTCCCGGTCCGGCGCGGCCCCGCACCCGGTGCCCGCCCTCCCGACCGGGACGACCGACCGGGACGACCGACCGGGACGACCGGCCTGGAGGGCCCGGCGCGGGCGCGCGCCGGCCCACGCGCCCCGGGCCGTGCGGCGGAAGAGCCGGTGACCAGTCCTATTCTGGGTCGGAACCAATGATGATCATGTGAAGTGGGGGTTGGCCGTGCAGGTCTTCATCGACTGCGATCCGGGCATCGACGACGCGCTCGCGCTCGCGTACCTGACCGCGCAGCCGGAGGTGGAACTCGTCGGCGTGGGCACGGTGTTCGGCAACAACGCCGTCGAGACCACCACCGACAACGCTCTGCGGCTGCTGGAGCTCTACGGCGCCCCCCAGGTCCCGGTGGCGCGCGGCGCGGGGCGCCCCCTGGTGCAGGAGCCGTCGCTGGCCGAGTCGGTGCACGGCGCCAACGGCCTGGGCGACGTGGAGCTGCCCGCGCCGAAGGGCGCCCCGGTGGAGGAGTCGGCGGCCGAGCTGCTGGTGCGCCTGGCCCGGAGCAACCCCGGTCAGATCGACCTGCTGGCGGTGGGCCCACTGACCAACATCGCGCTGGCCCTGGGGCTGGAGCCGGAGCTGCCGAAGCTGCTGCGCCGCGTGGTGGTGATGGGCGGCGCCGTGCAGGAGCCGGGCAACGTGACCCCGTGGGCGGAGGCCAACACCTCCAACGACCCGGAGGCCGCCGAGCGGGTCTTCGCGGCCGGGTTCGACCTGACGCTGGTGGCGCTGGACGTGACCATGAAGGCGGTCATGCCGGGCTCCTGGCTCGACGCGCTCAAGGAGGTCGCGGGCGAGCGCGCGCAGCGGACCGCCGAGTTCCTGGACTTCTACTTCGGCTGGTACGGCAGGGTGTTCGGGGTGCGGCAGAGCGCCATGCACGACCCGCTGGCGGCGGGCATCCTGCTCGACCCCGATCTGGTGACCCGCTCGGTGGAGCGCCCGATCCGTGTGGAGCTCAAGGGCGAGTACACCCGGGGCCTGACCATCGCCGACCTGCGCCCGTTCTCGCGCCCCGACGGCGAGGACCGCCCGCGGGTGACGCTGGTGCAGGAGGCCGACGCGGAGGCGTTCCTGGGCCGGATGGCCGACGCCCTGCGGTAGCGGGCCGCCTGCGGCCGGGGCCGCCCCGGCCGCGGGCACGGGCCCGCCGGTCAGACGAGCCGATCAGACGAGCCGGTCAGACGAGTTTGCGGGCGGTGGCCCAGCGGCTGAGCTCGTGCCGGTTGGACAGCTGGAGCTTGCGCAGCACGGACGAGACGTGGGTCTCCACGGTCTTGACCGAGATGAACAGCTCCTTGGCGACCTCCTTGTAGGCGTAGCCGCGGGCGATGAGGCGCAGCACCTCGCGCTCGCGCTGGGTCAGCCGGTCCAGCTCGGGGTCCATGGGCGGGGCGTCGGTGGCGGCGAAGGCGTCCAGGACGAAGCCGGCCAGGCGCGGGGAGAAGACCGCGTCGCCGTCGGCCACCCGGACGATGGCGTCGGCCAGCTCCCGCCCGGAGATGGTCTTGGTGACGTAGCCGCGCGCGCCGCCGCGCACCACGCCGATGACGTCCTCGGCGGCGTCGGAGACCGACAGCGCCAGGAAGCGCACCTCGGGCTGCCGGGCCAGGACCCGGCGCAGCACCTCGACCCCGCCGCCGCCGGGCAGGTGGACGTCGAGCAGGACCAGGTCGGGCTGCTTCTCGGTGATGACGCGGACCGCCGCGTCGACGTCCCCGGCCTCGCCGACGACGTCGACGGCGTCGCCGAGTTCGCCGCGCACCCCGCTGCGGAACAGCCGGTGGTCGTCCACGATCACGACGCGGGGCGGCGCCGCGCCTCCGGCAAAGGTCTCGTTGTCTCCCACACAGGCGACTCTACCCACCCCGGACCGGTTTCCGGGGGTGCTGCCCGACCCCGGCCACGCGCGTGGGGGGCGCAGGTCATTCGGCTCCGGGGATGCGGGGCATGGTCAGCTGCACCTCGGTGCCCTCCCCGGGGGCGGTGCGGATGCGCGCGCTCCCGCCGTGGCGCTCCATGCGACCGATGATGGAGCCGCGCACCCCCATCCGGTCGGGGGGCACCCCGTCCAGGTCGAAGCCGGGCCCGCGGTCGCGCACGAAGACCAGTACCTGTTCGGGCTCCACCTCCCCGTAGACCGAGACGGTCTCGGGACCGGCGTACTTGGAGGCGTTGACCATGGCCTCGCGGGCGGCGCGCAGTTCGGCGTGGATCGCGTCGTCCATGTCCCCGTCGCCGACGCAGACGACGTCGATGGGGACCCCGTGCACCTCCTCGACCTCGGCGGCGACGCGTTCGAGGGCGGCTTTGACGGTGCTCTCGGCGTCGGCCGGGCGCTGGTAGAGCCAGCCGCGGAGCGCGCGCTCCTGGACGCGGGCCAGGCGCTGCACCTCGCGCGGGTCCTCGGCGCGGCGCTGGATGAGGGTGAGCGTGTGCAGGACCGAGTCGTGGATGTGCGCGGCGAGCTCGGCGCGCTCCTGGTTGCGGATGCGTTCGCGGCGCTCCCTGTCGCGCTCGCGGACCAGGCCGATGATCCAGGGGGCGGCGACGAGGCTGATCCCGGCCAGGGTGGCGATGGCGAAGGTCAGTCCGGCGCGGGCCTCGTGCAGCTGCTGCTGGAAGGCGAGGAAGCCGAAGACGCCGATGACGATGAGCAGGATGCCGGCCCCGGCGCGCAGCGCGCCCTTGCGGCTGCGCATCGAGGTGGCCGACACCCACTCGTCGCGCTGGGCCGGGTTGGCCTGCTGCCAGAGGATGGCGCCGCCGACGGCCCCGAAGACCACGAGCCACAGCAGCGGGTCGAAGAGCCCCCCGAAGAGCAGGAAGAGCATGCCGAGCGCCCCGGCGACGGCCAGGTAGGCCAGCAGCTGGGCCAGGTCGCGGCCCTGGCGGCGGGCGTGCTCGGTGTGCGCGCCGGCCGGGTCCGCGGCGGGGCCGGTGGCCGGGTCCGCGGCGGGGTCCGCGGCCGCCTCGTTGGGCACGAAGAAGACCAGGGCGAAGTAGACGGCGATGCCGATGCCCGCGAAGCCGAGCGCCATCAGCGCCAGGCGCACCACCGCGGTGGACACGCCCAGGTGCCGGGCCATGCCCGCGCCGACGCCCGCGACCAGCCGCCCGTCGCGGGCGCGCCGCATGCGCGGCGCGTCCTCGGCCGCCGTGTCCGACATCGCCCTGGCTCCCTTGTTCCTCCGGTAGGCCTCCAGGATGCCCCCCGGCCGCGGAGCGGGGCATCAGGGGCGCGCCCGGAGCCCGCTCCCCGGGGCGGGGCGGAGCCGCCTCAGGGAGGGGTCAGGGGTGTCCCGGATGGGCACGGGGCCCGGTGGGGGGCGACGATGGACGGCATGGAGACCGCTGCCGAGGACGCCTCCGCCGAGGAGGCGCTGCGCCGGCGCCCCGACGCGGGGGTGCTCACCGGTGTGTGCGCCGGGCTGGGCCGCTACACCGGCACCGACCCGGTGCTGTGGCGGGTGGCGTTCTGCCTGACGGGCCTGGCGGGCACCGTGGGGGTGCTGCTGTACGTGGGCGCCTGGCTGGCGATGCGGGACGCCGCCGGGGGGCCGGCCATGGCCGAGCAGCTGCTGAACCGGCGGGTCCCGGCCCGGGCGGTGCCCGTGCTGCTGGCCTCGGCGCTGGCGGTGGCCACGGCGCTGAGCCTGGTGGGCGGGGTGTCCTGGGGGACGCTGGTGCTGGCGGCGCCGCTGGTGCTGGGGCTGCTGACGGCGCACGGGCGGGGCGTGGAGCTGCAGCGGGAGTTCCGGTCGCTGCCCTCGCTGCTGCGCCGGCACGCCCCGCCGCCGCCGGCGCCGGAGCCCGAGCCGGCCCCGGCGTACTACAACCCGGCCCAGCCCTGGGCGCAGGCCCCGGCGGGGCCGATCGACCTGGCGGTGCTGGGCGGCGGCGCGAGGCCGGCGGACCCCGGTGCGGCGGAGCCGGAGAACCCCGAGGCGCCCGCGGGGCCCGGGAAGCCCGACGAGCCGTGCCGGCCCGCCCGCAAGCGGCGGCCCCAGGGGGTGCGGCTGCTGGCGTTCGCGTTCTGGGCGGCGGTGGCCACGGCCGGAGCGTTCCTGCTGGCGACCGGCGAGTTCTCGCTCGCGACCCTGGTCGGACCACAGACCGGGCCGCTCTACCTGGGGAGCGTTGCGGTGATCATCGGACTGGCGCTGGTCGTGGGCGCGTGGGCGGGGGACCCGCGCGGCCTGGCGGCGGCGGGTGTGCTGGTGGCGGCGGTGCTGGTGGCCGCCGCGGCCACCGATCTGACGGGGCTGCGCTTCGGCGAGGCCCAGTGGCGGCCGCGGACGGTCGCCGAGGCGCAGCGCCCGTTCGAGCTGACCGGCGGCTCCGCCGAGCTCGACCTGACCGGGCTGGACCTGGAGCCGGGGGCCCAGGTGGAGGTGAACGCGCGGGTGGCGTTCGGAGGTGTGGAGGTGGTGGTGCCGCCGGAGGCGCTGGTGCGGGTGCACGGCACCTCGGCGTTCGGGGAGATCCGGGTGGACGAGGCGATGCGCTCGGGACCCCGGCTGGACGTGCGGGAGACGCTCGCGCCCGCTTCGGAGGGGGACGACGGGCGGGCCCCGGTGCTCGACGTGACGCTGTCCTCGTACGTGGGGGACCTGGAGGTGCGGCGTGAGAAGGCGTAGGACCGACTGGGGCTCGCTCATCGCCGGCCTGTGCTTCGTGGCCCTGGGGGCGGCGTTCCTGGTGCACGACGGCGCCGGCTGGAGCGTCGACCTGGTGTGGGCGCTGCCCGCGCTGGCGGTGGGGCTGGGCCTGGCGGGCATCGCGCGGGCGATGGTCCGGGCCCGGGACCGCCGCGACGCCGGCGACGCCGACCGGGGGTAGTGCGGCCCGTACGGCCTCTAGTGATCTGTCTCACTTTCGCCTAGGTTGGGGCGCGACCGCCGATCCGGAACGGGAGGCCGCGCCCCCATGCCCGACATCCGCGTCACCGTCGACGGCGTGCGCTACGACGACCAGGTCGAAGCCCGCCGACTCCTCGTCCACCACCTGCGCCGCCTCGGGAAGGTCGGCACCCCCGTGGGGTGCGACACGAGCAACTGCGGCGCCTGCACCGTCCTGATGGACGGCGCGTCCGTCAAGAGCTGCACCGTGCTGGCCGTCCAGGCCGACGGCGCCGAGATCGACACCGTGGAGGGCATGGCCGCCGACGGCCGGTGGCACCCTCTGCAGACCGCGTTCCACCGCCGCCACGCGCTGCAGTGCGGCTACTGCACCCCAGGCATGCTCATGGCCGCCGCCGACCTGCTGCGGGACAACCCCGCCCCGAGCGAGGACGAGGTCCGCGGGGGCCTGGAGGGCAACCTGTGCCGGTGCACGGGGTACGCCAACATCGTGGCGGCCGTCCTCGACGCCGCCGCCGAGATGCGCACCCCGGTAGGGGGTGGGACCGCATGACCGCCGCCCCCGAGAGCGCGCCCCAGACCGGCCGCCCCCTGCCGCGCAAGGAGGACGCCCGGCTGCTCACCGGCCGCACACGCTGGACCGACAACATCGAACCCCCCGGGACGCTGCACGTGGCGTTCCTGCGCAGCCCCATGGCGCACGCGCGCCTGACCCGCGTGGACGCCTCCCGCGCGCGCGGCCTGCCCGGCGTCGCGGCCGTCTTCACCGGCGCCGACGTCGCCTCCGAGCAGGGGTCGCTGCCCTGCGCCTGGCCGGTGACCGAGGACATGGTGACCCCGCCGCACCCGCCGATGGCCGTGGACGAGGTGCGCTACGCCGGGGAGGCGGTGGCCTGCGTCGTGGCCCGGGACCCCGAGAGCGCCGCCGACGCCCTGGAGGAGATCGACGTCGACTACGAGCCGCTCCCCGCGGTGCTGGACCCGGAGGAGGCCCTGGCGGAGGGCGCCGACCTCGTGCACTCCGGGGCCGGGACCAACCGGGCCTATGTGTGGCCGTTCTCCAACGGGGACGTGGACGCGGCCTTCGAGGGCGCCGACGTGGTGCTGACCCGGCGCTACCGCCAGCAGCGGCTGATCCCCGCGGCGATGGAGCCGCGCTCGGTGGTGTGCGCGCCCGAGGAGGACGGGTACACGATGTGGTCGGCCACCCAGATCCCGCACGTGCTGCGGCTGATGCTGGCCACGGTCACCGGGATCCCCGAGCACGACCTGCGGGTGGTCGCCCCCGACGTGGGCGGCGGCTTCGGGTCCAAGCTGCAGGTGACCGCCGAGGAGGTGCTGCTGCTCCTGCTGGCCCGCCGGCTGGGCCGCCCGGTCAAGTGGACCGAGACGCGGTCGGAGGGGTTCCAGACCACCCACCACGGGCGCGCGCAGGTGCAGGACGTGGCGATCGCCGCCGACGCCGACGGGCGGCTGCGCGGCCTGAAGGTGGACCTGCTCGCCGACATGGGCGCCTACCTGATGCTGATCACCCCCGGGGTGCCGATCCTGGGGGCGTTCATGTACCCGGGCATCTACAGGATGGACGCCTACTCCTTCACCTGCACCGGGGTGTTCACCACCACCATGCCCACCGACGCCTACCGGGGCGCGGGCCGCCCGGAGGCCACCTACGCCATCGAGCGGATCATGGGCGAGCTCGCCGAGGAGCTCGGCATGGACCCGGTGGAGCTGCGGCGGCGCAACTGGATCACCCGCGGCGAGTTCCCCTACACCACGGTCGCCGGGCTGACCTACGACACCGGTGACTACGAGGCGGCGACCGGGCGCGCGCTGGAGCTGTTCGGGTACCAGGAGCTGCGGGCCGAGCAGGAGCGGCGACGCAAGAGCGGCGACGCGGTGCAGCTGGGCATCGGGGTCTCCACCTACACCGAGATGTGCGGGATCGCGCCCTCGCGCATGCTGGGCGAGCTCAACTACGGCGCCGGCGGGTGGGAGCACGCGTCGGTGCGGATGCTGCCCAGCGGCAAGGTCGAGGTGGTCACCGGCTCCTCGGCGCACGGCCAGGGGCACGAGACCGCCTGGTCGCAGATCGCCGCCGACCGGCTGGGCGTGCCGGTGGAGGACGTGCGGGTGCTGCACGGCGACACCCGCGTCTGCCCGCGCGGGCTGGACACCTACGGGTCGCGCTCGCTGGTGGTGGGCGGCTCGGCGCTGGTGCGCGCCTGCGAACGGGTGGTGGACAAGGCCCGGGTGATCGCCGCGCACATGCTGGAGGCCGCCGAGGAGGACCTGGAGTTCGCCGGCGGGCGGTTCCGGGTGCGGGGCACCGAGCGGCCCTCGGCGGCGGTCCAGGAGGTGGCGCTGGCCGCCTTCGCCGCGCACGACCTGCCGGAGGGGGCCGAGCCGTCGCTGGACTCCGACGCCGCCTACGACCCGACCGACTTCTCCTACCCGCACGGCACGCACCTGTGCGCGGTGGAGGTGGACACCGAGACGGGGGCGGTGCGCATCACCGGCTACACGGCCGTGGACGACGTGGGCACCGTCGTCAACCCGCTGATCGTGGACGGGCAGGTGCACGGCGGGCTGGCCCAGGGCATCGGGCAGGCGCTGTTCGAGGAGGCGGTGCACGACGCCGAGGGCACCCTGACCACCGCGACCATGGCCGACTACCTGCTGCCGTCCGCGGCCGACCTGCCGCGCTTCACGACCGACCGGACGGTGACCCCCTCGACCACCAACCCGCTGGGCTCCAAGGGGGTGGGCGAGGCGGGCACCATCGCCTCCACGCCGGCGGTGGTCGGCGCGGTGGTGGACGCCCTGCGGCCCTTCGGGGTGCGCGACGTGCCGATGCCCTGCACCCCCGAGCGGGTGTGGCGGGCGGTCCAGGAGTCCCGGAACGGAGGTGAGGGCCGATGATCCCGGCCCCGTTCGCCTACCTGCGCCCCGACACGCTGGGCGCGGCCGTGGCGGCGCTGGCCGCCGACGAGGAGGCCAAGGCGCTGGCCGGCGGGCAGAGCCTGATCCCGCTGCTGCGGTTCCGCCTGGCCGCGCCCACCACGGTGGTGGACCTGTCCGGCGCCGAGGGGCTGCGCGGGGTGCGCGAGGAGGGCGGCGCGGTGCGCATCGGCGCGCTGACCACCCACCACGAGGTGGCCCGCGACCCGCTGGTGGCCGAGCACTGCGCACTGCTGGCGATGGCGGCGCGCACCGTGGCCGACCCGGCGGTGCGCCACCGGGGCACCCTGGGCGGGTCGCTGGCGCACGCCGACCCGGCCGCCGACCTCCCGGCGGCGGCCCTGGCGCTGGACGCCGAGATGGAGGTGGAGGGGCCGGACGGCGCCCGCACGGTCCCGGCCGCGGAGTTCTTCTCCGACTACCTGACCACCGCCCTGGAGCCGGGCGAGGTACTGGCCGCCGTGCGGGTGCCCAAGCGCACCGGTTGGAGCTTCCACTACGAGAAGTTCTCCCGCACCGCCCAGGCGTGGGCGATCGTGGGGGTGGCCGCGGCGGTCCGGCACCGGGACGGGCGGGTGGCCGAGGCGCGGATCGCGCTGGCCAACATGGGGACGGTTCCGGTGCGCGCGCACGAGGCCGAGCAGGCCTGCCGGGACGCGTCGGGCCCGGAGGAGCTGCGCGGCGCCGGCGCGCTCGCGGGGCGGGCCGGGTCGCCGCCGGGCGACCTGCACGGGGGCGCCGACTACCGGCGCCACCTGGCGGGGGTCCTGGCCGGACGGGCGCTGGCGGAGGTGGTGCGGTCATGAGCATGCGGCTGGAGCACGAGTTCGGCGTGCCGGTGCCGGTCGCCGAGGCCTGGGAGGTGCTGCTGGACCCCGAGCGGGTGGCGCCGTGCGTACCCGGGGCGGCCCTGGAGTCGGTGGAGGGCGACACCGTCGCCGGCAAGGTCCGGGTGAAGGTGGGGCCGATCACCGTCACCTACCGGGGCGAGGCCCGCTTCACCGGCACGGACGCCGAGGCGCGGACGGTGCGCATCGAGGCCTCGGGCAAGGAGGCGCGGGGCAGCGGCACCGCGACCGCCTCGGTGGTGGCCCGGCTGGCCGATGACGGGGCGGGGGCGACCCGGGTGGAGGTCACCGCGGACGTGAGCGTGACCGGCCGGGTGGCCCAGTTCGGCCGCGGGGTGATGGCGGACGTGAGCGCCCGCCTGGTGGGCCGGTTCGCCGAGGCGCTGGCCGAGGAGCTGGCCGCCGAGCGGTCCGGCGCCGAGGCCTCCGAGGCCTCCGGTGCCTCCGAGGCCGACGGGCGGGCGCCGGCCCAGGAGGCCGAGCAGGCGGTGCGGGCGGCGCGCGAGGCCGCGGCGGCCGAGGCCGAGGCGCTGGACGCGGTGCGCGCGGTCGGTCCGCCGGTGCTCAAGCGGGTGCTCCCGGCGGCCGCCGCCGTCCTGGTGCTGCTGCTGGGGCTCCGCTGGCTCCGGCGCAGGAGGAGGGAGGGGTAGGAACCGGATCCCTCCCGTGAGGCCTTCCGACACGGCGTAGGATCGGCACGCATACGTGCCTGACTCCCCGCACGGACCCCCCTTCCCCCCTCGTTCCGTGCCGTGCGGGCTCCCCGTGTTTAGTAAGGAAGACGCTCATGGCCGGACTCGGACCGCCGGCGGCGGGCGATCCCGCCCGCATCGGCCCCTACCGCCTGGTGGGGCGGCTGGGGCAAGGCGGGTGGGGCACCGTCCACGGGGCCCTGGACGACGCCGGGCGCCGCGTCGCGGTGGAGGTGCTCGACCCCCGCGCCGCCGCCGACCCCGCGGTGCGGGAGGCGTTCGCGCACCGCGCCGAGGCGCTGCGCGGCGCCGACACGGTGTGCGCGCCCCACGTCCTGGACGCCGATGCGGCGGCCGAGGCGCCGTGGATCGCCACCGCGCACGCGCCCGGCCCCGACCTGGGCGCGTACCTGCGCGCCCACGGCCCCCTGGACGAGGACGCGCTGCTGGCCTTCGCCGCGGGCACCGCCGAGGCGCTGGCCCGGATGCACGCGGCGGGCGCCGTCCACGGCGACCTGCGCCCCTCCCGGGTGGTGCTCACCCCGTCCGGGCCGCGCCTGTCGGGGACCGGCGCGCCGCGCCCCGGGGCGGACGCCGCCGCGGACGTGGCGGCCTGGGGTGCGCTCGTGGCCGCCGCCGGCACCGGACGCGCCCCCTACGGCCCGGACGGCGCCCCCGACCTGGCGGGCGTTCCCGGCTCCCTGGAGCCGATGCTGCAGGCGGCCATGGACCCGCGGCCCCCGGCCCGGCCCGACGCCGAGTCCATCTACCGGGGCCTGGTGGACTACGCGGTCGACCAGGACATCCGCGCCGTGCCCACCGCCGAGTTGTCGGGGACGCTGCGCGAGGTGCTCTCCGTGCTGTGGGCGGGGCCGGGCCGCGCCGTCTCCGCCCAGCCGAAGGAGGACTGGGGCGCGGAAGGCGCCGAGGAGGCCGCCGCGACCGAGCCGACCACCGCCCCCGCCGAGCCCGCGGCGATGGGCCGCGTGCCCGGGACCAGGCTGGCGGCGGTCGTCGCCGCAGCGGTGATCGGCACCACCGGCGCAGGGGTCGGCGGCCTGTACGCGGCCCGCACGGTCACCGGGGGCTCCCCCGCCCCCGTGCCCTCCCCGTCGCCGAGCCCCACGCCCGAGCTGGGCGGCGCCGAGGAGGTGGTGGACGGCATCGTCGCGCTCTTCGAGGAGACCGACTCCTACCGGGTGGTGGAGGAGGTCGACGAGGGGGGCGCCGAGCCGCTCCGCCAGGAGCGCGTGTTCCGTGCCGACCCGGACGTGTTCCTGTCGATCTCGGGCGGCGGCCCCACGGAGCGCGTGGAGACGGTGTGGCTTCCGGACCTCCAGGCCGCCGACCGGCGGCGCTTCTCGCCCGGCGCCCCGCCCGGCTCGGCCGCCCGCTACACGCGCCTGCCCGCGCAGAGCGTCGGGAGCCGGGAGTTCACCCGCGAGGCCGGAGCCGCGCCGTTCGACGACCTCGCCGAGAGCATGGAGGTCGTGGAGCGCACGCAGGAGAGGGTGGACGGGCGGGACACCACCCGGTTCTCCGGCACCTTCACCTTCACCCCGTCCCCGCCCGGCACCGAGGCCGAGCACGGGTTCACGCTCTGGGTGGACGCGGAGGGGCGGCCGGTCCGCCTGGAGCACGGCGAGGACGTCCGGGAGCCCGACCACACCCTGGAGTACTCCGGCTTCGACGGGGAGCTGGACACCTGGCTCTGCGGCGCGGTGAGCGGTGTGCCCCAGGTGGACGAGGCCGCGCTGGTCGGGACGTCGGAGGAGGTCTCCTGCGCCTCCGCACGCGCGGCCGCCGAGGCCTACCTGGCCATGCCCGACGCGGAGAAGTCCGGCACCGGCTCCGTCGCCGAGGACGTCGAGGGGTGGTACTGCACGATGGCCCCGACGGCGGCCGAGGCGGGGTCCTGTTCACTCGACCACCCCCAGCAGTCCCAGCGGGTGGACTTCATCCGGCTCGACTGACGCCCCCGGGAGAACAGGGAAGGGCCCCGGCGCGCGCCGGGGCCCTTCCCTGTGCCGTCACTCCCACTCGATGGTGCCCGGGGGCTTGCTGGTGACGTCCAGCACGACCCGGTTGATCTCCCGCACCTCGTTGGTGATCCGGTTGGAGATGGCCGACAGCACGTCGTAGGGCAGCCGCGACCAGTCCGCGGTCATCGCGTCCTCGCTGCTGACCGGGCGCAGCACCACCGGGTGGCCGTAGGTGCGCCCGTCGCCCTGCACGCCCACCGAGCGGACCCCGGCCAGCAGCACCACCGGGCACTGCCAGATGTCGCGGTCCAGCCCGGCGCGGGTGAGCTCCTCACGGGCGATGGCGTCGGCCTCGCGCAGCACCTCCAGGCGCTCGCGGGTGACGTCGCCGACGATGCGGATGCCCAGCCCGGGGCCGGGGAAGGGCTGGCGCCAGACCATCTCGGGGGGCAGGCCCAGCTCTTCGCCGACCCGGCGCACCTCGTCCTTGAACAGCTCGCGGAGCGGCTCGACCAGGGTGAAGACCAGGTCGTCGGGGAGCCCGCCGACGTTGTGGTGGGACTTGATGTTGGCGGTGCCGGTGCCGCCGCCGGACTCGACCACGTCGGGGTAGAGGGTGCCCTGGACGAGGAACTCCACCGGCTCGTCCCCGGCACCGGCGTCGGCGACCACCTCGCGGGCGGCCTGCTCGAAGACGCGGATGAACTCCCGGCCGATGATCTTGCGCTTGTCCTCGGGGTCGCTCACCCCGGCCAGCGCGTCCAGGAACCGGTCCTGGGCGTCGACGACCTTCAGGCGGGCCCCGGTGGCGGCCACGAAGTCCTTCTCGACCTGCTCGGCCTCGCCCTTGCGCAGCAGCCCGTGGTCGACGAACACGCAGGTGAGCTGCTCGCCCACGGCGCGCTGGACGAGCGCGCCGGCCACGGCCGAGTCCACCCCCCCGCTGAGACCGCAGATCACCCGCTTGGAGCCGACCTGCGCGCGGATCCGCTCCACCTGCTCGTCGACGATGTTGACCATCGTCCAGGTGGGGCGGCACCCGGCGCCCTCGTAGAGGAACCGGCGCAGCACCTCCTGGCCGTGCTCGGTGTGCATCACCTCGGGGTGGAACTGCACGCCGTACAGCCGGCGCCCGGCGTCCTCGATCGCGGCGACCGGCGCCCCGGCGGTGCTGCCGGTGGTGCGGAAGCCCTCGGGGGCCTCGGTGACCGAGTCCCCGTGCGACATCCACACCGACTGCTCGGCCGGTGTCCCCGCGAAGAGCAGCGAGTCGGTGCCCAGCTCGGCCCGGGTGCGGCCGAACTCACTGAGCCCGGTCTGCGCGACGGTTCCGCCCAGGGCCTGCACCATGGCCTGGAAGCCGTAGCAGATGCCGAAGGTGGGCACCCCGGTGGCGAACAGGCCCTCGGGGGCCTGCGGCGCGCCCTCGGCGTACACCGAGGAGGGGCCGCCGGACAGGATGATCGCCTTGGGCTTCTTGGCGAGCATCTCCTCGACGGGCATCGTGGAGGGGACGATCTCGCTGTAGACGTGGCATTCGCGTACCCGCCGCGCGATCAGCTGCGCGTACTGCGCGCCGAAGTCGACGACGAGAACGGTGTCGAACGTGCTGTCGCCAGCACCGGCAAGGGACACGTATCGGCCTTCCCGCAGGTAGATGTGGATCGTCCCCAGTTTAGGGCCCCTCAGCGCAGGCGGAACCGCTTCATCAGCCGCGCACCGGTGGTCATCAGGGCCGCCACCTTCTCGTAGTCCATCCCGGGCGGGCCGCCGAAGCCCATGTAGTGCTGGCTGGCGATGGTCTGCGGCTCGGTGAAGCGCAGCAGCCCCTCGTCGCCGTGGCGGCGGCCCAGCCCGGAGCGCTTCATGCCGCCCATGGGGCCGCCGTAGCTGGCCCAGGCGGCGGCGAAGCCCTCGTTGATGTTGACGGTGCCCGAGCGGATGCGCTCGGCCAAGCGGCGCCCGCGCGCGGTGTCGCGGGTCCACACGCTGGCGTTGAGCCCGTAGTCGGTGTCGTTGGCCAGGTCCACGGCCTCGTTGTCGTCGCGGTAGCGGTAGACCGCGACCACGGGGCCGAAGGTCTCGCCCCCGCAGGCCTCCATGGCGGGCTCGACCCCGGACATGAGGGTGGGCTCGTAGAACAGCGGCCCCAGGTCGGGGCGGGGGCGGCCGCCGGCGAGGATCTCGGCGCCCTTGTCGCGGGCGTCCTCCACGTGCTGGACCACCCGGTCGAACTGGCGCTGGTAGGTGAGCGAGCCCATGTCGGCGCTGAAGTCGAAGGCGGTGGACAGCTCCATGTTCCGCACGGCCTCGGCCAGGCGGGGCACGAAGGCGTCGTAGACCCCGTCGTGCACGTACATCCGCTCGGTGGAGATGCACAGCTGCCCGGCGTTGCTGAAGCAGGCGCGCAGGGCGCCCTCGACGGTCCACTCGATGTCGGCGTCCTCGCACACGATCATCGGGTTCTTGCCGCCGAGCTCGGCGGAGCAGCCGACGAGGCGTGCGGCGGCGCGCTGGGCGATGGCGGCCCCGGCGGCGCTGGAACCGGTGAAGGCGACGTAGTCGGCCTGGTCGACGAGGGGGTCGCCGATCTCGGAGGGCTCGCCGATCACGGGGATCCACAGGTCCTCGGGGACGCCGGCCTCGGCGAGCAGGTCCATCGCCCACAGGGCGGTCAGCGCGGTCTGGGTGTCGGGCTTGGCGACCACGGCGTTGCCGGCCAGGAGCGCGGGCACCGCGTCGCTGACCGGCAGGGCCAGGGGGTAGTTCCAGGGGGTGATCACCGAGACGGCGCCCTTGGCCTGGTGGTTGACGTAGGCGCGGGTGGCGCCGGGGATGGCGCCGGGAACGCGGCGGCGGTTCAGCAGGCGGGGGGCGCGGCGGGCGTAGTGCAGGGGGCCGGCGGCCGCGTCGTAGACCTCCTCGAAGGCGTGCCGCCGGGCCTTGCCGGTCTCCAGCTGGATGATGTCGAGGATCTCGCGCTGGCGGTCGAGCACCAGGTCGTGGAAGCGCAGCACGGGGGCGGCCCGCTCGGCGGGGGTGAGCTCGGCCCAGGAGCGCTGGGCGGCGCGGGCGCGGCCGAAGGCCTCGGCGACGTCCTGGGCCGAGGAGACGGGCAGCTCGGCCAGGGGCTTGCCGGTGAAGGGGGCGTGCGTGGTCGCCGTGCGCCCGGTGGTGCTGTGCACGCGGCCGGTCAGGCGGGCCAGCAGCGCGGGGTCCAGGGCGGGGGGCTCTGCGGTGGTTCGCGTGTCGGTACCCATGCGGGGAGCATAGTTCGGCGCACCGCCCCTGACTACCGTTCGGTAACCGCGTACCCCTCCGGGTTGCGCGTCTGCCACCGCCAGGCGTCGGCGCAGGCCTCGGCGATGGACAGCTCGGTCTTCCAGCCCAGGTCGCGCAGGGCCGCCGAGGGGTCGGCGTAGCAGGCGGCGATGTCGCCGGGGCGGCGGCCGACGACCTCGCGGGGCACCGGGACCCCGGTGGCCTCCTCGAAGGCGCGGACCGCCTCCAGCACCGAGGTGCCCTGGCCGGTGCCCAGGTTGTAGACGCGGTGGCCGGGGGCGTCGTCCAGGTGCTCCAGGGCGGCCACGTGCCCCCGGGCCAGGTCGACCACGTGCAGGTAGTCGCGCACCCCGGTGCCGTCGGGGGTGGGGTAGTCGTCCCCGAACACCCGCAGCGGGCCGCGGCGCCCGGCGGCGGCCTGGGCCATGTAGGGGAAGAGGTTGGCGGGGACGCCGCGCGGGTCCTCCCCGATGAGCCCGCTGGGATGGGCGCCGATCGGGTTGAAGTAGCGCAGCGACACCGCGTGCAGGCGCGGGTCGGCGGCGGCCGCGTCGTCCAGGATCCGCTCGGCGAAGAGCTTGGTGGCGCCGTAGGGGTTGGTGGCCGACAGCGGCATGTCCTCGGTGATGGGCACGGTGGCCGGGTCGCCGTAGACGGTGGCCGAGGAGCTGAACACGATGCGGCGGACCCCGCGCCCGTCCATCGCCTCGCACAGGGTCAGCAGCGCGTCCAGGTTGTTGCGGTAGTAGGCCAGCGGCCGCTCGGTGGACTCCCCGACCGCCTTGAGCCCGGCGCAGTGGACGAGGGCGTCGGGGCGGTGCTCGTCGAAGGCCCGCTCGACGGCGGCGCGGTCGGCGCAGTCGCCCTCGACGAAGGGGACGGGGCGGCCGGTGATGCGCTCGACCCGGCGCACCGCCTCGGCGCGGCTGTTGTACAGGGCGTCGAAGAGCACCGGTTCGTGCCCGGCCGCGGCCAGTTCCACCGCGGTGTGGGTGCCGATGTACCCCGCTCCCCCGGTCAGCAGGACCCTCACGTGCCTCTCCCCTCGTCCGGTCGCCCACCAGCATATGCGCGCCCCGCGCCGGACGGCGGGCGCGGCGCGCCCGTGCCCTAGAGCCGGGGGTCCACCGGTTCGGACTCCAGGGCCAGCACCCCGAACACCGGCGCGTGCACCCGGTCGAGGGGCTCGCCGCGGGCGTGCCGGGCCAGGGCCTCCAGGCCCAGCCGGTGCTCGCGCAGGGCGAGCGAGGACTTGCGGCCCAGGCGGCGGTCGCGCAGCCCGGCGAGGCGCTCGGGGCGCAGGTAGCCGGGGCCGTAGACGATGCGCAGGTACTCCGGCCCGCGCACCTTGAGCCCCGGCTGGGCCAGGCCCTTGGCCCCGGTCGCCTCGGCGCCGGCGAAGGGCTTGACCACCATGCCCTCGCCTCCGGCCGCGGTCAGCCCCTCCCACCAGCGGACGGCCCCGGCGACGGCGTCCGGGTCGGTGGCGTCCACCACCAGGTAGCGGGTGGTGCGCACCAGCGGGCAGTGCTCGGCCAGGGCCTCGGTGAAGCGCATGTGCCACAGGTGGTCGCGCCCGGTGAACGCGGCCCCCTCGGCGGCCAGCACCGCGAACGGGGCGTAGCGCAGGCCGGCCGCGCCCTCGGTGGGCCAGGTGTAGCGGCGGTAGACCGCGCTGAAGGCCTCGGTGTCCTCGCGTGCGGCGGCCACCCGGCCGGGCAGGCCGCCCAGGTCCAGGCCGCGCCCGGCGGCGCGGTCCAGCGCGGCGGCGGCCGCGGGCAGGGCGGCGCGGGCGGCGGCGCCCACCGCGGCGTACTGCTCCCGGATGAGCCCCTCCGCCTTGGCCGACCAGGGCAGCATCTCCCCGTCGAGGGCGACCCAGTCGGTGCCGAGCCGCTCCCAGGCCCCCGCGGCGGTCAGTCCGGCCCGCAGCTCCTCCAGCACCTCCTTCTCGGCGGCCGGGTCGGCGAAGAAGGGGCGGCCGGTGCGGGTGTGGACGGCGCCGGGCGCCCCGGGCACGAAGCGGCGCGCGGCCGCCTCGGCGTCCCGGCACACCACGGCCACCGCCCGCGAGCCCATGTGCTTCTCCTGGCACACCACCCGGTCCACGCCCTCGGAGCGGTACCGCTCGAAGGCCTCCTGCGGCCGCTCCAGCAGCGCCGGGTCGGCCGAGGTGGGCGCGGGCGCCATGGTCGGCGGCAGGTAGAGCAGCCACCGCGGGTCGGCGGCGTAGCGGCTCATCACCTCCAGTGCGGCCAGGGCGCCGGCCTCGGGGACGCGCACCCGCCCGTGGGCGGTGTCCACGGCGGCGCCGGGGGCCGGGGCCTCCACCACCCCGGGCGCGGCGGGCCCCGGGGCCGGGGCCTGCGGGCGCAGCGGCCGGGTGGGCTCGTACCAGGTGGCGTGGGCGCCGACGGCGACGGTCTCCCGCTCGGGGTAGCGCAGCGCGGTCAGCCGGCCGCCGAACACGCAGCCGGTGTCCAGGCACAGGGTGTTGTTGACCCACTCGGCCTCGGTGGTGGGCACGTGGCCGTAGACGACGGCGGCGCGGCCGCGGTACTCGGCGGCCCAGTCGTGGCGGACGGGCAGCCCGTACTCGTCGGTCTCGCCGCTGGTGTCCCCGTACAGGGCGAAGGAGCGCACCCGCCCGGAGGAGCGGCCGTGGTAGGACTCCTTGAGCCCGGCGTGGGCGACGACCAGGCGCCCGCCGTCCAGCAGGTAGTGCGAGACGAGCCCGTCGCAGAACTCCAGCGTGCGGGCGCCGAACCCCTCACCCTCGGCGTCGAGCTGCTCCAGCGTCTCGGCCAGGCCGTGGGAGCGCTTGACGTTGCGCCCCTTGAGGGCGCGCACCAGCTTGGCCTCGTGGTTGCCGGACACGCACAGCGCGTCGCCCGCCTCCACCATGCCCATGGCCAGGCGCAGCACCCCGGGGGAGTCGGGGCCGCGGTCGACCAGGTCCCCGACGAAGACGGCGGTGCGCCCTTCGGGGTGGCGGGCGCCGACCGCGCGGCCCTGCGCGTCGCGCTCGATGCCGTAGCCCAGCACGTCCAGCAGCTCCTCCAGCTCGGCGCGGCAGCCGTGCACGTCGCCGATGACGTCGAAGGGGCCGGTCAGGTCGCGCTTGTCGTTCCAGGACCGCTCGGGCACGACCCGCGCGGCGGCGATCTCCTCCTCACCGCGCAGCACGTGCACGCGGCGGAAGCCCTCCCGGTCCATGCGCTTGAGGTCGCGGCGCAGCTCGCGGCGCTGGCGGGCGACCACCCGCGGCGGCAGGTCCCGGTCGGTGCGCTCGGCGTTGCGCCGGTTGGCGGTGCCCTCGGAGACGTCCAGCACGACCGCCGCGGCGGGCAGGTCGTGCTCCTTGGCGATGCGCACGAGCCGCGCGCGGGAGTCCTTCTGCACGTTGGTGGCGTCCACCACGGTGAGCAGGCGCCGCTGGAGGCGCTTGCCGACGATGGCGTTGAGCACCTCGAAGGCGTCGCCGGTGGCGGCCAGGTCGTTCTCGTCGTCGCTGACCGCCGCGCGGCAGGCGTCGGAGGAGACGACCTGGGTGGGGCGGAACCAGCGGGCGGCGGCGGTGGACTTGCCGGAGCCGGAGACCCCGACCAGCAGCACGAGTCCGGCGTCGGGCACGCGCAGCACACGCTCGGAGCTCATCGGGTGAACACCCCCATCTGGGTCGGCGGTCCGGTCGCGGTGTCCTCGGGGCCGACCGGCAGCAGGCGCACGCGGTAGCCGTGTTCGGCGGCCACCCGTTCGGCCCAGGCCGCGAACGCGGACCGGGTCCACTCGAAGCGGTGGTCGGGGTGGCGCATCCGGCCCTGGGCCAGGCCCGGGTAGTGGACGTTGTACTCGGCGTTGGGCGTGGTGACGACGACGGTGCGGGGCGCGGCGTCGCCGAAGACGACGTGCTCCAGGGCGGGCAGCCGCCAGGGGTCCAGGTGCTCGACGACCTCCATCAGCACGGCGGCGTCGTAGCCGCGCAGGCGCGGGTCGCGGTGGACCGCGGAGGCGCAGAACAGCTCCAGCCGGGCGCTCTCGCGCTCGGACATGCGGTCGGTGCGCAGCCGGCGGTGGGCGGCGGCGACCGCGTCGGCGGACGGGTCGGCCCCGGCGACGCGGGTGAAGGCGGCGTCGTCGAGCAGGCGCCGCACCAGCGCGCCGCCGCCGCAGCCCAGGTCGAGGACGGTGCGGGCGCCCTCGGCCCTGAGGGCGCTGAGCACCGCCCCGGCGCGCCGGTCGGCCAGGGTGGGCTCGCGCTCGCGCGCCTCCTCCTCGGGGGGCCGCTCGGGCGGCTCGTGCTCGGGCAGGTCCTCCAGGGCGCCCAGGGCGTCGAGGCGGGCGGAGGCCTGCCGGGCGAGGTGGCGGCGGCGCGCCAGGTAGCGGGAGGTGATGCGGGGGCGCTCCGGGTGGCCGGCCAGCCAGCCGCCGGCGTTGCGGAGCAGCTTGTCGACCTCGTCGTCGGCCACCCAGTAGTGCTTGGCGCCGTCCATCACCGGCAGCAGCACGTACAGGTGGGACAGGGCCTCGGACAGCCGCCGCTCTCCGGTGAGGGTCAGGCCGATGTAGTGCGCGTCGCCCCACCCGGGCAGGCCCTCGTCGAGCGGGACGGGCTCGGCCTCCACCCGCCAGCCCAGCGGCTCGAACAGGGCGCGGGCCTCGTCGGCGCCGCCGCGGCAGGGAACCGCGGGCAGCGACAGGGTGAGCGGCAGGGCGGCGGCGGCCAGGTCGGGCCGGGCGTCGCAGCGGCCCTTGAGCGCGGTGCGGAACACGTCCCCGATCGCGACCGACATCAGCGAGGAGGCCGCGTAGGGCCGGTCGTTGACGTAGGAGGCCAGTGCGAAGGAGGCGGCGCCGGCGTGCGGGCGGGCGCGCCGCAGCCGGTCCGGGTCGACCTCCAGCAGCAGCGCCGCCGTGCACGCCTCCGGGCCGGCCTCGGGGTAGAACACGTGGGCCGTGCCGTGGGCCTGCGCGAAGGCCTGCACCCGGTCGGGGTGCTTGTGCAGCAGGTACCCCAGGTCGGTGGCGGGCCGGAATCGGGCGGTGATCGTCAGAAGCACGGTCCGAGTGTGGCCCACCGGGTGCGGGCGGGGCGACCGGATTTTCCCGCGCAGGGTTGGCCGCCGTCCGCCGCGGGGACGAATTCCCACGTCAGGGGGTGCACGCCGCGTTCTCGCGGGTGCTGCTGAGGGGGGACCGTCCGATGCGTGCCGTCGCCGTCGCCGAATTCGGCGCCGTTCCCGAAGTGATGGACCTGCCGGCGCCCGTGCCGGGGCCCGGGGAGTTCCTGGTGCACCTGCGCGCGGCGGGGGTGAACCCGTTCGACTGGAAGGTGGCCGAGGGCCTGCTGCGCGGCGCCGTCCCGCACGCCTTCCCGCTGATCCTGGGCAGCGACGGCGCCGGGACGGTGCACTCCGTCGGCCCGGGGGTGACCGCCTTCCGGCCCGGCGAGCGGGTCTACGGCCAGTTCCTGCGGCTGCCCCAGGGGCTGGGCAGCTACGCCGAGTACGCGCTGGCCACCGAGGAGGACGCGGTCGCCCGGATGCCCGAGCAGATGCTGTTCACCCGGGCGGCCGCGGTGCCCACGGCCACCATGACCGCCTACGGGCTGGTCGAGGCGGCCGGGGTGGACGCCGGGCAGAAGGTGCTGGTGGTGGGGGCCACCGGCGGGGTGGGCCAGTCGGTGGTGCAGTTCGCCCGGGACCGGGGGGCGACGGTGCTCGCGACCGCCGCCGGGGACCGGTCCCGGGAGTGGATGCGCCACCTGGGCGCCTCGGAGGTGCTCGACCCCGGACCGCTCGCCGAGCGGCTTCTGGAGCTGTGCCCGGACGGGGTGCACACGGTCATCGACCTGGTGCACGGCGCCGAGGGGGTGGCCGAGCTGCTCCCGGCGGTGCACCGCCCCGGCGGCACGGTGGCCAGCACGCTGGGGGCGCTGGACCCCGAGGAGCTGCGCGGGCGGGGCATCACGGGGATCAACTACAGCAACCGGGGCAGCGCCCGCCTGCTGGCGGTGCTGGCCGACCTGATCGGCGCCGGCCGGCTGCAGGTGCACATCGACCACGAGGACCCCCTGGAGGAGGCGCCCTCGGCCCTGGCCCGCCTGCGCGAGGGCGGGGCGCGGGGCAAGACGGTGCTGCGGATCTGAACCGGGAGCGGGGGCCGGGGGCTAGGGCATCGCCTCCGGGCCGGCGATGATCAGCGGGTCCCGCGGGCTGTCGGCGTCCAGGGAGAAGGGGCGCCCGCCCGTGGTGCCGGCGAACGGCAGGTCCTCCAGCAGGGCCCCCTCCACGACCAGGGGGCGCCGCTGGCGGGAGGCGTCGGCGAAGGACAGGTCCAGCACCGCCCGGTACCGCCCGTCCGGCAGGTCGGCGGGGACCACGGCGGAGAAGTGCGCCCCGTCCACCGTGGCCGGGGCGCGGGTGGCGGCCCCCGTCTCCGGGTCGGTGAGCACCAGTTCGGCGGCGGCCGCGGGGACCGGGAAGGGGCCGGACAGGCGCAGCCGCCCCTCCCGCCACTCGGCGCCGGCCACCACCGGCGCGGTGAGCCCGGCGCGCAGCACCGCCCAGCCGGGGCCGTCGTGCTCCACCGCCACGGCGCGGTCCGGCCCGGTCTGCTCGGCCCCCTCGGCCTTGTCGCCCTCCAGGGCGACCCGTGCCTCTACCCGGCCGTCCAGCACCAGGGCGCAGTCCCACAGCTCGGAGCAGTCCGGCCCGCCCGGCGCGGCGCGCCGCTCATCGAACCCCTCGGTCAGCGCGTCGAGGGGCACCCGGGCGGCGAACCGGCCCTGGGTGCGGTCGCGCTCCATGGGCACGTCCAGGACCGCGTCGCCGGGGCGCCGGGTGATGCGCAGCCGGGCCCGGTCGGGGACCTCGGCGGCGGCGCGGCCGGTCAGCTCCAGCCCGCCGCCGTCGAAGCGGTGCCCGTCGATGCGCGCCCGCAGCGGGTCGACCACCAGCACCAGCCCGTCGCCGCGCCACTCGGGCCGCACCCACACCCCGGGCTCCACCTCGGCGGCCCAGGGCCGGCAGGCGGCGCCGGGCCCGGGGGCGGCCAGCCGGGCGCGGCGGCTCACCCCGCGGTTGACCGCCCACAGGTCGACGTGCCACTCCCCCGGCCGCCAGGTGCCGTTGGCCTTGAGGTCGCGCGCGTCCAGCCGCAGCTCGTAGCCGCCCCAGTCGCGGCGCGGGGTGACGGTGCCGCGCGGCAGGTCGAAGGCGTTGGCCGGGCGGGCCCAGGCGCGCACCCGGGCCTTGGCGCCGGTACCGCGGTTGACCGCGCGGGCCCGCAGGTACTGGCGGAGCCGGCCGTCGGGCGGCAGGAACCCCAGCCGCAGCCGCCCGCGCACCGCCAGCCGCGGGCCGTCCCAGCGCGCCTCCTCGGCGCGCTGGGAGATGTCGAGTTCGGAGTCGAGCCGGTACAGGGCCTGGGGCACCTCGGCCAGGGGGTCGTCGTGGAAGGGGTAGTCGGCGTACCAGCGGGTGCCGTGGCGCACCGCGTAGGCGTGCGCGCGCAGCCCCTCGGGCCCCGCCTCGCGGGCGAAGGCCAGCAGCCGCTGCAGCTCGTCGGGCATGTGCCGGCGGACCAGGTACCAGGCCAGGCGGTCGAGCACCGGCAGCCGGCGCAGCACCCGCGGGTCCACGGTGTCCAGGTAGGAGTTGGCGACCTCGGCGAAGGCGCCCAGGCCCGCGCCCCCGCCCTCGTCGGCGGCCCGGCGCAGCGCGCGGGCCAGCACCCCGGTGAGCGCGTGCGCGTCCCAGTCGCCCCGGTCGGCCGGCCCGGCCTCCTCGGCCACCGCGCCCGCGGTGGCCCGCACCACGGCGAACAGCTCCTCGGGCGGGGCCTGGTCGGCCGCGGCGGCCGGGTCGGGGCCCAGCACGAAGCGCCCGGTGTGCACGTCGACCGCCGTGGCGGCGTAGTGGGCGGGCACCACCAGGCGCATCTCGGCGGCGCGCCCGTCGTGCTCGGGGAAGGCCAGGCGCTGGGACTCCCAGAAGGCGCGGCGCCACACCTTGCCGGCGGCCGAGTGGTCGCCGAGCAGTTCGGGGCGCTCGCTGATGTGCGTGCCCAGCACCGGCGCCCGGGGCACCGACGGCGCTGCGGCGCAGTGCGCGGCCGTGGCCAGGTCGGCCCCGGAGGCGCGCAGCCCGTTGACCATCGCCCCCAGGGCATAGGGCGGGAGCCGGTCGGCGGCGTCGACGAAGGCGAGGAACTCCCCGGTGGCGCGGGCGGCGCCGGCGTTGCGGGCCGCCCCCGGTCCGGGGCCGTCCGCGGCCTCCACGACGACGGTCTCCACACCGGCGAGGGTCTGCGCCGCGATGGAGCGCAGGCACGCCCGGGGGTCCTCGCGCCGGTCCCCGGTGCCCGCGACGCACACGACTGCGCTGAGTACGGCCACGTCTGCAGGTTAGGACGCGGCCCCGGGGGCCGTCCCGGACGACGGGCAAAAGTCCGACAAAGGACCACGAAGCCCGCCCGGGCGGCCCTCAGGTCGCCAGGTCCTCGGGGACCACCTCGGGCGCCCCGTGCTGGGCGGCGTCGGCCTCCTGGTCGGTGTCCTGCTCCTGGGCGGCCCGCTCGGCCTCGATGCGCTTGCGGTAGTACTCCACCTCGCGCTCGACCTGCTCGGAGCTCCAGCCCAGGGGGCCGGCCATCAGCGCGGCCGCCTCCGGGGCGGCGGCGATGCCGCGGTCCCAGGTCTCGATGGCCGCCCGGGTGCGGCGGGCGAGCACGTCGTCCAGGTGGCGGGCGCCCTCGTTGCGCACGGCGTAGACCACCTCGGCGCGCAGGTAGTCGTCGGCCCCGGCCAGCGGCTCCTTGAGGTCGGGGTCCTCCTTCATCAGCGCCAGCACCTCGTGGACGAGCGAGCCGTAGCGGCGCAGCAGGTGCGCCACCCGGGAGGGGTGCAGGCCGGCGTCGCGGGCCAGGGAGCGGCGCTGGTTCCACAGCGCGGCGAACCCGTCGGCCCCGGCCAGCGGCAGCCGGTCGGTGACCGAGTCGGGGATGCGCCCGTCCAGGCCGTGCGCGACCGCGTCCACGGCGTCCTGGGCCATCACCCGGTAGGTGGTGTACTTGCCGCCGGCGATGAGCACCAGGCCGGGCACCGGGTGGGCCACGGTGTGCTCGCGGGAGAGCTTGGAGGTCTCGTCGGACTCCCCGGACAGCAGCGGCCGCAGGCCGGCGTAGACCCCCTCCACGTCGTCCCGGGTCAGCGGCACCCGCAGCACCCGGTTGACCTCGTCCAGCAGGTAGTCGATGTCCCGGCGGCTGGCGGCCGGGTGCGCCTTGTCCAGGTCCCAGGAGGTGTCGGTGGTGCCGACGATCCAGTGCCGCCCCCACGGGATGACGAACAGCACGCTCTTCTCGGTGCGCAGGATCAGCCCGGAGGAGGCCTGGACGCGGTCGCGCGGCACCACCAGGTGGATGCCCTTGGAGGCGCGCACGTGGATCTGGCCGCGGCCGCCGACCATCTCCTGGATGTCGTCGGTCCACACCCCGGCGGCGTTGACCACCTGTTTGGCGCGGATCTCCAGCTCCTGGCCGGTCTCCAGGTCGGTGGCGCGGGCGCCGGTGACGTGCTCGCCCTCGCGCAGGAAGGAGGTGGCCTGGACCCGGGAGGCCACGTGGGCGCCGAGGCCGGCGGCGGTGCGCAGCACGGTGAGCACGTAGCGGGCGTCGTCGACCTGGGCGTCCCAGTACTGGACCGCGCCGACCAGGGCGTCCCGGCGCAGCGCGGGGAAGACCCGCAGCGCACCGGAGCGGGTCAGGTGGCGGTGGTGCGGCAGCCCGCGGGAGGTGCCCATGGTCAGCGACAGGGTGTCGTACAGGGCGACGCCGGCCCCGATGTAGGGGCGCTCCCAGTGGTGGGAGAAGGGGAAGACGAACGGCACCGGGCGGACCAGGTGCGGGGCGATGCGGTGGAGCAGCAGCCCGCGCTCGGTCAGGGCCTCGCGGACCAGTTCGAAGTCGAGCTGCTCCAGGTAGCGCAGGCCGCCGTGGATGAGCTTGCTGGATCTGCTGGAGGTGCCCGAGGCGAAGTCGCGGGCCTCGATCAGGCCCACCTTGAGCCCCCGCGCCACCGCGTCCAGGGCGGTCCCCGCCCCGACGATGCCGCCGCCGACGACCAGGACGTCCAGCTCCCCGGTCCCCATGCGGGCCAGCCCCTCGGCCCGTTCCTCCGGTCCCATGCGCGTGGTGGCCGCCATGTGTCCGCCTCCCGACTGGCTCGCGCCGACGCTCCCTGCCCTCATCAGGCTAACCCGGGCCCCTCGCGGGGCCCGGGTGACACACGGCGCGGCCGTCGGGCGCGGGTCAGCGGTGCGGGTTGACGACGACCTCGACCCGCTGGAACTCCTTGAGGTCGGAGTAGCCGGCGGTGGCCATGGTGCGGCGCAGCGCTCCCAGCAGGTTCATCGACCCGTCGCCGGCGTGCGCGGGGCCGTTGAGGATGGCCTCCAGGTCGCCGACGGTGCCCACGTGCACCCGCTCGCCGCGGGGCAGCTCGCCGTGGTGGGCCTCGCTGCCCCAGTGGTAGCCGCCGCCGGGCGCCTCGGCGGCGCGGGCCAGCGGGGAGCCGACCATCACCGCGTCGGAGCCGCAGGCCAGGGCCTTGGCGATGTCGCCGCTGCCGGTCATCCCGCCGTCGGCGATGACGTGCACGTACCGGCCGCCGGACTCGTCGAGGTAGTCGCGGCGGGCGGCGGCCACGTCGCCGATGGCGCTGGCCATCGGCACCGCCACGCCCAGCACCGAGCGGGTGGTGTGCCCGGCGCCGCCGCCGAAGCCGACCAGCACCCCGGCCGCGCCGGTGCGCATCAGGTGCAGCGCCGCGGTGTAGGTGGCGCAGCCGCCCACCACCACCGGCACGTCCAGGTCGTAGATGAACTGCTTGAGGTTGAGCGGCTCGGCGCGGCCGGAGACGTGCTCGGCCGAGACGGTGGTGCCGCGGATGACGAACAGGTCCACCCCGGCGTCCACGACCGCCTTGTGGTACTGGGCGGTGCGCTGCGGGGAGAGCCGGGCGGCGGCGACCACCCCGGCCTGGCGGATCTGCTCGATCCGGCGGCCGATCAGCTCCTCCTTGATCGGCTCGGCGTAGATCGCCTGCAGGCGCTCGGTGGCGGCCTCGTCGCCCAGCTCGCTGATCTCGGCCAGCAGCGGCTCGGGGTCCTCGTAGCGGGTCCACAGCCCTTCCAGGTCCAGCACGCCCAGGCCGCCGTGGCGCCCCAGGGCGACCGCGGTCTCCGGGGAGGAGACGCTGTCCATGGGGCTGGCGACCAGCGGCATCTCGAACCGGTAGGCGTCGATCTGCCAGGCGATCGACACCTCCTCGGGGTCGCGGGTGCGGCGGGCGGGGACGATCCCGATCTCGTCGAGCTCGTAGGCCCGTCGCCCGTTCTTGCCCAGCCCGATCTCCACCTGAGCCAACGCTTCGCTCTCCTCGCTGCTTACTTGCGGCCGCTGTAGTTCGGCGCCTCGACGGTCATCTGGATGTCGTGCGGGTGGCTCTCCTTGAGCCCGGCCGCGGTGATCTGCATCAGGCGCCCCCGGTCCCGCAGGTCGTCGACGGTGCGGGCCCCGGCGTACCACATGGACTGGCGCAGCCCGCCCACGAGCTGGTGGGCGACGGCCTCCAGCGGCCCGCGGTAGGGCACCTGGCCCTCGACGCCCTCGGGGATGAGCTTCTCCTCGGTGGTGACCTCGGCCTGGGAGTAGCGGTCCTTGGAGAAGGAGCGGCCGCGCATGGCGCCCAGCGACCCCATGCCGCGGTAGGTCTTGTACTGCTTGCCGTTGATGAAGATGAGCTCGCCCGGGCTCTCCTCCACGCCGGCCAGCAGGCTGCCCAGCATCACGGTGCTCGCGCCGGCCACGATCGCCTTGGCGATGTCGCCGGAGTACTGCAGGCCGCCGTCGGCGATGACCGGCACCCCGGCCGGCCCGGCCGCCTTGGCGGCCTCCATCACGGCGGTGACCTGGGGGGCGCCCACCCCGGCCACGACCCGGGTGGTGCAGATGGAGCCGGGGCCCACCCCGACCTTGACGGCGTCGGCGCCGGCGTCGATGAGCGTCTGCGCGCCGTCCCGGGTGGCGATGTTGCCGGCGACCACGTCCACGTCGGTGTGGCCCTTGAGGGTGGCCACGGTGTCGGCCACGCCGGCCGAGTGGCCGTGCGCGGTGTCCACCACCAGGAAGTCGACCCCGGCCTCCAGCAGCCGCTTGGCGCGCTCGACGGCGTCGGCGCCCACGCCCACGGCCGCGCCGACGACCAGGCGGCCGTCGGCGTCCTTGGTGGCGTCGGGGAACTGCTCGCTCTTGATGAAGTCCTTGACGGTGATCAGCCCGCGCAGCCGGTCCCGGTCGTCGACCAGCGGGAGCTTCTCCACCTTGTTCTCGCGCAGCAGGCGCAGGGCCTCCTCGCGGCCGACCCCCACCGGCGCGGTGACCAGCGGCATCGGGGTCATCACGTCGCGGACCCGGCGGCTGCGGTCCAGCTCGAAGCGCATGTCCCGGTTGGTGACGATGCCGACCAGGCGGCCCTCGGCGTCGGTGACCGGGGCCCCGGAGATGCGGTAGTGGGCGCTGAGGCGCTCCACGTCGGCGAGGGTGTCGTCGGGGCCGCAGGTGACCGGGTCGGTGACCATCCCGGCCTCGGAGCGCTTGACCAGGTCGACCTGGGCGGCCTGCTCGTCGGCGGACATGTTGCGGTGCAGCACCCCGGTGCCGCCCTGGCGGGCCATGGCCACCGCGGTGCGGGCCTCGGTGACCGTGTCCATGGCCGCCGACAGCAGCGGCATGCGCAGGTCGATGGTCCGGGACAGCCGCGTGGAGGTGTCGGCCTCGCCGGGCTGCAGGTCCGAGTACGCCGGCACCAGCAGGACGTCGTCGTAGGTGAGTCCGGGCGGAAGGACCTTGCCGCCCTCCCCCGTATAAAGCTGTGTCATGGATATCCCAACCACTCGCGCGTGCAGCCCCATCCTAGAACCCCTGGCCACGGGCTCACCCCGTGAACGGGCTCACAGGCGGCGGCACCAGCGGTCGGCGGGGATGCGGGAGGGGCGGCGGCAGCCGCGCGGTCCGGGGGTGCGCGGCGCGTGGCCGGGCGGCTCAGAAGAGGCGGTTCGCCACGGCCACGTGCCGAAGCCGAGCAAGAGCTCGGTGCTGGGCAACCCGTACCGCGCCCGCCGACATTCCGAGTACATGTCCGGTCTCATCTGCTGACAGTCCCGCAATCACGCGCATCACGAGCAGCCTGCGCTGCTGCTCGGGGAGTTCTTCCAAGAGGGCCCGGGCCCGGTCGGCCTCGACCCTGCGCACCGCCGCCTCCTCCGGGGAGGGGCCGTCGTCGGGCCGGTCGGGGACGGTGTCGGTGGGCACGTCGGCGCGGGTGGAGGTGCGCAGCGCGTCGGCGACCTTGTGGGCGGCGATCCCGAAGACGAAGGAGGCGAAGGGCCGGCCCATGTCCTCGTAGCGGGGCAGGGCCGACAGCAGGGCGATGCACACCTCCTGGGCCACGTCGTCGGTGTAGTGGGCGTACCCGGAGACCCGGGAGAGCCGGGCCCGGCAGTACCGCACCACCATGGGGCGGATCTCGCGTAGGAGCGAGTCGACCGCGCCGTGGTCCCCCTGGACCGCCAGCGTGGTCAGCCGCCCCAGCTCCGCGTCATCGGTCGCTGGGCGCCGGGGTGCCGAGCGCCTGGCCAGCACGGCCCCGGCGGCGCGTTGATCCGTCACGCCTCGAATCATGCCCCGACCACCGCCCCTTAACGTCACGAACGACGACTACAGAATGATCACATTTGGTGGAAATGCCGGGTAAAACACGCGTGCCCCGGGTGGGACCCCGGGGCACGCATGGTAGTGCAGAGCGGCCTCTAGTGCCCGTGGCCGTGGCCGTGCCCGGCGGCCTCGCCCTCGTCCTCCTCCGGCTTGTCCACCACCAGGGCCTCGGTGGTGAGCAGCATGCCGGCGATGGAGGCGGCGTTCTCCACCGCGGAGCGGGTGACCTTGACCGGGTCGATGATGCCCTGGGCCATCAGGTCGCCGTAGGTGCCGGTGGCGGCGTTGAAGCCCTGGCCGGCGTCCAGCTCGGCGATCTTGTAGGTGACCACGTAGCCCTCGGCGCCGGCGTTGACCGCGATCCAGCGGGCCGGCTCGGGCAGGGCGCGGCGCATGATGTCGGCGCCGGTGGCCTCGTCGCCGGTCAGGTCCAGGCCGTCCAGGGCCGAGACGGCGTGCACCAGGGAGGCGCCGCCGCCGGGGACGATGCCCTCCTCGATCGCGGCGCGGGTGGCCGAGATCGCGTCCTCCAGGCGGTGCTTCTTCTCCTTGAGCTCGACCTCGGTGGCCGCGCCCACGCGCAGCACCGAGACGCCGCCGCCCAGCTTGGCCAGGCGCTCCTGGAGCTTCTCGCGGTCCCAGTCCGAGTCGCTGGCCTCGATCTCCTTGCGGATCTGGCGGACCCGGTCGTCGACCTCGGACTGCTCGCCGCCGCCGTCGACGATGGTGGTCTCGTCCTTGGTGACGGTGATGCGGCGGGCGGTGCCCAGCACGTCGATCTCGGCGTTCTCCAGGGTCAGGCCGACCTCCTCGGCGATGACCTGGCCGCCGGTGAGGACCGCGATGTCCTGCAGCATGGCCTTGCGGCGCTCGCCGAAGCCGGGGGCCTTGACCGCGGCGACGTTGAGGGCGCCGCGGATCTTGTTGAGCACCAGGGCGCCCAGCGCGTCGCCCTCGATGTCCTCGGCGATGATCAGCACCGGCTTCTTCTGCTGGACGATCTTCTCCAGCAGCGGCAGCAGCTCGTTGAGGTTGGAGATCTTGCCCTGGTGGATCAGGATCAGGGCGTTCTCCAGCACCGCCTCCTGGCGGTCGCCGTCGGTGACGAAGTAGGGGGAGACGTACCCCTTGTCGAACTGCAGGCCCTCGGTGAACTGCAGGTCCAGCCCCATGGCCGGGGACTCCTCGACGGTGATGACACCGTCCTTGCCCACCTTGTCGAAGGCCTCGGCGATCAGGTCGCCGATCTGGGCGTCCTGGGCGGAGTTGGTGGCCACGTAGGCGATGTCGGCGCGCTCGCCGACCTCGCGGGCACGCTCCAGCAGGGCGTTGGACACCGCCTCGGCGGCCACGCCGATGCCCTTGCGCAGGGCGACCGGGGAGGCGCCCGCGGCGACGCTGCGCAGCCCCTCCTTGACCAGGGCCTGGGCCAGCACGGTGGCGGTGGTGGTGCCGTCGCCGGCGGCGTCGTTGGTCTTGGTGGCGACCTCCTTGACCAGCTGGGCCCCCAGGTCCTCGTAGGGGTCCTCCAGCTCCACCTCGCGCGCGACGGTCACGCCGTCGTTGGTGATGGTCGGGGCGCCGAACTTCTTGTCGATGACGACGTTGCGGCCGCGGGGGCCCAGGGTCACCTTCACGGCGTTGGCGAGGCGGTCGACGCCGCGCTCCAAGGCGCGGCGGGCGTCCTCCTCGAACTCCAGGATCTTCGGCATGGCTGTGGAACTGCCTCTCCGTGCAAGTACGGTGATGTGCGAAAGCCCCGCCCGGCACGCGGGCCGGCCGGGGCTGGTGCACCGCAGAACGGTGCGAGGAGGTCCTACTTCTCGACGACCGCGAGCAGGTCGCGGGCGGAGAGGACGAGGTACTCCTCGTTGTCGTACTTGACCTCGGTGCCGCCGTACTTGCTGTACAGGACGACGTCGCCGACCTTGACGTCGAGGGCGACGCGGTTGCCCTTGTCGTCCAGGCGGCCCGGGCCCACGGCCAGGACCTCGCCCTCCTGGGGCTTCTCCTTGGCGGTGTCCGGGATGACCAGGCCGGAGGCGGTGGTCTGCTCGGCCTCGAGCGTCTTGACGACGACGCGGTCCTCAAGCGGCTTCAGGACGGTCTTGGTGGCGGTCGACACGGGTGTGACCTCCCCCTTCAGGTTCGATGATGCGGAACGGCATTCTTGTCAAAAGGGGCGACCACGGCGGCCTGCCGTCGCGGGTGCCAGACCGGCCTCGTCGCGATTAGCACTCTACCGTCGAGAGTGCCAGTACCGAACATTAGCCCGGCCTCTCGGGCGCGTCAAACAACTGGTCACAGGGGGAAGCATTGCCCGAGACAGGGCCTGGTGAGCGGGCCGGCGAGGCGTTCGCGGCGCTGCTCACACCGGTGGGCGGGCGGCTGCTGGAGCAGGCCGCGCTGGAGGAGGCCCGCGGCGATGCGCTCCGCGCCGCCACCCGCCTGCGGGCGGTGGCCGAGGAGGCCGCCGGTGAGCTGCCCGGCGGCGCCGACCCGGCGGGCGTCGCGGCGGCGGCGCTCACCCAGGCGCGGCTGCGCTCACGCGCGCGCGAGAAGTTCGGCGACCGTGCCGCGCGGATGTTCTTCACCTCCGACGGCCTGGAGCAGGCCACCCGCGCCGAGGCGGCGCGGCACCGGGCCGCGCGGTTCGCCGCGGCACTGGGCGAGGGGGGCCGGGTGGCCGACCTGTGCTGCGGCATCGGGGCGGACGCGGCGGCGCTGGCCGGGTCCGGCCTGCGGGTGGAGGCGGTGGACGCCGACCCGCACACCGCGCGGGTCGCCGCCGCCAACATGGCGGCGCTGGGGGTGGACGACCGGGTCGGCGTGCGCGTGGGCACGGTCGGCCCGGAGTGGGCCCCCGCCCCCGGCACCGACGCGCTCTTCTGCGACCCCGCGCGGCGGGGGAAGCGGGGGCGGGTGTTCGACCCGGACGCCTACTCCCCCGCCTGGGACACCGTCGAGGCGCTGGCGCAGGCGGCGCCCGCGGCCTGCGTGAAGGCCGCGCCCGGGCTGCCGTACGAGCGGATCGCGCCCGGGGTGTCGGCCGAGTGGGTGTCGGTGGACGGCGAGGTGAAGGAGGCGGCGCTGTGGTACGGCGGGCTGGCCGACGGGGCGGCGCGCCGGGCCACCCTGCTGCGCGGCGGCCGTGCCCGCACCCTGGCCGGCGGCGCCGAGGAGGAGGGGGCCCCGGTCGGCGCCCCGGGGCGCTACCTGTACGAGCCGGACGGCGCGGTGGTCCGGGCGCACCTGGTGGCCGAGGCGGCCGCGCAGGTCGAGGGGGTGCTGCTGGATCCGCGCATCGCCTACATCGCCTCCGACCGGCTGGTGGACACGCCGTTCTGCCGCGCCTATGAAGTGCACGAGGCGATGCCGTTCTCGCTCAAGCGGCTGCGCGCCGCGGTGCGCGCCCGCGGGGCGGGCACCGTAACGATTAAGAAACGCGGATCGGCCGTGGACGTGGAGCGGCTCCGCCGCGACCTGCGCGCCACGGGCCCCGGATCGGTGGTGGTGGTGCTCACCCGGATCGGCGAGAAGCCGTTCTGCCTGCTGTGTTCCGAGGTCAGCGGCGCCTCTTGAACAAAAGGGATGAATTGCGCTTTTCGGGAATTCAGTGGAACGGCGATGACTCCCGGTGATTCCGGTACTAGCGTTGCTCCGTGGAACTTCCGGGAGACAAGCGATCTTCGGCACTCGACCGCGGCGAGCGAGGCCCATGTCGTTAAACTGGCCCGCGCGGTCGGCGTTTCCCTTTCGGCGGATCCGTCCGGCGGCGGCAGGCGGGCGCGCTCCGAGCCCTCGCCCCACCGCCGCGCCCGCGACGGTCACCGCACGCGTTCGACCCCTGGCGCCGGGTGATGCGCCCCGCCGCCCCCGCGCCGACGTCCCGACTTCTCCCTCCCCCGTCCCTTCCGTCCGGGCCGGGGGCCCTCTTCAGAGCACTTAAGGAGCGCCTCGGTGGAACAGAGCAGCCACAACTTCCTCAACGGGGGAGGTCAGACCGGCATCTCCGACCGGATGCGGGACCTGCTGTCCCGGGCCGCCCAGGAGCAGGTCTCCGAGCAGAAGTCCCAGGGCGCGGTGTCCGAGGAGATGCGCCAGCGCCTGGAGGGCATGGAGTGGCTCCTGCGCGAGTTCCGCGAACGGGAGTTCACCACGCTCGCCGAGGCGGTCTCCGCCGTCCAGGGCAAGGTCGACGACCTGGGCGCGCGCCCGCCGGAGTGGGCCGAGACCCTCGCCGAGCACATCGAGATGGTCGGGCAGCGGGTCAAGCCGCTCGCCGAGATCCCGGCGCTGCGGTCCGACGTGCGGGGGGTGGCCGACCACGTCACCAGCGCGCTGGACCGGATCAAGGAGCTCTCCGAGGAGCAGGCCCGCACCCGGGCCCGCCTGGACGAGGTCGGCACCGGGGTCGAGGAGGTCGGCGGGGGCGTGCAGGCGCTCTCGGCGGCGACCGAGGAGCGCCTGGCGGCGCTGGTCGAGCGTGTGGAGTCGCTGGAGTCGTCGCTCGGGGCGCTGTCGGAGTCCGAGAAGGAGCGGGCCGAGACGCTGACCACGGCGCTGCAGGAGCAGCACGGGTCGCTGGAGGCCCGCGTCGGCGAGAACCACGAAGCCCTCACCACCGCCCTGCAGGAGCAGCACGGGTCGCTGGAGGCCCGCGTCGGCGAGAACCACGAAGCCCTCACCACGGCGCTGCGCGAACAGCGCGAGGCCCTGGAGACCCGCGCCACCGAGAACCACGAAGCCCTCACCACGGCGCTGCGCGAACAGCGCGAGGCCCTGGAGACCCGCGCCACCGAGAACCACGAAGCCCTCACCACCGCCCTGCGGGAACAGCGCGAGGCGGCCGAGACCCGCGCGGTCGAGAACCACGAGGCGCTCTCCGGCACGCTGCAGGAGCAGCGCGAGGCGCTCACCTCCGAACTCGCCAAGACCGCGGCCAAGCTCACCGCCCAGAACGAGGAGAACCACGCCGAGGCCACGGCGGCGGTCGCCGACGTGTCCGGGGCGCTGGGCAAGCTGGCCGAGTCCACCGAGCAGCGCCTGGGCGAGCTGCGCACCCACGTGCGCGAGCGCCTCGGCGAGCTGCACGAGCAGCTGGAGCTGCACCGCTCGGAGCTGCGCGAGCGCGACGACCAGTACCGCGAGCACCTGGCCGAGCGGCTGGAGGAGACCGCCCGCGGGCTGCGGTCGCAGGCCGAGGAGGACCGGGCCGCCGCCGCGGCGGAGCTGGAGTCGCTCAAGGGCGCCCTGGAGGCGGGCATCACCGCGCTCAACGCCAAGAGCGACGAGCACCGGACCTCGGTGGGCGAGCGGATCGACGGGCACCTGGAGGCGATCAGCGGCCGCTTCGACAGCGGGCTCGGCCGACTGACCGACCGGTTCGACACCTTCGAGGGGCACTTCGAGGGCAGCTTCGACGGGATCGGCGGGCGCCTGGAGGGCATCGAGGGGCGCCTGGGCGGCGTCGAGGGCAAGTTCGAGGGGGTCAACGGCCACCTGGAGGGCGTCGACGGGCAGATCGACGGCGTGGACGGGCGCCTGGAGGCGGTGGACGACCGCCTGGAGGCGCTCAACCAGCGGCTGGCCCAGCTGCCGTCGCTCATGGAGGTCTCCGAGCTGCACCGGCGCCTGACCGAGCTGTCCGAGCGCCCGGTGATCGACCACGGCGACCGGCTGGACGCGCTGGAGAAGGCGCTGACCGGGGCGCTGGCGCCGATCGCCAAGGACGTGCAGGCCCGCCCGGACCGGCACGAGCTCGAAGAGGCGCTCAGCGAGGCCGTGGAGACCTCGCACGACGACGTCACCAAGCGCCTGGCGGCGCTGGAGGAGACCATGCTGGCCCTGGCCGAGGCCCTGCTGCGCCCCGGCAAGGACGGCCGCAAGAAGCGCCGCCGCGACGAGGACGATGACGACGACGAGTGACGGGGCCGCGAGGGGACCTGTGATCCTCCCGGCCGGCCGCGGGTGAGACACCCGGCCACCGGAGCTTGAAGGGGCGGGCCGAAGGCCCGCCCCTTTTTCGTGGGACTCGTGCGTGGGACTCGTACGTGGGACGCAGACGGCACCGACGCGATGGCCGTCCAGGCGGCGGCGAGAGAGACGAGGAGGACGAAGGGGACGAGGGAGCGGGGCGGTTCCCCGGCCCATGCCGCCGTTTCCCCCTTCCCCCGTCAGGGGGCCAGGGGCATGTTCACCGGGAGGGAGGTGTCGGTCGCCAGGTCCAGGCGGGACGGGGGCAGCCCGGCGGCCACCACCTCGGCGCCCAGGGCGCCGATCATCGCGCCGTTGTCGGTGCACAGCTTCGGGCGCGGGACGCGCAGCCGTACCCCGGCCTCGGCGCAGCGCTCCTCGGCCAGGGCGCGCAGCCGGGAGTTGGCCGCCACCCCGCCGCTGATGACCAAGTGGTCCACGCCGTTGTCCACACAGGCGTCGACCGCCTTGCGGGTCAGCACGTCGACCACCGACTCCTGGAACCCGGCGGCGATGTCGTCCACCGGGAGCTCTCGCCCCTGTCCCCCGGCGTCCTCCACCCAGCGGGCGACCGCCGTCTTCAGGCCGGAGAAGGAGAAGTCGTAGGTGCCGTCGCCCCACTTGCCGCGCGGGAACCGGATCGCCCCCGGGTCGCCCTCGCGCGCGGCGCGGTCGATCGGCGGGCCGCCCGGGTAGGGCAGCCCCAGCAGGCGGGCCACCTTGTCGTAGGCCTCGCCGGCCGCGTCGTCCACGGTGTCGCCCAGCGAGCGGACCCGCGTGGCCAGGTCCTCCACCAGCAGCAGCGACGTGTGCCCGCCGGACACCAGCAGCGCCACCGCGGGCTTGGGCAGCGGCCCGTGCTCCAGCTGGTCCACGGCCACGTGGCCGACCAGGTGGTTGACCCCGTACAGCGGCACGTCCAGCGCCATCGCGTAGGCCTTGGCCGCCGAGACGCCCACCAGCAGGGCCCCGGCCAGCCCGGGGCCGGCGGTGACCGCCACCGCGTCCACGTCCGAGGCCGCCACCCCGGCCTTGTCCAGCGCGCGGCGCACCGTGGGCACCATGGCCTCCAGGTGGGCGCGGCTGGCCACCTCCGGGACGACGCCGCCGAAGCGGGCGTGCTGCTCCACACTGGAGGCGACGTCCTCGCCCAGCAGCGTGCAGCCGCGGACCAGGCCCACGCCGGTCTCGTCGCACGACGTCTCGATGCCCAGGACCAGGGGGAGGTCGTCTCGGCTCATCGGATCCTCTCCTCGCCCGAGCGCTCGGCCGCCGACGCCGAGCGGCGCATCACGATCGCGTCGGCGTCGCGGTAGTACTTGCGGCGCACCCCGATCTCCCCGAAGCCGAAGCGGCGGTAGAGCTCGCGGGCGCGCGGGTTGTCCGAGCGCACTTCCAGGAACATCTCGGTGACGCCCCGCTCCTGCGCCTCGGCGAGCAGGGTCGTCAGCAGGCGCGTGCCCACGCCGTCCCCCTGGGCGTCGGCGCGCACCGCGATGGTCTGCACGTCGCCCTCGGGCGGCACCGCGCGCAGCCCGGCGTAGCCCACCAGGTCGCCGCCGCGGTCGGCGACGAAGTAGTGCCGGGTGGGCTCGGCCAACTCGCCGCGGAGCATGTCCTCGCTCCAGGCGTCCTTGGGGAACAGGGCGCGCTCCAGCACCATGACCGGCGCGACGTCCTCCCCCTCCATCGGGCGGACCCGGACCTCGCTCACGCCTTCCACTGGCCCACCTTCTTCGGCCCGGACGGCTCGGCCGCGTCGGGGCGGCGCAGGTACAGCGGCCGGGGGTCGTCCAGCTCCTCCCCGGCGAGGAGGCGGCGCAGGGCCAGCTCGCCCAGGGCCGAGGCCGTGGGGTACAGCGGCGCGAACGCCTCGTCGCCGCCCTCGGGGCCCTTCCGGGCGCCGCCTCCCAGCTCGGCCGGGTAGAGGGCGGCGCCGTGCCCGACCACCGGCAGGCCGCCGGTGTCGACGTCGGCGGGGCGGTCCACGGCGATCGCGCCGGTACGGGTGGAGGCGTCGGCGTACCGGGCCCAGAACACCTCCTTGCGGCGGGCGTCGCTGGCCGCGATGAACGGGCCGGTGCGCCCGGAGGCGTAGGCCAGGGCGTCCAGGGTGGGCACCCCGTGGCAGGGGACGCCCAGGGCGTCGGCCAGGGAGAGCGCGGTGGCCAGGCCGACCCGCAGGCCGGTGTAGGGGCCGGGGCCGACGCCGACGGCGATGCCCGCCAGGTCGCCGAGGCGGGTGCCGGCCTCGGCGACCGCCTCCTGGATCGCCGGGGCGAGCAGCTCGCCGTGGCGGCGCGCGTCCACCGAGGAGGTGGCGGCCGCGGTGCGGACGGTGTCGGGGCCCCCGCCGTCGGGGGCCTGGCAGACCGCGGCGGTGACGGCCGGGGTCGCGGTGTCGAAAGCCAGGAGCAGCACGGTCGACCAGCCTACAGCCGCACGCCGTCCCAGCGGGCGCCGATGCCGGTCAGGCGCACGCGGCGGGTGTCGTCGGGGCGGCGCTCGATGGCCACCTCCAAGCGCTCGTCGGACAGGCCCTCGGCCACGTCCTCGCCCCACTCCACGACGGTCACCGCGTCGGGCAGGGTGGCGTCCAGGTCGATGTCGTCGAGCTCGTCGGGCCCGGAGAGCCGGTAGGCGTCCACGTGCACGAGCGACGGGCCGCCGGCCAGCGGCGGGTGGATGCGCGAGATGACGAACGTCGGCGAGGTGATGGGGCCGCGGACCTTCATGCCCTCGGCCAGGCCCTGGGTCAGGGTGGTCTTGCCCGCCCCGAGCGGCCCGGACATGATGACCAGGTCGCCGGCGGCGAGCACGCCGGCCAGGCGCACGCCCAGGTCGCGCATGGCGGCGTCGGTCGGGATCACGTCGGTCTGGTTCACGGATACCAGGGTAGGCGGCCTCAGGGTGCGCCGGGACCGGAATAGGAACGGGCGACCCGGGGGCCGATCCGGGTGACGACCTCGTAGGGGATGGTCCCGAGCACCCGGGCCCAGTCCTGGGCGCTCGGCTCCCCGCGGGCGGGGTCGCCGAAGAGCACCGCCCGGTCGCCGGGGTCGGCGGTGTCGTCGCCCAGGTCCAGCACGAACTGGTCCATGCACACGGTGCCGGCGATGGTGCGGATCCGCCCGCCCGCCAGCACCGGGGCGGTGTTGGTGGCGGCCCGCGGCACCCCGTCGCCGTAGCCGACGGGGACCAGCGCCAGGTTGGCGGGGGCGGCGGTGGTGTAGCGGTGGCCGTAGGAGACGCCGCTGCCCGCGGGGACCCGCTTGACCAGGGCGATGTGGGCGCGCATGGTCATCGCCGGGCGCAGGCCGGGCACCTCCATGCCGGGGATCGGGCAGAGCCCGTAGGAGGCGATGCCGGGGCGGACCAGGTCGTAGTGGGTCTCGGGCAGGGTGAGGGTGGCCGCGGAGTTGGCGAAGTGCCGGACGCGGGGGCGCAGCCCCGCCTTCTCGGCGATCTCCAGGGCCTGGGTGAAGACCGAGGCCTGCGCGGCGATCGAGGGGTGGCCCGGCTCGTCGGCGCAGGCGAAGTGCGAGAAGACGCCGGTGACCTCGATCTCGCCGGAGGCCTCGGCGGCGGCGGCCGCGGCGGTGAGGGCGGGCCAGTCCTCGGAGGTGATGCCGCCCCGGTTGAGGCCGGTGTCGGCCTTGAGGTGCACCCGCGCGCGGCGGCCCTCGGTGCGGGCGGCGCGGACCACGTCGTCGAGGACGTGGCCGGCGGAGACGCCGAGCTCGATGTCGGCGGCGATGGCGGCGCCCAGCGGCGCGCCGGGCGGCAGGATCCACGCCACGGTGGGGGCGGTGATCCCGGCGGCGCGCAGCTCCAGGGCCTCCTCCACGAAGGCGGTGCCCAGCCAGGTGGCCCCTCCGGCCAGGACGGCCCGGGCGGCGGGGACCATGCCGTGCCCGTACCCGTCGGCCTTGACGACGCCCATCACCTGCGCGCCGCGGGCCCGGTCGGCCAGCAGCGCGGTGTTCTCGGCGATCGCACCCAGGTCGACGTGGGCTTCGGCGGAGTTCGGTGGCATGGATTCAGTTTTGCACGCACCGGACGCCGCCCGTGTCAGGTCGGCGCGGGACGGCGCTCACGTCCCGCCACCGGTCAGGGCGGGCGCGGGGCGCCGCCCCGGCGTCAGCGGCCCTCCGGGCGGCGCGGCAGCAGGAGGGAGGCCAGGCCTGCGGCCGCGTACGGCAGCTGCCCCGGGGCCGCCATCCCCGCGATCTCCAGGGCGGCCCTGCCCGGGCTGCGCAGGAGGGTGCGGGCGGCAGGAGGCGACCAGGGCACCGACCATCCGCCGACGGCCAGCGCCAGGAGCGCCGCAGCGCCGGCCAGGGACCAGGCGGCCTCGGCGCCGGACGCGGACGACAGTGTCTCGATCGCGGCCTGCAGTACCGGGAGCGCGTAGGCCGCCCCTTCCGGCCCGGCCCCGGCCGGGGGCGATACGGGCAGGGCGGCGGCCGCCGCGGCCGCGGTCCCCACCACCGCCGTGGCACCGATCGCGGGCGCGCCGGACTCCAGCCTCCGCCGGGCGGCGTCCAGGCGGGCGTGCGAGGGGTAGGGCCGCCACGGGCGGCCCGCCGCCCGGGCCGCGCCCATCGCGTGGGCCCGGCGGTGCCGCAGGAAGCGCCAGCAGTCGAAGAGCGCCGACGGCCCCGTTCGGGCCGCCCGGACCTGCACCGCGACTTCGTGCGCCATCGCCGCCAGGGCGGTGGCCGCCGTCACCGGGAAGCGGATGGCGGCCAGGGCGGAGCGCCGGAACACCGGGGCGATGTCGCCCGGCACCCGTACCCGCGCCCGCACCTGGCGGCCGCGGACGGCGCGGGTGAGCCCGGCCAGTGGCTCGGCTCCGGGCAGCGGCGGCGTGGTGTCGGCGGTGGGCCGGGCCAGCCGGTGGTCGAGGAGGACGCCGGCGACGAGCAGCGCGAGCAGCAGCCACCGCACCAGCGCGCCGTCGCCGGTCAGCGCCGCCAGGAACGACCCGACGGGGTCCACGGCCAGGCCCTCCACCGCCGCGTTGTAGCGGGTGTGCACCACCGCGGCGGTGCCGACCGCCGCCGCCGGCAGCAGCCACAGCCAGGCACCGTAGTGCCGGCGGCCCACCACGGCCAGCCCGAACGCCCCGGTGATCAGCGCGGTGAGCACCCCGTGGCCGGGGAAGACCGGGCCGTCGGGGAGCATCTGGGTCCACCCGGGCAGCAGGGTGAACAGCCGGTGCTCGGCGCCGCCGACGACCGCCCCCTGGGAGGCCAGCGCCGCCAACCCCTGCTCGGCCAAGTGGAAACCGGCCCCGGAGGCCGCGCCGAGCAGCAGGTAGTCGACGGCGGCCAGGCGGCGGAATCGGCGGCGGGCCACCGGCCACAGCGCCAGCAGCGGCAGCAGCTTGCCGAGCTCTTCGGTGTAGACGGCGATGTAGACGCCGGCGCCGGCGCCCATCGCCTCCGGGCCCAGGGCCTGGGCGAGGACCTGCTGCACGAACGCGATCGGCCACAGCATGAGCGCGCCCAGCGGCACGATCCGCACCAGGGTGGCGAAGCCGACCGTGCGCGAGCGGGCCGGAACGGCCAGCTGGACCAGCAGCCAGAGCACGCCGAAGGCGGCGGGGACGGCGGCCGAGACGCCGGGCGAGAACAGGGCGGCGAGGGCGAGCACGACCAGCAGGGCCCAGCAGGCGCCGCCGCGCACGGCGCGCAGCGCGCGGGCGGTCCCGGGGGCGTGCTCGCGCAGGGACCGGGCGCGTTCGGACAGCCGCTCGGCGAGGTCGGGGCCCGGGGACCGGGAGGTGCGGGCGTGTCGGCCTCCGGTCTCCAGGCACCCGTAGCGCTGGGCGGAGCGCATCAGGTCGGGGTCGCGGCGGTCCTGGGCCTCCTCGGCGAAGCCGGCGCGGACACCGGGCACGTCGGCGCCGACGACGGCGCGGACGAAGGCGTCGGGGCCGGCGGCGACGGTCAGCTCATCGGCGGTGACCAGGACCGCGGCGGACAGGTCCTCGACGGCCAGGAGCAGGTCGGTGGGGTCGTCGCCCCAGCCGCGGATGACCTCTACCACGGCGGCGGAGGTGGCGGGGGCGTCGGTGACCGGTTCGTAGGCGTACTCGGCGCGGGTGCGGCAGACCAGGAGCCGCTCCACGCCCATGGCGGCGGCGCCGCGCACCACCGCGTCGATCAGGGCGGTGTCGCGGGGGGCGAGGAAGGGGGCGACGACCTTGCGCTCGTCGTCGGTCCAGGCGGTGGCGAACTCGGTGGAGTTGGCGCACACGCGCAGGACCAGGTCGCGGGTGAGCATGGGCTGGACGTCCATCGTCTCCCTCGTGCCGGCTCGGGGGGTGCGAATCGGGGGTCGCCTCCGCGTCGGGGGCGCCTACGCTATCGCGGCCCCTGCGGCCGCCGGAAGGCGCGGGTCGGGGGTACGGTCACGGGCATGAACGGCGAGAGCAGGGGCGGCCCGGTGGCGGGCGGCCCACACAGGCCGGGCGGATCCGGCGGGCCCGGCGGGCCCCGGGTGCGGGAGGGCGTGGTGTTCCCCGACACCGGCGACGGCCACCGGTGGGTGGTGGGCGCGGTCGTGGTGGACGGGCGCGGGCGGGCGTTCGCCCAGCGGAGGTCCCCGGACCGGAAGGCCTTCCCGAACTGCTGGGACGTGGTGGGCGGGCACGTCGAGGCGGGCGAGTCCGCGGTCCGGGCGCTGGCCCGCGAGGTCGCCGAGGAGACGGGGTGGCGGCTGCGCTCGGTGGAGGCCGAACTGTTCCGGCTCGTGTGGACCCCGGACGACGGGGTGGACCGGCACGAGGTCGACTACCTGGTCCGCGTCGACGGCGACCTCTCGTCGCCCCGCTTGGAGGAGGGCAAGCACACCGAGTTCATGTGGGTGGACGAGGAGCACCTTCACCTCCTGCACGACGAGCGCGACCCGGGCGACTACTTCATCGCCGACATCGTCCAGAAGGGGCTGGAGGCCGCCCGCCACCTGGGCTTGAACGATTCCGACTGACACGCCTGTCCCGGATTCCCCGCCGATGACGAAGGGGTGGCCGATTCCAGCCGTAGCGCTGTCGGGTGCCGGGCGTGCGGATGGCCGGTGTGGGGTGGCGGCGACGGCACGGGCGGGGCGGCTCCCCGGCCCCGCTTGCCGAGCGCCCGGCCCCTCGCGGTCCAGGTGAGCAGCGGCAACGACGACAGGAGGCCGGTCCCAACCGCAGCACTGTCGGGCGCCGGGCGTGCGGATGGCCAAGGGAGCAGCGGCGACGGCGCAGCTGGTCCCCCGCTCACGCCTACTTGCCGGGCGGCGGGCCGCCGGGGCGAAAGGGGGAAGACAGCGGCGAGGCGGGGCGGGGCGGTTCCCCGGCGCCGCCGGTCGGCCGCCGGGCCACAGCGGTACCGGCGATGAACAGCGGCGACGACGGAACGGCCGGTGCCCCGCTCGGGGCTGCTTGCCGGGCGGCGGGGTCGTGTCTGCTGGTGTGGTGGAACTCTGCGGTCCCCGGCCGCCCTCATCGACACCCCCGTTGATCTCGGGAGAGTCGGGGTAATACTCGCTGGTATTACCCCGACTCTCCCGAGATCAACGACAAGGAAGGGGGCGCGCACCCGGGGCGGGGCCGCCGATCGCGCCGCAGCGGCCGCACCTCTCAGAAGGACGCGGCCGCCCCTCGTCCTGGCACCCCGGCGAACCGGCACCCGGCAAGCAGCCCTGAGCGGGGCACCGGCCGTTCCGTCGCTGCCATCTCCCCGCACTCCGGCGGACCGCCGCCCGGCCGGGGCCCATGAGCGGGGTTCCAGCTTCGCCGTTGCCGCCTCTTCCCTGCACCGAAGGGCCCCGCCGCCCGGCAGGCAGGCCGGAGCGGGGTACCGGCCGTCCCGTCGTCGCCGCTGGTCATCGCCGGGAACGCGAGAGGCCCGGCGGCCGACCGACAACACCGGGGAACCGCCCCGCCTCCTCGTCGCCGCCCTCCCCTGGCACCCCGGCGGCTCGCCGCCCGGCAGGCAGCCCCGAGCGGGGTACCAGCCGTCCCGTCGCCGCCGTCCCACACCGGCCATCCGCGCACCCGCCGCCCGACCGCGCTACGGCCAGGACGCCGATGCCGTTGGTCGTTATTCCGGGGCATGAGGGGACGAGTCGGCGGGCGGTCGGGCTCCGGCGGGCCCCGGCGGGCTCCAGCCGGCCCCGGCGGACCCCGGCAGGCCCCGGGCGTGTTCTGCGGGTGCCCTGCCTTCCTGGGGAGGGCCTTCGGCCGCGGCTCCGCTGGTCTTCGCCGGTTCCGCCGTTACTCCCCTGCTTCCTCTCCCTCCCCTTCCTTCCTCGCCTCCAGGACGGCCCTCGGGATCCCCTCCCACAGGTCCGTGGCCGAGATCGGGGCGCCGTCTCTCGCCAGGGCCGCTGCGCGGCCGTGGAGGCGGGCCGCGCAGAGCGCCGCCTCGTGCGGGTCCAGGCCCGTGGCCAGCAGTGCGCCCGCGATGCCGGACAGCACGTCCCCGCTGCCCGCCGTCGCCAGCAGCGGGGTGCCCGCCGTGTCCGCCGCCACCGGGCGGCCCGGGGTGGCCACCAGCGTCGTCGCCCCCTTCAGCAGCACCGTGCAGCCGAACCGGTCCGCCGCGCGCTCGACGTGCTCCAGGCGGCGCTCCTCCACCTCTTCACGGTCCGTGCCGAGCATCCGGGCCAGCTCCCCCGCGTGCGGGGTGAGCAGGGTCGGGGCCCGGCGCTCCGCCGGGTCGACCGCGCCGCGGGCGATCAGCGTGGTCGCGTCGGCGTCCGCCAGCACCGGGGCGCCGCCGCCGAGCACGCCCGCCAGCTCCTCGGCCGCCGCCTCGTCGGTGCCCCGGCCCGGACCGATCACCCACGCCGCCACCCGGGCCCCCGGGTCGGCCGGGCCGACCACCGCCTCCGGCCAGCGGTCCAGCACCCGCGCCGCCACCGCCTCCTCCCCCAGGCAGCGCACCATCCCCGCGCCGGTGCGCAGCGCGCCCCCGGTGCACAGCACCGCCGCCCCCGGGTAGGCGGGCGACCCCGCGGCCACCCCGAGCACCCCCCGGCGGTACTTGTCGTCGGTGCGCGCGGGCCGGGGGAGCAGCGCGGCCACGTCCGCGCCTCCGGCCGCCTCCAGCCGCGGCGCCGGCAGGTCGGGCCCCAGGCCGATGTCGGCCTGGACCACCCGGCCCGCGTACTCCGCCCCCGGGTCGATGAACAGGCCCGGCTTTCCGGTACCGAAGCAGACCGTGACGTCGGCCCGCACCGTGGGCCCCTCCACCCGGCCGGTGTCGGCGTCCACCCCGCTGGGCAGGTCGACGGCGACCACCGTCCCCGGCGCCGCGAGCGCGGCCAGGCGGGCGTGCGGCGGGCGCAGCCCGCCGCGGCCGCCGATGCCGACCAGCCCGTCGACCACCAGGTCGGCGGCGGCCGCCTCGGCCGCCGCCCGGTCCTGCTCCCGCTCCCCCTCCAGCGCGCGGCCGCCGGCCGCGCGCAGCGCCGCCAGGCCCGCCTCGTGCACCCGGCCGCCGGCGAGCAGCGCGCACACGCGGGCGCCCCGGCGGGCCAGCTCCGCCCCGGCGTACAGCGCGTCCCCGCCGTTGTCGCCGCCGCCGACCAGCAGCACCACCCGGGCGCCGTACACCCGCCCGAGCGTGCGCGCGCACACCCCCGCCAGCGCCCTCGCCGCCCGGGCCATCAGCGCCCCCTCGGGCAGCCGCGCCATCAGCGCCGCCTCCGCCGCCCGGACGTCCTGGACCGTGTGCGCCCGCCGCATGCGCTCCTCCGTTCTCCGCCGGTCGCCGCCGTCCGCCGACCGGCCGTGTGCCCGATCCCCCACGAGCATGCCCGGGCAAGGGCGTGTCACGGGGGCCCGGACACGGCTGATTTACTTGCCTGAAGGCCCGCGAAACCGAGTACCACGGGACGGCACAGGACACACCCGTATGACCTCGACCGATGAACGCACCGCGACCGGTGACGCGCTCGCCGAGCGCGTCACCCACCTGCAGAACGCCATGCACAAGCTCGGCGCGGACGTCATCCGCCTGCAGACGCAGCTCTCCGACGTGGCCGCGGCCCGCCCCGAGGAGGAGCCCGAGCCGGAGGCGTCGCCTGCGCCGTTCATCTTCAACATGTCCCGGGAGGCCTACAAGGCCGAGCTGGCCGCCCTGGTGCGCTGGGTGGACGGGTTCCTGGTCCCGGTCTACGTCGGCGACGACTCCGGGTGGTGCCCCGCCTGGTGGGAGCACCACGAGGCGGTGGGCCGACTGCACGCGCTGCGCCTGGCCTACACCGAGCTGGCCGACACCGCCGCTTCGGGGGCCTCGGGACCGGCCCGCTGGCACGGCGAGCACCTGGACCCGCTGCTGGCCAGGCTGCTCGCCGCCGACGGCCCGTTCTCCCGCTGCCGGGGCGGGGCCGGGCACGTGGAGCGCCGGCCCGCGCCCCGGGAGGCGGCCCTACAGGCGGATCAGGTGCGGGACGAACGATGAGGTGTCGTCGGTGATGAGGTTCTCGGTCTCGCGGATCCCCAGGCCCGCCGCCCCGTCGCCGACCACCCACGCCCCCAGTACCGGGTGCTGCCCCTCGAACACGGGCAGCGGGGCGAACTCCTGGAACACGTACCCCTCGGCCCCGTACGCGCCGGGCCGCCGCTCCAGCTCCCCTCCCGGGACGGTGATGGACATGCCCGCGCCCTCCCGCCCCAGCAGCGGCTTGGCGATGTAGGCGTCCATGCCGCCGGGGTCGCCCAGGCGGGCCGGCAGCAGGTTGGGGTGGCCCGGGTACATCTCCCACAGCACCGCCAGCAGCGCCTTGTTGGACAGCACCATCTTCCAGAGCGGCTCCACCCAGGCGGTGCGCTCCAGGTTCTGCAGCACCAGCGCCCCGAACCGGTCGTGGACCAGCCACTCCCACGGGTACAGCTTGAACGCCGCCCCGACCGGCCGCTCCTCCAGGTCGACGAAGGCCTGCCGGCGCTGGTCCCAGCCCACGTCCTCCAGGGCGATGTCGCAGGTGGCCACCCCGGCGGCGCGCGCGGTCTCCTCCAGGTAGGCGGTGGTGAGCGCCTCCTCCCCGGTCTCGTCCTGGTTGGTCCAGGCGAAGTGCACCCGCTCGCCCGCCAGCCGCGGGGCGATCTCGGCCCAGCGGTCCACCAGCCGCTCGTGCACCGAGTTCCACTGGTCCTGGCCGGGGTGGACGTCCTGCAGCCAGTGCCACTGCACGACCGCCGCCTCCACCAGGGCGGTGGGGGTGTCGGCGTTGTACTCCAGCAGGCGCGCCGGGCCGGTGCCGTCGTAGACGAGGTCGAAGCGCCCGTACAGGTAGGGGTCGCCGCGCTTGAAGGAGTCCCGGACGAACGGCGCCGCCCAGTCGGGGATGCCGAAGTCGGCGTAGCGCTCCTCGGCGACGACGAACTCCACCGCCTCCAGGCACATGCGGTGCAGTTCCCCGACGGTCTCCTCCAGGGCGAGGACCTCGTCCATGGCGAACTCGTAGTGCACCGACTCGTCCCAGTAGGGCCGTGTCAGGTGCTCGGGGTGCACGGCGACGTGGAACCCCAGGCCCTGCTCCTCGACGATGTCCGGCCAGCCGGGCCGCACCGGGTTCGAGCTGCTCCTGTTCACCGCGCCCCCTCAGCCGCCGACCCGTCCGCCGCCGCCACCGCGGCCGCCCATGCCGCCGCGCTGGATGACCTTGCCGCTCTCGGTCACCACTTTGGCGTCCGAGGGGCGGGCCCGGGTGCCGCCGCTGACCGACCCCCCGCTCGCGTTGCCGCCGTAGTAGTAGAAGTAGCCGCCGGTGCGCCCGGTGCCGGAGTCGTCGTCGCACCGGTCCTCGTCGACGACCCGGTACGAGCCGTCGGAGCGGCGGTCGTCGTCCACGCACCGCGCGGTCACCGTGTCCGGGCTGCCGCACCCGGCCACGGCCAGCGACAGCGCGCTCAGCGCGCCGACGACCACCGTGGCCGAGCTCTTGCGCCCGGTGGTCCGGAAGCTCCCTCGGTCCTGCCCGTCCTGGGGGATCATGATCCGTGGGCCCCTTTCCGCTCGCGTCCCACCCCGGTGGGACGCCGCCCGCCCCGGTCCCGTTCCGCCGCGGCCGGGTCCGGATCCGGCCGAAGGGCCCGGGCCGGTCAGGTCTTGCGCAGCCGCACCCGCCGCACCAGGTGGTCCTCCCCCTTGTGCAGCACGAGGGTGGCCCGCGCCCGGGTCGGCTGGATGTTCTCCACCAGGTTGACCTCGTTGATGCTGCGCCAGGTGTTCATCGCGAACTCCTTGGCGCGCTCCTCGTCGACCGTGGTCGCCATGGAGTGGAAGTAGGAGCGCGGGTCGGAGAAGGCGGTGCGCCGCAGCTCCAGGAACCGGTCCAGGTACCAGTTGCGGATGTGCTCGGGCCGGGCGTCGACGTAGATGGAGAAGTCGAAGAAGTCCGAGACCGCCAGGTGCCCGGCCAGCGGCGGCTGGAGGACGTTGATGCCCTCGACCACCAGGATGTCGGGCCGGTGCACGGTCTGCACCGCGCCGGGGACGATGTCGTAGGCGAGGTGGGAGTAGACCGGGATGTCCTTGGCGGGCGCCCCGGCCTTCATCTCCTGGACGAACCGCACCAGGGCCCGCCGGTCGTAGCTCTCCGGGAACCCCTTCCGGTTCATGATCCCGCGCTCCTGCAGGACCCGGTTGGGGTAGAGGAAGTTGTCGGTGCTGACCAGCTCCACGTCGGGGTGGTCGGGCCACTGGGCGAGCAGGGTGCGCAGCAGCCGGGCGGCGGTGGACTTGCCGACGGCCACGCTGCCGGCGACGCCGATCACGAACGGGACGGGCCGGTCGTCCTCGCCGAGGAAGGCCCGGACCGCGCCGTGGCGCTGCCGGGTGGCCTTGACGTAGAGGTTGAGGAGCCGGGACAGGGGCAGGTAGATGTCCCTGACCTCGTCCAGCGACGTCGGATCGGAGGTCCCGCGCAGCACTTCGAGGTCGGCTTCGGTCAGGGCCAGCGGGGTGGCGTCGCGCAGCGCGGCCCACCCGGCGCGGTCCAGCTCCACGTACGGCGTCGAGAAGCCGTTCTTCGTCGCTTGTGACACGTCTGCCCACTCTAGATGAGCCCCCGAGGGGGCCGACCGGCCGGGGGCGGGGCGCCGGGGCGCACCGCGCCGGATCCGGCCGTGTCTTTTTTGAGTGCTTCGCCACGGGCGCCGCGGTCGGCACTCGCCGCCCGCCGGGGTGCCCCCACCTGCGCCTCCTCCCCGCGAGGTGCCAACTGGTCTATACCGCTACCTGCGAAAACGGCCAGTGGTCCAGCCTTGGAAGGGGCGCGTCGGGGCCCGTGCTGAACTACTCTTGCGGCCATGTGCGGAATCGTTGGCTACGTCGGGCCGCAACCGGCGCTGGAGGTCGTGGTGGACGGCCTCGCAAGGTTGGAGTACCGCGGATACGACTCCGCGGGCGTCGCCGTGCTCGACGGCGGCACCCTGCAGACCGAGAAGCGGGCCGGAAAGCTCGCCAACCTGCGCCGGGCGCTGGAGGCGTCGCCCCCGGCGGCGGACGGCATCGGGATCGGGCACACCCGGTGGGCCACCCACGGGGCGCCCAACGACGTCAACGCCCACCCGCACGTGGACGGCGAGCGCCGGGTCGCGGTGATCCACAACGGGATCATCGAGAACTTCGCCGCACTGCGCGTGGAGCTGGAGGAGCGCGGCTGCAAGTTCACCTCCGAGACCGACACCGAGGTCGCCGCGCACCTGCTGAGCACCGAGCTCAAGGACCGCGGCGACGGCGACCTGGCCGCGGCGATGCGCGCGGTGTGCCGCCGCCTGGAGGGCGCCTTCACCCTGGTGGCGATGTACGCCGGCGACCCCGACCTGATCGTGGCCGCCCGCCGCAACTCCCCCCTGGTCGTGGGGCGCGGCGACGGCGAGAACTTCCTGGCCAGCGACGTGGCCGCGTTCATCGCGCACACCCGCGACGCGGTCGAGCTGGGCCAGGACCAGGTGGTGGAGCTGCGCGCCGGCGACGTCCGCGTCACCGACTACGACGGCGCCCCCGCCCCGGTGCGCGAGTACCACGTGGACTGGGACGCCTCGGCCGCCGAGAAGGGCGGCTACGAGTACTTCATGCTCAAGGAGATCGTCGAGCAGCCCCGGGCGCTCGCCGACACCCTGCTGGGCCGGGTGGCCGCCGACGGCACCCTGACCCTGGACGAGATGCGGCTGGACGGCGCCGAGCTGCGCGAGATCCACAAGATCGTGATCATCGCCTGCGGCACCTCCTACCACGCCGGGATGATCGCCAAGTACGCCATCGAGCACTGGTGCCGCATCCCCTGCGAGGTGGAGGTCGCCAGCGAGTTCCGCTACCGGGACCCGATCCTGGACCGCCAGACCCTGGTGATCGCCATCTCCCAGTCCGGCGAGAGCATGGACACCCTGATGGCGGTGCGCTACGCCCGCGAGCAGCGCGCCCGGGTGCTGGCCATCTGCAACGTCAACGGCTCGACCATCCCCCGCGAGTCCGACGCGGTGCTCTACACCCACGCCGGCCCGGAGGTGGGGGTGGCGGCCACCAAGACCTTCCTCACCCAGCTGGCCGCCTGCTACCTGGTGGGCCTGTACCTGGCCCAGGTGCGCGGCCACAAGTACGGCGACGAGATCAACGCCGTCATCGGCCAGCTCGCGCACATGCCCGAGCAGGTGGAGAAGGTGCTGGGCACGGTGGACCCGGTGCGCGCGCTCGCGCGCTCGCTGGCCGGCGCCGACACGGTGCTGTTCCTGGGCCGCCACGTGGGCTTCCCGGTGGCCATGGAGGGCGCCCTCAAGCTCAAGGAGCTCGCCTACATGCACGCCGAGGCCTTCGCCGCCGGCGAGCTCAAGCACGGCCCGATCGCGCTGATCGAGGACGGGCTCCCGGTGGTCGTGGTGGTGCCCTCGCGGGAGGGCCGGGGCGTGCTGCACGACAAGATCGTCAGCAACATCCAGGAGATCCGCGCGCGCGGCGCCCGCACCGTGGTGATCGCCGAGGAGGGCGACGAGGCGGTGCGCCCCTTCGCCGACGAGCTGGTGGAGATCCCGGCGGTGCCCACGCTGCTGCAGCCGATCGTGTCCACGGTGCCGCTGCAGGTCTTCGCCTGCGAGCTGGCGCTGGCCAAGGGCAACGACGTGGACCAGCCGCGCAACCTGGCCAAGAGCGTCACCGTGGAGTAGCCGCGGCGCGCGGGACGGGTGCGGCCGGATCGTGCCATGGGCCCCCTGGGGCCGGTTCGTCCGGTGTTCCGACGGGTAATCGGGTATGCGTGCGCGGTGACCGCCGCGCACGCATCCCCCGCTCCCCGAGACGAACAGGAGCGTCCATGCGCGTGCGAAGAGGCACCGCCGTCGCGGCCGCCCTGGTGACCGCCCTGGTCCCGGCGACCGCGGCCGCCGCCGAGCCCGGCGCCGGCATCGGCGACCCCTACTTCCCCTCCTACGGCAACACCGGCTACGACGTCGGCCACTACGACCTGCGCCTGGACTACCGGCCGGACACCGACCGGCTCACGGGCACGGCGACGCTGGTCGCCCGCACCACCGAGGAGCTGGACTCCTTCACCCTGGACTTCCTGCTGGACGTGGACTCGGTGCGGGTGAACGGCCGCCCCGCCGAGCACTCCTCGGAGGGCCACAAGCTGACCGTGGAACCCTCCCGCACCGTGGCCGAGGACCGGCAGATGACGGTGGTCGTCAAGTACAGCGACCACCCCTCCACCGTCGGCTGGGGCGACGTGCCCAGCGCCTGGCACCGCACCGACGACGGCGCGATCGCGCTGGGCGAGCCGGAGGCGTCCTGGTGGTGGTTCCCCGCCAACGACCACCCCCGCGACAAGGCCACCTTCGACGTGCGGATCCAGGTCCCCGAGGGGTACAAGGCGATCAGCAACGGCGAGCTCACCGGGCGCCAGACCCGCCACGGCAAGGACATCTTCCTCTGGCGCCAGGACCGGCCGTCCACCACCTACCTCGCCACCCTGGCGGTCGGCGACTACGAGGTGCACGAGGACACGACCGCCTCGGGCCTGCCCGTGTACAACGCCTACTCCCCCGGGCTGGACGAGCTGGCCGGGCCGGCGCGGGCCAGCATCGAGCGCGGCGCGGAGATCCTGGAATTCCAGGAGGAGAGCTTCGGCCCCTACCCCTACAACGCCCTGGGCGGCGTGGTGGCCGGACCCGACGCCGACCTCGGCTTCGCGCTGGAGACCCAGACCCGGCCCGTCTACAGCCACGCCTTCTTCGGGCGCGGCTCCAACACCTACGTGGTGGCGCACGAGCTGGCCCACCAGTGGTGGGGCGACCACGTCTCGGTCGACACCTGGCAGGACATCTGGCTGAACGAGGGCTTCGCCAGCTACGCCGAGTGGATGTGGTCGGAGTACGAGGGCGAGGGGACCGCCCAGGAGCTGGCCGAGTTCACCTACGACGCCTACCCGGCCGACAGCGCTTTCTGGACGGTTCCGCCGGGGGACCCCGGGGCGGACGACGTCTTCCACGCCTCGGTCTACGACCGCGGCGCCCTGGCGGTGCACGCGCTGCGGGTGGCGGTCGGCGAGGAGGACTTCGCCGAGATCCTGCGCACCTGGCAGGAGGAGCACGCCCACGGCAACGCCACGGTCGCGGAGTTCATCGACCTGTCGGAGAAGATCTCCGGCAAGGACCTGCAGACCGTGTTCGACACCTGGCTGTACACCCCCGAGCGGCCCGACGCCGCGCCCGGCGCCGCCGAGCAGGGGCCGAGCACCATGTCCGCGCCGGCCGAGCCGGAGTCCTGGGACACCATCCAGCGCAACCGCGAGCTGTTCCACGAGGGCGGGCACTGAGCCGCAGGCCGGCGCACGGGAACGAGCGCACAGGAAAGGGGCGCCCCCGTCCGGGGCGCCCCTGCCCGTCTCTACGGGAGGCCCGGCGCTCAGCCGAGCCGCTCGCGCACCGTGGCGGCCAGCGCATCGGCCACCTCGGCCGCCCGCTCCTGGGTCGGCGCCTCCACCATCACGCGCACCATCGGCTCGGTACCGCTGGGGCGCAGCAGCACACGGCCCGACTCGCCCAGGTCGGACTCGGCGCGGGCGACCGCGGCGGCCACCCCCTCGTCGGTGGCGGCCCGGGCCTTGTCCACCCCGCGCACGTTCACCAGCACCTGCGGCAGCCGCACCATCGACTTGGCCAGCTCGTCCAGGGCCAGACCGCGGCGGGCGACCGCGCTGAGGAGCTGCATGCCGGTCAGCAGGCCGTCGCCGGTGGTGGCGTGGTCCAGCAGCACGACGTGCCCGGACTGCTCCCCGCCCAGCGAGAAGGAGCCCTGGCGCATGGCCTCCAGCACATAGCGGTCCCCGACCGGAGTCTCCACCAGCGCGATCCCGGCCTGGGCCATCGCCTGCTTGAGCCCCAGGTTGCTCATCACCGTGACCACCAGCGTGGACGCGGCGAGCCGCCCGGCCTCCTGCATCTCCAGGGCCAGGATCGCCATGATCTGGTCGCCGTCGACGACCGAGCCGTCCCCGGCCACCGCCAGGCAGCGGTCGGCGTCCCCGTCGTGGGCGACGCCGGCGTCGGCCCCGTGCTCGACCACGGCCGCGCGCAGCGCGTCCAGGTGGGTGGAGCCGCACCCGGCGTTGATGTTCAGCCCGTCCGGGCGGTCGCCGATCGCGACCACCTCGGCCCCGGCCCGGCGCAGCGCCTCCGGCGCCACCCGCGCGGCCGCGCCGTTGGCGCAGTCCACCACGACCTTCAGCCCGTCCAGGCGGTGCGGGGTCGCCGCGAGCACGTGCGCGATGTAGCGCTCGGCGCCGTCGCCGGCGTCGCGCACCCGGCCCACGTCCTCGCCGGCCGCCCCTTCGGCGGGTTCGGCCAGCGCCTCCTCGATCTCGTCCTCCACCGCGTCGGGCAGCTTCTGCCCGCCCCGGCCGAAGATCTTGATCCCGTTGTCCGGTGCCGAGTTGTGGCTGGCCGAGAGCATCACCCCGAAGTCGGCGTCCAGCTCGGCCGTCAGGTGGGCCACCGCCGGCGTGGGCAGCACCCCCAGGCGGACCACGTCCACGCCGGCCCCGGCCAGCCCGGCCACCACGGCCGCCTCCAGGAACTCACCGGAGGCGCGCGGGTCCCGGCCCACCACCGCGGTGGGGCGGGCCGTGCCGGCCCCGCGCCCCAGGACGCGCGCGGCGGCGGCGGACAGATCCAGCGCGAGGCCGGCGGTGAGATCGCGCCCGGCGACCCCCCGCACCCCGTCGGTACCGAACAAGCGAGCCACAGCGAATAGCCCCTTCAATCGAAGCGGAAAAGGGTCAGGGAGAGGGGATGCCGCCCACAGGAGCCGAGAAACAGCTATGGCCCGCTCTGGCCACCCCGGTGAACGGGGGACCGGCGGGCCGTAGCCGTGTCTGGCCTGCGCGTCAGCGCTTGGAGAACTGCGGGGCCTTGCGGGCCTTCTTCAGACCGGCCTTCTTCCGCTCGACCTTGCGGTCGTCACGGGTGAGGAAGCCGGCCTTCTTCAGCGCCGGGCGGTTGTTCTCGGGGTCCAGCCCCGCCAGGGCGCGGGCCAGCCCGTGGCGCATGGCGCCGGCCTGGCCGCTGGTGCCGCCGCCGTCAAGGTTGGCGGCCACGTCGTAGGCGCCGTCGAACCCGAGGGTGACCAGCGGCTCCTTGATCTCCTGCTGGTGCACCTTGTCCGGGAAGTAGACCTCGAGCGGCTTGCCGTTGATCTTCCACTCGCCGGACCCGGGGGCGATGCGCACCCGCGCGATGGCCTTCTTGCGGCGGCCGGTGCCGGCGCCCGGGCCGGAAGCCGTGGGGACATAGGCCGCGTCGGGCGCCTCGGGCGACTCGGTGGTGTACTCGGCCGGGAACTCCTCGCTCCCGTCGAATTCCTGGGTGACGTCTTCGATGCCGGTGGGCTCGACCACGGTTCTCCTCGTACTTCCTGCTAGCTCTCGCGAACGCCTAGGCGGGCTGCTCGATCTTGCTGATCTCGAAAGGCACCGGCTGCTGCGCCTGGTGCGGGTGCTCCGGCCCGGCGTAGACCTTCAGCTTCTTGGCCATCTGGCGGCCGAGAGAGCCCTTGGGGAGCATGCCCTTGACGGCCTTCTCCACGGCGCGGTCGGGGCGCTTCTCGAGAAGCTCGGCATAGCTCACGCTGCGCAGCCCGCCCGGGTAGCCGGAGTGCCGGTAGGCGCGCTTCTGCTCGCGCTTGCGACCGGTCAGCGCCACCTTCTCGGCGTTCACGACGATCACGAAGTCGCCCGTGTCGATGTGCGGCGCGTAGTAGGTCTTGTGCTTGCCTCGGAGCAGCGTTGCGACGTGGCTGGCCAGCCGGCCGAGCACGACATCGCTTGCGTCGATGACGTGCCACTGACGCTGGACATCGCTGGGCTTGGGGCTGTATGTGCGCACGATCGTAAGCCTTCGTCTCTGTCGGCGTGGTCCGTCCCCTCTTGCGCGAAGGGTCGGGGTCTCGTATTCCTGGGCCGGCCGCCTCGGACGGGACCCAGGCGTTCCGGTGTTGAGTGCGCGGACGATGATGCGTGATCGGCGCCCAGCGACGACTCGCGGGAACCCACGGCAACTCAACGCACAACGACGGAGTATCCTATCGGCACAGAACACCGCAGGTCAAAAACGACCCACGGGCGCCCCGGCCGGGCGGGCTGGCCGCCGTCCGTGACTACTCCGTCTCCTTATTATGCCCCGCCGAGCGAGTGCTTCGTCCGTCCCGTGCGCACGGGGCGCGGGCGCGCCGCCGCGGAGCGGGCGCTAAAGTCGGCGGTGAAGCATATCGCCATCGGGCGCCGAACGCATCGGCGACGCGCCCGGCACCGCCGCTCGCGCCGACTCTGAGCCCCACCCCCCCTTGGCCGCGCCCCCGCCCGACGCCGGGCCCGCGGCCCCGTGTCCCGGACGCCCCGGAGGAGTCCCATCACACCGCATCCGAACGAGCCCAGCCAAGGCCGTCCCGGCCCACCAGACGGCGTGCCCGGACGGCAGGAGCCCGATATGAGCCAGGAGCCGAACCGCCCCGGCCCCCCGCAGCGGCCGCTGCCGCCGGGGGCGCCGCAGGGCCCACCGCCCGGCGCGCCGCGGCCGCTGCCGCCCGGTGCCCGCCCGCCGGGACCGCCGAACGGGCCGCCGCAGGGTCCCCCTCCGGGACCGCCCCCCGGCGGCCGCCCGGCACAGGGCCCGCCGCAGGGCCCGCCGCACGGTCCGCCTCCGCCCGGGCCGCACGGCCCGCCGCCGCGTGGGCCCCGGCCGCCCCAGGCGCCGCAGGGTCCGCAGGGTCCGCAGGGTCCGCCGCGCCCCGGACCGGGCGCCCCGCAGGGGCCGCCTCCTCCCCCGCCGCCCGGTGCCGCGCCCCCCGGCGCCCCGCTGCAGGGCCGGGTGGTGGGCCCGGGGCACGCGCCCGGGGCGGGTGACGAACCCCTCGTCGTGGACGACGACGCCACCCAGAGCATCGGCGCGGTCTCCGGGGACGCCCCGGCCCCCGACGAGTTCGGCGGGCGTCCGATGTTCCGCGACGAGTCCCCGCGCGAGGGCGACACCACCGCCGAGATCGACCTGTCGGCGATGGAGGAGATGGACGGGGCCGGCTCCGGCGGGCGCGGCCGGCGCGGCGCGGGCATGCGCGGCGGCACCACCGCCAAGGTGCTGGCCGGCGTGGGATTCCTCGCCCTGCTCGGCGCGGCCGGGACCGGCGCCTTCATGCTGGCCGGGGGCGGGGGCCCAGACGACGGGTCCGGGTCCTCCGGCGGCGCCGCGGCCGCCGAGGCCCCCGGCGAGCCGCAGCGGCTGGAGTCGGGCGGCCTGTTCCCCGAGACCCTGGAGGTCTCCGGGCAGGAGTACGCCCTGGCCCTGGTGGACGACACCGACGACTGCGCCACCGTGGGGCGCGGCTCCTACGGCGCGGCCCTGGACGAGGCCGGCTGCCGCCAGGTGATCCGCGCCACCTACGTCTCCGAGGACGGGGCGACCGCGGTCACCGCCGGGGTCGCCGCGCTGGACTCCCCGGACGACGCCGGGAAGGCGCTCGACGCCCAGGACCTGGAGGCCGGCGAGTGGTTCGCCGGCCTCAACGGGACCGAGGACAGCGGCGCCCGGAAGGTGGACACCGCCGCCGGGGTCGGCTCCGGCGGGCAGTGGGGGCCCTACCTGCTGTTCACCTTCACGGCCAACGCCGACGGCTCGCCCCCCGAGGACCGGGCGGCCGACCTGGAGGAGGTCTCCCCCGGGTTCGTCGACTCCACCCTGTCCTCGCTGGCCGACCAGGTCGCCTGAGCCCGGCCGCCTGAGCCCGGCCGGTCAGGCGGGCGGGGCCGCGTCCCCGCCGAGCGTGCGCACCCTCCTGGTGGCCCGTGCGCGGGCCGCCAGGAGGCCGCCGTCCGGGTAGGCGACCTCCTCCAGGCACAGCCCGTGCGGGCCCACCACGTGGACCGCGGAGTCGCGCTCCCCCGCGGCCAGCACCCGGGCCGGCCACCCGGTGTCCCGGCGCCCGTCCCCGACCGCCAGCAGCGCCCCCACGAGCGCCCGCACCATGTTGTGGCAGAAGGCGTCGGCCTGGACCGTTCCGGCCAGCAGGTGGTCGCCCTCGCGCACCCACTCCAGGCGCAGCAGCTCGCGCACCGTGGTCGCCCCCTCCCGCCGGCGGCAGTAGGCGGCGAAGTCGTGCTCCCCGGCCAGCTCGGCGGCGGCCAGGTTCATCCGGTCGGCGTCCAGCGGCCGCCGGTGCCAGAGCACGTCGTGGCGGCGCAGCGGGTCCACGCCCCACGGGGCGTCGCTCACCCGGTAGACGTAGCGCCGGTGCAGCGCCGAGAAGCGGGCGTCGAACCCCTCGGGCGCGGGGGCCGCCGAGCGCACCCGCACGTCGGGCGGGAGCACCCCGGCCAGGCGCCGCAGTACCCGCTCGCCCTCGGCCCCCCACACCTCCTCGGGCACGTCCAGGTGGGCCACCTGCCCCGAGGCGTGCACCCCGGCGTCGGTCCGGCCGGCCACGGTCAGCACCGCCTGCTCCGGCGGCAGCCGCAGCACCCGCGCCAGCGCCTCCTGCAGCACCCCCTGCACAGTGCGCCGGCCGGGCTGCTCGGCCCACCCGGAGAAGCCCGAGCCGTCGTAGGCCAGGTCGAGGCGGAGGCGGATCATGGTCGGGCCTTCCTAGGTCGGCGCCCCGTCGGGGGCGCGGAATCGGGGGCGGGGCAAACAGCGGTGCCCGGCCCCCATCGAGGGGACCGGGCACCGGCGGGCAAGGGGGAGTCCCCTTACTCCTCGCTCTTCTTGTCCTCGGCGGACTCCTCGGCGGAGTCGGCCGCGGCCTCGGGGGCCGCCTCCTCCGCCTTCTCCTGCTCCGGGGCCGCAGCAGCGGCCTCGGGGGCCGGAGCCGTCGTGGCGGCCGGGCGGTTGAGCGCCTCGACCAGCTCGATCACGGCCATGGGGGCGTTGTCGCCCTTGCGCGGCCCGATCTTGGTGATGCGGGTGTAGCCACCGGGGCGGTTCTCGTAGCGCGGGCCGATCTCGGTGAACAGCTCGTGCACGACCGCCTTGTCGCGGATGGTCTGCAGCACCTGGCGCCGGGCGTGCAGGTCGCCCCGCTTGCCCAGGGTGATCAGCTTCTCCGCGTAGGGGCGCAGGCGCTTGGCCTTGGCCTCGGTGGTCTTGATACGGCCGTGCTGGAACAGCGAGGTCGCCAGGTTCGCCAGCATGAGCCGCTCATGGGCCGGGCCGGAACCCAGGCGAGGCCCCTTCGTCGGCGTGGGCATCGTGTACTTCTCCTAGTGGTGCGGTCCGCGGCCGCACAGGCGGCCGCGGTACCTCGGGCGACGTCTTCTAGTACTGCTCGGTCTCGACGTAGGACTGGTCGTCGTCGTCGGACCCGTAGGAGTCGGCCGCGCTGCTGGGGTCGAACCCGGGCGGGGAGTCCTTGAGCGAGAGGCCCATGTCCACGAGCTTCTGCTTGACCTCCTCGATGGACTTCGCGCCGAAGTTCCTTATATCCAGAAGGTCCTGCTCGGAGCGGGCGACCAGCTCGCCCACCGTGTGGATGCCCTCGCGCTTGAGGCAGTTGTAGGAACGCACCGTGAGGTTGAGGTCCTCGATCGGCAGCGCCAGGTCCGCGGCCAGGGCCGCGTCCGTGGGCGAGGGGCCCATGTCGATGCCCTCGGCGTCGACGTTGAGCTCGCGCGCCAGCCCGAACAGCTCCACCAGCGTCTTGCCGGCGCTGGCCACGGCGTCGCGGGGCCGGATGCTCGGCTTGGTCTCGACGTCCAGGATGAGCCGGTCGAAGTCGGTGCGCTGCTCGACGCGGGTGGCCTCGACCTTGTAGGTGACCCGCAGGACCGGCGAGTAGATGGAGTCGATCGGGATACGGCCGATCTCCTGGCCGGGCTGCTTGTTCTGGGTCGCCGAGACGTACCCGCGGCCGCGCTCGACCGTCAGCTCCATCTCCAGCTTGCCCTTGCTGTTCAGCGTGGCGATGTGCAGGTCGGGGTTGTGCACCTCGACCCCCGCCGGCGGCGCGATGTCCGCAGCGGTCACCACGCCGGGGCCCTGCTTGCGCAGATACATCAGAACCGGCTCGTCGTGCTCCGAGGAGACGACCAGGCCCTTGAGGTTCAGGATGATCTCGGTGACGTCCTCCTTGACGCCGGGCACGGTGGTGAACTCGTGCTCGACGCCCTCGATGCGGATGCTGGTGACGGCCGCACCGGGGATCGAGGACAGCAGGGTCCGCCGGATCGAGTTGCCGATGGTGTAGCCGAAGCCCGGCTCCAGGGGCTCGATCACGAACTTGGAGCGGAGCTCCGACAGGCTCTCCTCCGAGAGCGCCGGACGCTGGGCGATGAGCATGTTCGGTGTTCCCTTCCCACGGCCGCCCGCTATTTGACGGCCACTGGACGGCCCCGCGGATGCGGGACCTCATCAACTACCTACCCGCTCCCCGGCCGAACGAGGCCGGGCGGGCGCGGCGAGCGCGCCGGGGTCAGACCCGGCGGCGCTTGGGCGGACGGCAGCCGTTGTGCGGAGTCGGCGTGACGTCCTGGATCGAGCCCACCTCCAGGCCGGTGGCCTGCAGCGAGCGGATGGCGGTCTCACGGCCGGAGCCGGGACCCTTGACGAAGACGTCCACCTTGCGCACCCCGTGCTCCTGGGCGCGGCGCGCGGCGGCCTCGGCCGCCATCTGGGCGGCGAACGGGGTGGACTTGCGCGACCCCTTGAAGCCGACCTGCCCGGAGCTCGCCCACGAGATCACCGCACCGGTGGGGTCGGTGATGCTCACGATCGTGTTGTTGAACGTGCTCTTGATGTGAGCATGCCCGTGGACGATGTTCTTCTTTTCCTTGCGGCGCACCTTGCGCGCGGCGCCCTGCTGGCGGCCCTTAGGCGGCATACCTGATTACTCCCAAGATCGTCGGTCCGTCGGCGCCGGACCCGGTGGTCGAGGTCCGGACGGACTACTTCTTCGGCTTCTTCTTGCCGGCCACGGTCTTCTTCTTGCCCTTGCGGGTGCGGGCGTTGGTCTGCGTGCGCTGACCGTGCACCGGCAGACCGCGGCGGTGCCGGATGCCCTGGTAGCAGCCGATCTCCATCTTGCGACGGATGTCGCCCTGAACCTCGCGCCGCAGGTCGCCCTCGACCTGGTAGTTGGCGTCGACCCAGTCGCGGATCTGGACGAGCTGGTCCTCGGAGAGCTCGTGGACACGGGTGTCGGGGCTGACACCGGTGTTCTTCAGGGTCTCGGCCGCACGGGTCCGGCCGATACCGAAAACGTAGGTGAGAGCGATCTCCACCCGCTTGTCACGGGGGAGGTCGACGCCTGCGAGGCGTGCCATATGGGCGTGCTCCTTCGTACTGTGCGGAGGTCTTGCCCGTCCCATTGCCGCTCGCCGCCCTGACGAGCGCCCCGGCCTCCGACCGGGGGTTGTCCCCGCGCACCGCGGGGACCGGGACAGGTCCGTCTGGAATTCGTCGCCGTCGAGAAGACGCGCGAGGGGCTCAGCCCTGGCGCTGCTTGTGGCGCGGGTCCGAGCAGATGACCATGATCCGGCCGTGGCGGCGGATCACTCGGCACTTCGCGCAGATCTTCTTGACGCTCGGCTTGACCTTCATGGTGTCTCCGAACTCGTGCCGCCCCGCCCGCCCGGCTCCCGCCGGACGGCTGCGCGGCGCGGCCTTACTTGTAGCGGTAAACGATGCGCCCGCGGGTGAGGTCGTACGGGCTCAGCTCCACGACGACGCGGTCGTCGGGGAGAATACGGATGTAGTGCATCCGCATCTTGCCGCTGATGTGGGCAAGCACCTTGTGCCCGTTGTCGAGCTCCACTCGGAACATTGCGTTGGGCAGGGACTCGATAACGGAGCCCTCGATCTCGATGGCGCCGTCTTTCTTAGCCATATCCTCCACGCTTCGAGAATCTCCCCGCCGAAGGCAGGGGCTGGCGGCCGGGCGTCCGCGGACGGACACCGGGCACACTGCTGATTCGGACATTGACGATCAGGTCAACCGCGACAGCATACGCGGAGATTCCTGCGGATGCGGAAGTAAGGCACGCTGACCCAACGGCCCGAGTGTGGGCCATCCCAGTCTAACGCCCTCCGCGAGCGGGGAGGACGCCGCGTCAGTCGCCGGCCGCGGTACCGCCGCCGCGGTAGACCGCGGCGAGTCCGAGTGTGATGAACGCCATCACGATACCCCACGGACCGAGCACCCACAGGAACCACGGGTATCCGTCGCTCTGACCGGTCAGATACAGGATGAGCCAGATGGTGAAGCACAGGGTGTTCACCCCGGCCCACAGGCCCCAGGGGATGAGCAGCGCCGGATCGCGCAGCAGGCTCCTCCCGCCGCCCGCGCCCCCGGCCGCACGGGCCGGCCGCGGCGGCTCGGGCGAGGAGGGCAGGTCGGAGACGGCGGCCTCCAGCTCGCGCGCGTCCGAGGCCTTGTAGACCCGCTCCAGGCGGGAGCTGAACTCGCCGCCGTCGAGCCGCCCCTGTGCGAAGTGCGCCTGCAGGAGGCGCGCGGCGCGGTCCCGTTCGGAGTCGGCCGGACCGGCGGCCTTCGGGGCGTCCTCGGCCACGGTGCCCCCCTCCTCCATGGAATCGACCCCGCGGAGTCGGCTGACGGCCTCGATCCTATCCGGCGCCGCGCCGGCCGCCGCCTCCGCGGGCGCGGGGCCTACCAGCCCGGGTCGGGGAAGGAGCGCTTCTCGATCTCGGGCCGGTCGTCCTCGCGGGCGGTGAGCACCATCGGGCCCTGCGCGGTCACCGCGACCGTGTGCTCGAAGTGCGCCGAGCGGCGGCCGTCCCGGGTGACCACGGTCCACTCGTCCTCCAGCACCGCGACGTTGCGGGTGCCCTGGTTGGCCATCGGTTCGATGGCCAGGCACATGCCCTCCTCCAGGCGCAGCCCCTTGCCGGGGCGGCCGTGGTTGAGCACGTGCGGCTCCATGTGCATCTCGGTGCCGATGCCGTGCCCGCCGTACTCCTGGACGTTGCCCCAGGAGCCCTGGGAGGCCATGTAGGAGTCGATGGCGTGGCCGATGTCGCCCAGGCGCCGCCCGGGCCGCAGCTCGGCGATGCCGCGCCACATGGACTCCCGGCACACGTCCATCATCCGCACGTCGTCGTCGGAGACGGTGCCGACCGGGACGGTGACCGCCGAGTCGCCGTGCCACCCCTCCAGGATGGCGCCGCAGTCGACCGAGACCACGTCGCCCTCGGCCAGGACCTTGGAGGCGCGCGGGATGCCGTGCACGACCTCCTCGTTGACCGAGGTGCAGATGGACCCCGGGAAGCCCTGGTAGCCCTTGAACGAGGGCACGGCCCCGGCGCCGCGGATCACCTCTTCGGCGACGGCGTCCAGGTCCAGGGTGCTCATCCCGGGGGCGGCCGCGGCGCGCACCGCGTTCAGGGCGCGCGCCACGACCTTGCCGGCCTCCCGCATCATGCGGATCTGCTCCGGCGTCTTGATCTGGATGTCCGGCTTGGATCTGCGGAACATCAGGCGTCCGGCCCCAGCGCGGCCAGAGCGCGGGCGGTGACGTCCTCGACGGAGCCGGTGGCCCCGATCGCGACCAGCACGCCCTTGTCCCGGTAGTAGGCGACCAGGGGCTCGGTCTGCTCCCGGTAGACCTCCAGGCGGTGCCGGATGACCTCTTCGCGGTCGTCGTCGCGCTGGTAGAGCCCGCCGCCGCAGGCGTCGCAGACGTCCTCGGCCCGGGGCGGGTCGTAGTCGACGTGGTAGACGCGGCCGCACTCCCGGCAGGAGCGGCGGCCGGAGAGGCGCTTGACGACCTCCTCCTCGTCCACCTTGAGCTCCAGGACCGCGTCCAGCGCCGTCCCCATGTCCTTGAGCATGGAGTCCAGCGTCTCGGCCTGGGGCACGTTGCGCGGGAAGCCGTCGAGCAGGAAGCCCTCGCGGGCGTCCTCCTCGGCGAGCCTGCCCCGCACCATCTCGTTGGTGACCTCGTCGGGGACGAGGTCGCCGCGGTCCATGTAGCTCTTGGCCTTCTTGCCGAGCTCGGTACCGCCGCTCACGTTGGCCCGGAAGATGTCGCCCGTGGACACCTTGGGGATGGACAGTTCTGACGCCAGGATCTGGGCCTGGGTGCCTTTCCCGGCACCAGGGGGCCCAACAAGTACGGCACGCACTATCGCAAGAAACCTTCGTAGTTCCGCTGCTGGAGGTGAGACTCGATCTGTTTCACCGTGTCCAGCCCGACACCGACCATGATCAGGATGCTCGTGCCGCCGAACGGGAAGTTCTGGGTCGCCCCGGAGGCGCCCATCGCCACCATCGGCAGCAGAGCGATGAACCCGAGGTACAGCGATCCGGGGGTCGTCAGCCGGTTGAGCACGTACTCCAGGTACTCCGCGGTCGGACGCCCGGGCCGGATACCCGGGATGAACCCACCGTACTTCTTCATGTTGTCGGCGACTTCGGCGGGGTTGAAGGTGATGGCCACGTAGAAGAACGCGAAACCCACGATCATGACGAAGAAGGTCGCCATGTAGACCGGGTGCGTGCCGGTCACGAAGTACTCGTTGAGAAAGCCCACGACGGGGTTGTCGCTGTCCTGGCCGAACAGGCCGATGGCCAGCTGCGGGAGGTAGAGCAGCGAGGAGGCGAAGATGACCGGGATGATGCCGGCCTGGTTCACCTTCAGCGGGATGTAGGTCGAGCTGCCGCCGAACATCCGCCGGCCCACCATGCGCTTGGCGTAGTGCACCGGGATGCGGCGCTGCGCCTGCTCGATGAAGACCACGCCGGCGATCAGCACCAGGCCCGCGATGCAGATGAGCACGAAGACCCAGGTGTCCTGCTCCTGCCAGATGGTCCCGATCGAGGACGGGAACATCGCGATGACCTGGGTGAAGATCATCAGGGACATGCCGTTGCCCACGCCGCGCTCGGTGATCAGCTCACCGAACCACATGATGACCGCGGTCCCCGCCGTCATGGTGAACACCATGGTGACCAGGGTCAGCAGGTCGTCGTTGGGCATGTAGGTGTGCACCGGGATCTGCCCCTGGAAGAGCTGCCCGCTGCGCGCCATCGCGATGAAGCTGGTCGACTGCAGGATGGCCAGGGCCAGGGTGAGGTACCGGGTGTACTGGGTGATCTTCGCCTGGCCGGGCTGGCCCTCCTTCTTGAGGGCCTCCAGCCGCGGGATCACCACCGTGAGCAGGTTGATGATGATGCTCGCGGTGATGTAGGGCATGATGCCCAGCGCGAAGACCGCCAGCTGCAGCAGGGCCCCGCCGCTGAACAGGTTGATCAGCGAATAGATCCCTGATTCGTCGGCGGCCTGCACCGACTCCAGCTGCTCTCTGATCGCCGCGGAGTTGATCCCCGGCGCCGGGATGACCGAGCCCAGCCGGAAGATGGTCAGGATGAAAATGGTGAACAGCAGCTTGTTACGCAGGTCGGGCGTGCGGAACGCACGGACGAACGCTCCTAGCACGTCTCCTCCTGCGCGGCTTCGGCGGCGGAACCGGTTCGAGACATCGCGGCCGATCCTGAATCGTCGTAGAGCGGCGGCACCGGGGGCGGCCCCGGGGCCCTGGAGTCATCGGTCGAACAGTTAGGCGTCAGGCAGTAAGGCACTGTAACAGCCCTTCGGGTCCGGGGCGGGATCGTCCTGGTGACGGCGGACCGGACCCGGGTAGCACGCGGGGGCGCCCGCCGGCTCCCACCCTGGGTGGGTCTCGCCGGCCGACGCCCCCGCATCACTCGTGGCGGATCGGATCGATGCGCCTACAGCTCGGTGGTGGAACCACCGGCGGCGGCGATCTTCTCCTTGGCCGAGGCGGAGAACGCGTTGGCGCTCACCTGGACGGCCACCGAGATCTCACCGGTGCCCAGCACCTTGACGGGCTGGTTCTTGCGCACCGCGCCCTTGGCGACCAGGCCCTCGACGGTGACCTCGCCCCCCTCGGGGAACAGCTCCGCGATCCGGTCCAGGTTCACGACCTGGTAGGTGGTGCGGAACCGGGCGTTGCTGAACCCGCGCAGCTTCGGCAGCCGCCGGATCAGGGGCATCTGACCGCCCTCGAAGCCGACGGGCACCGTGGAGCGGGCCTTGGTGCCCTTGGTGCCGCGACCCGCGGTCTTGCCCTTGGAGGCCTCGCCGCGACCCTTGCGGATCTTGGACTTGTTGCTGCCCGGAGCCGGGCGCAGGTGGTGGAGCTTGAGCAGCTCGCCGGGGTCGTTGTCGCTCATTCGCTGACCTCCTCGACATTCACGAGGTGCGCCACGACGCCGACCTGCCCGCGGAGCTGCGGACCGTCCTCACGGACGACCGACCGGCCGATCTTGCCGAGGCCGAGAGAGCGCAGGTTCTCGTGCTGCTTCTTCGTGCCGCCGATCTTCGACCGCACCTGGGTGATCTTGAGCTTCGCCATCGTCAGGCCCCCGCCTTCGCTTCCGCACGGGCGCGCAGCATGGCGGCCGGCGCGACGTCCTCGATCGGCAGGCCGCGGCGGGCCGCGATCTCCTCGGGACGGCCCAGGCCCTTGAGCGCGGCGACGGTGGCGTGCACGATGTTCAGGGCGTTGGACGAGCCGAGGGACTTGCTCAGCACGTCGTGGACGCCCGCGCACTCCAGCACGGCGCGGACCGGACCGCCGGCGATGACACCGGTACCCGGCGCGGCCGGGCGCAGCAGCACGACGCCGGCGGCGTCCTCGCCCTGGACCCGGTGCGTGATGGTGCCCTGGATGCGGGGGACGCGGAAGAAGTTCTTCTTCGCCTCCTCCACGCCCTTGGCGATGGCGGCCGGAACTTCCTTGGCCTTGCCGTAACCCACGCCCACCATGCCGTTGCCGTCGCCGACGACGACCAGCGCGGTGAAGCTGAACCGCCGGCCGCCCTTGACGACCTTGGCGACCCGGTTGATGGTCACGACCTTCTCGATGTAGGAGACACCCTTGTCTGCGGCGCCGCCGCGGCGATCGTCGCGGCGGTCTCGCCGCTCGCCACCGGCGCCGCGCCGCGGAGCTGCAGCCATCAGTGGTTCCTCTTCCCGTCGGTGTACTTGCTGTGGACCGGGTTCATCGGATCAGAACTCCAGCCCGCCGGACCGGGCGCTCTCGGCGAGCGCCGCGATGCGGCCGTGGTAGCGGTTGCCGCCGCGGTCGAAGACGACCGCGCTGATGCCGGCCTCCTTGGCGCGCTGCGCCAGGAGCTCGCCGACCTTCTGCGACTTCTCGGACTTGGTGCCCTCCTGGGCGCGCAGCCCCGCCTCGATGGTGGAGGCCGAGACCAGGGTGTGGCCCTTGGTGTCGTCCACGATCTGGGCGACCATGTGCTTGGAGGAGCGGGTGACGACCAGGCGCGGGCGCGCCGGCGTGCCGTTGATCTTCTTGCGGACCCGAAGGTGGCGCCGCGCACGCGAAGCAGTGCGCGCGGCCGTGCCCTTGCGGACCGCGGTCGTGCTCTTCGCCATGGCTACTTACCAGCCTTTCCGGCCTTGGAACGGATCCGCTCGCCCGCGTACCGCACGCCCTTCTTCTTGTACGGGTCGGGCTTGCGCAGACGACGGATGTTCGCGGCGACCTGGCCCACCAGCTGCTTGTCGATGCCCTCGACGTGCAGCAGAGTCGGCTTCTCCACGCGGAAGGTGATCCCCTCCGGCGGCTCGATCACGACCGGGTGGCTGTAGCCCAGCGAGAACTCCAGGTTGGAGCCCTTCGCCTGGACGCGGTAGCCGACGCCGTGGATCTCCAGGGTCTTGCTGAAGCCCTTGGAGACGCCCTCGACCAGGTTGGCCAGCAGCGCACGGTTCAGACCGTGCAGCGACCGGTTCTCCGGGTGGTCGTCCGGGCGGCTCAGGACGGCCTGGCCGTCCTCCAGCTCGACCGTGATCGGGTCGGTAACGGTGTGGTGCAGAGTGCCCTTCGGCCCCTTGACAGTGACGTCTTGCCCGTCAATCGTGACTTCGACGCCCTTGGGGACCGAAATCGGCAGTCGACCGATACGCGACATGCTGAAATCTCTCCCTATTACCAGACGTAGGCGAGGACTTCGCCGCCCACGCCGTTCTTCTTGGCCTGCTTGTCGGTCATCAGGCCACCGGACGTCGAGATGATGGCGGTGCCGAGACCGCCCAGAACGCGCGGAAGGTTGTCCTTCTTGGCGTAGACGCGCAGGCCCGGCTTGGACACGCGCCGGATGCCGGCGATCGAACGCTCCCGAGTGGGGCCGTACTTGAGCTCCACCACCAGGGTCTTTCCGACCTGCGCCTCTTCGACGCTCCAGCCCTGGACGTAGCCCTCCTGCTGGAGGACCTCGGCGATGTGCGCCTTGATCTTGGAATACGGCATCGCCACGGTGTCGTGGTGCGCCGAATTCGCGTTGCGCAGACGCGTGAGCATGTCTGCGATCGGGTCGGTCATCGTCATGGCCGACTGGCCCTTCCTCACCGCGGTTTCCCCAAGGACAGACGGGTCCCTTCCCGCCTGTTCCCCTTTCCGGGGCACCTCTAGGACCTACGGCGTGGTCACGGGCCGGCCACCGGACGCACCGGTGCCCGGGCCCTTGTTCTGTCCATCGTGTTACGTGGTGGTCGCCGCGCCCGCCCGCGCCCGGCCACTCCGGGGAGGGGGCGGCGCGGCGGCTCCGCGATCCGCTCCTACGGCCGGGACGGCGCCCGGCCCGCGGCTGCTACCAGCTCGACTTGGCGATGCCCGGCAGCTCACCCTTGTGCGCCATCTCGCGGAAGCAGATGCGGCACAGGCCGAACTTGCGGAAGACGGCGCGCGGACGTCCGCACTTCGAGCAACGAGTATACGCGCGGACGGCGAACTTCGGCTTCCTGTTCGCCTTGGCGATCAGCGCCTTCTTTGCCATGGTCGCCTCCCTCAGGCTTCCTTGAAGGGGAACCCGAGGCGCTTGAGCAGGCTGCGCCCCTGGTCGTCCGTGGTCGCAGTGGTCACGACCGTGATGTCCATGCCCCGCGGCCGGTCGACCTTGTCCGGGTCGACCTCGTGGAACATGACCTGCTCGGTGAGGCCGAAGGTGTAGTTGCCCTTGCCGTCGAACTGGTTCGGGTTGAGCCCGCGGAAGTCCCGGATGCGCGGCAGGGCCAGGGAGACCAGCCGGTCCACGAACTCCCACATGCGGTCGCCGCGCAGCGTGGCGGCGGCGCCGATGGGCTGCCCCTCGCGCAGCTTGAACTGCGCGATGGACTTCTTGGCCCGGTTGATCTTGGGCTTCTGGCCCGTGATCGCCGACAGGTCGGCGACGGCGCCCTGGATCAGCTTGGCGTCGCGCGCGGCCTCGCCCACGCCCATGTTCACCACGACCTTGGTCAGGCCGGGGATCTGCATGACGTTGGCGATCCCGAACTCCTCGCGCAGCGCCGGCATGATCTCGGAGCGGTACTTCTCCTTGAGACGAGGCATCGCCGGAGCCTCGATGTCGTTGGTGACCGTCATCAGATGTCCTTACCGGTACGGCGCGAGACGCGAACCTTCTTGCCGTCTTCGGTGAAGCGGTAGCCGACCCGGATGCCCTTGCCGTCCTCGGCGAGGGCGACGTTGCTCACGTGGATCGGGGCCTCCTGCGTGACGACCTCGCCCTGCTGGCCGCTCGCCGGGTTCGCCTTCCTGTGCTTCTTGATGAGGTTGACGCCCTCGACGACGACACGCTGCTCCTTGGGAAGGGCCTTGATGACCTTCCCGGTGGCACCCTTGTCCTTGCCGGCGATGACGATGACCTCGTCGTCCTTCTTGACCTTCATCGCCTAGAGCACCTCCGGCGCTAGCGAGATGATGCGCATGAACTTGTTGTCCCGCAGCTCACGTCCGACCGGACCGAAGATGCGGGTGCCTCGCGGGTCCCCACCGTCCTTGATGAGCACGGCGGCGTTCTCATCGAAGCGGATGTAGGAGCCGTCGGGCCGGCGGCGCTCCTTGACGGTGCGCACGATGACAGCCTTGACGACATCGCCCTTCTTCACGCCTGCGCCGGGAAGGGCGTCCTTCACCGTCGCCACGATGGTGTCGCCGATGCCCGCGTAGCGCCGACCCGAGCCACCGAGGACACGGATGGTCAAGATCTCCTTGGCCCCCGTGTTGTCGGCGACCTTGAGTCGCGACTCCTGCTGAATCACGTCTGCTCCTGATATGTGCGCGCGGGCGCACTGCCCGCACTGCTAGGTGGTCTCACCCCTTAGGCGGCCGATCTCCACCAACCGGCCGCCGAGGCAGGGGTCTACTTAGCCTTCTCCAGGATCTCCACGACGCGCCAGCGCTTGGTCGCCGACAGCGGGCGGGTCTCCATCATCCGGACCCGGTCGCCGACGCCGCAGATCTCGTTCTCGTCGTGGGCCTTGTACTTGGTGGTGCGGCGGATGACCTTGCCGTACAGCGCGTGCTTGACACGGTCCTCGACCTCGACGACCACGGTCTTCGACATCTTGTCGCTGACGACGTAGCCCTCGCGCACCTTGCGGTAGTTGCGAGCGGTCCGCTCGTCGATCTCGCTCATTCGGCTGCTTCCTTCGTCTTCTCAGCCGACTCGGCCAGCGGCATGATGCCCAGCTCGTGCTCCCGCAGGACCGTGTAGATCCGCGCGATCTCGCGCTTGACGGTGCGCAGTCGGCCGTTGTTGTCGAGCTGCCCGGTGGCAGCCTGGAAGCGCAGGTTGAACAGCTCTTCCTTCGCCTCCTTGAGCTTGCCGACCAGGTCCTCCTGGGACTGGACGCGCAGCTCCTGGGCGGTCGGGGACTTCGCCATTACTCCCACACCTCCCGCTTCACGAACTTGCACCGCATCGGGAGCTTGTGCATGGCCCGACGCATGGCCTCCTTGGCCACCGGTTCCGGCACGCCGGACAGCTCGAACATCACTCGGCCCGGCTTCACCGGGGCGACCCACCACTCGGGCGAGCCCTTGCCGGAACCCATCCGGGTCTCGGCCGGCTTCTTGGTCAGCGGGCGGTCCGGGAAGATGTTGATCCACACCTTGCCGCCGCGCTTGATGTGACGGGTCATGGCGATACGAGCGGCCTCGATCTGCCGGTTGGTGACGTAGGCGGCGTCCAGGGCCTGGATGCCGAACTCACCGAAGTTGACCGTCGTCCCACCCTTGGCGCGGCCGCGCAGGTCCGGGTGGTGCTGCTTGCGGTACTTGACCTTCCGGGGAATGAGCATCTCGTTCAGCTCCCCTCGTTCCCGGACTTCTCGGCGCCCTGAGCCGCGTCGGCGGGCGCGCTGGACTTGGCCTCGGCCGGCTGCCCCTGGCCGCCGCCCTGGCCGCCCTGGCCGCCGCGACGGCGACGGCCCGGACGCTCGCGGCGCTGGCCGCCGCCTCCGCCGCCCGGGGCGCGCTGTGCGGCCTGCTGGGCCTCGCGCTCGGCACGGGTGGCCGGGGCGTCGCCCTTGTAGATCCACACCTTCACGCCGATGCGGCCGAACGTCGTACGGGCCTCGAAGAAGCCGTAGTCGATGTCGGCGCGCAGCGTGTGCAGCGGCACGCGGCCCTCGCGGTAGAACTCCGACCGCGACATCTCGGCACCGCCGAGACGGCCGCTGCACTGGATGCGGATGCCCTTGGCGCCGCTCTTGGAGGCGCTCTGCATGGCCTTGCGCATCGCGCGGCGGAACGCCACCCGGCTGGCCAGCTGCTCGGCCACGCCCTGGGCGACGAGCTGGGCGTCGGTCTCCGGGCTCTTCACCTCGAGGATGTTGAGCTGGACCTGCTTGCCCGTCAGCTTCTCCAGGTTGCTGCGGAGGCGGTCGGCCTCCGCGCCGCGCCGGCCGATGACGATGCCGGGGCGGGCGGTGTGGATGTCCACGCGCACGCGCTCGCGGGTCCGCTCGATCTCGACCTTGCTGATTCCGGCCCGCTCCATGCCGCGGTTGAGCATGCGGCGGATGGCCACGTCTTCCTTGACGTAGTCCTTGTACTGCTTCTCGGCGTACCAGCGGGTCTTGTAGTCAGTCGTGACCCCGAGCCGGAACCCGTGCGGGTTGATCTTCTGCCCCACTATCGGGTCCTTTCCTTGGTCTCACTGGGCTCCACGACCACGGTGATGTGGCTCGTGCGCTTGGTGACCCGGAAAGCGCGCCCGAAGCCACGCGGACGGATCCGCTTCAGCGTCGGGCCCTCGTCCACCCAGGCACGCCCCACGACCAGGGTCTCGCGGTCCAGCTTGTCGTTGTGCTCGGCGTTGGCGATCGCACTCGCCAGCACCTTCCCCACCGGCTCGCTCGCCGACTGCGGCGCGAACCGGAGGACCGCCTGTGCCTCGTCAGCGGGCAACCCGCGAATCAGGTCCACCACCCGGCGGGCCTTGCGGGGCGTGACGCGGACGAACCGCGCCTGTGCCCTCGTTCCCATCGCTTTTCCCTCGCTCACGGAAATCTCCTCCCCACTCACCGTGGGGAACATGGTCCTTGTCGATCGGTGCAACCGCTAACGGCGGCTACGGCGGTCTTCCTTGACGTGGCTCCGGAAAGTGCGCGTGGGGGCGAACTCGCCGAGCTTGTGGCCGATCATCGCCTCGGAGATGAAGACCGGGACGTGCTTGCGGCCGTCGTGCACGGCGATGGTGTGCCCGATCATCTCCGGGACGACCATGGAGCGCCGCGACCACGTCTTGATGACGTTCTTGGTGCCCTTCTCGTTCTGGTCCTCCACCTTCTTGGCCAGGTGGTGGTCCACGAAGGGGCCCTTCTTAAGGCTACGTGGCATCAGACGTGCTCCTTACCGCTTCTTCTTGCCGCTGCGCCGACGCCGCACGATGTACTTGTCGCTGGCCTTGTTCTTGCGACGGGTCCGGCCTTCCTTCTTACCGGCGGGGTTGACCGGGTGGCGGCCGCCCGAGGTACGGCCCTCACCACCGCCGTGGGGGTGGTCGACCGGGTTCATGACCACACCGCGGACGGTGGGCCTGCGGCCCTTCCACCGCATGCGGCCGGCCTTGCCCCAGTTGATGTTGGACTGCTCGGCGTTGCCGACCTGTCCGACGGTGGCGCGGCAGGTGACCTCCACCATCCGCATCTCACCGGAGGGCATGCGCAGCGTGGCGTAGTTGCCCTCCTTGGCCAGGAGCTGGATCTGCGACCCGGCGGAGCGGCCCAGCTTGGCGCCGCCGCCCGGCTTGAGCTCGACCGCGTGCACGAACGTACCCGTGGGGATGTTGCGCAGCGGGAGGCAGTTCCCGGGCTTGATGTCGGACCCGGGGCCGTTCTCGACCCGGTCGCCCTGCTTCAGGCCGGCGGGCGCCAGGATGTAGCGCTTCTCGCCGTCCACGTAGTGCAGCAGGGCGATGCGGGCGGTCCGGTTCGGGTCGTACTCGATGTGCGCGACCTTCGCGGGGACGCCGTCCTTGTCGTGCCGACGGAAGTCGATGACACGGTAGGCGCGCTTGTGGCCGCCGCCCTGGTGGCGCGTGGTGATACGGCCGTGGCCGTTGCGGCCGCCCTTGGAGTGGAGCGGACGCACCAGGGACTTCTCCGGCTCCGAACGCGTGACCTCGACGAAGTCGCTCACGCTGGAGCCGCGACGACCCGGCGTCGTCGGCTTGTACTTACGAATGCCCATCTTCTTCGTGCATTCCTTCGCGAATTGCTGGTTGAAGCGGTGTCCGGCCGCAGGCTGCGCGGATCAGACCCCGAAGATGTCGATCCGGTCGCCCTCGGCGACCGTCACGATCGCGCGCTTGGTGTCGGGACGCTTCCCGTAACCGAAGCGGGTGCGCTTGCGCTTGCCGGGACGGTTGATCGTGTTCACGCTCGCGACCTTCACCTCGAAGATCTTCTCGACCGCGATCTTGATCTGCGTCTTGTTGGCGTCCGGGCGCACGATGAACGTGTACTGGTTCTGGTCCTGCAGCCCGTAGCTCTTCTCGGAGATCACCGGCTCGACGATGATGTCCCGAGGGTCGGGGATCCTCACTGGTCGTCCTCCTCCGGCTTCCGGGCCTGCGAGGCACCCGAAGCGTGCGCCAGGAACTCCTCGTACCCGCGCTCGGTGAAGACCACGTCGTCGGCGTCGAGGACGTCGTAGGTGTTCACCTGGTCCGCGTCGAGGATGTGCACCTCGGCGAGGTTGCGCAGCGCGAGGCGGTTGGTCTCGTCGTTGCGGTCCAGGACCACCAGGACCTTGTCGGAATCGGTGACCTGGCGCAGGGCCTTGAGCGCGGTCTGGGTGCGCTTGGCCGACACCTCGTCGGGGACGAAGGTGCTGAGCACGTGCACCCGGCCGTTGCGGGCCCGGTCCGACAGGGCGCCGCGCAGCGCGGCGGCCTTCATCTTCTTGGGCGTGCGCTGGGCGTAGTCGCGCGGCTGGGGGCCGTGCACGGTCCCACCGCCGGCGAACTGCGGAGCGCGGGTCGAGCCCTGGCGGGCCCGGCCGGTGCCCTTCTGCCGGTAGGGCTTCTTGCCACCGCCGCGGACCATGCCGCGGGTCTTGGTGGCGTGGGTCCCCTGCCGGGCCGCGGCCAGCTGCGCGTTGACGACCTGGTGCATCAGCGGGATGTTCGCCTGCTGCTCGAAGATCGCCTCCGGGAGCTCGACGCTCCGGCCGGCGGCGCCGTCGGGGCCCTTGACCTCGATCGTCGCCATAATCAGTTCTCCCCCTTCGCGGCGGTGCGGACGAGCACCAGCCCGCCGTTGGGACCGGGCACCGCACCCTTGACCAGGATGAGGCCCTTCTCCGCGTCGACCGCCTGAACCTTGAGGTTCTGCACGGTCGTGCGGGCGTTGCCCATCCGGCCGGCCATCCTCATGCCCTTGAACACGCGCCCGGGCGTGGCGCAGCCGCCGATGGAGCCCGGCGAGCGGTGCACCTTGTGCGCACCGTGCGAGGCCTTCAGGCCGCGGAAGCCGTGGCGCTTCATGACACCGGCGAAGCCCTTGCCCTTGCTGCGGCCGGTGACGTCGACCAGCTGGCCGGTCTCGAAGTCCTCGGCGGTCAGCTCCTGGCCGAGCGTGTACTCGGTGGCGTCGGAGGTGCGGACCTCGACGTAGTGGCGGCGCGGCGTCAGGTCGTGCTTGCGCAGGTAGTCGCCGAGCGGCTTGTTCACCTTGCGCGGATTGACCTTGCCGTAGCCGAGCTGGACGGCGGTGTAGCCGTCGGTCTCCGGAGTCCGAACGCGCGTCACGACGCACGGGCCGGCCTTCAGGACGGTCACGGGCACGATCTTGCCCGAGTCGTCGAAGACCTGGGTCATGCCGAGCTTCTCGCCCAGGACTCCCTTGATCTGCTTGGTGGCCATGTCTGTGCGTCCCTTAAAGCTTGATCTCGATGTCGACGCCGGCCGGCAGGTCGAGACGCATGAGCGAGTCGACGGTCTTCGGCGTCGGGTCGATGATGTCGATCAGCCGCTTGTGCGTGCGCATCTCGAAGTGCTCCCGCGAGTCCTTGTACTTGTGCGGAGAGCGGATGACGCAGTAAACGTTCTTTTCCGTCGGCAACGGCACCGGGCCAGCGACCTGCGCGCCGGTCCGCGTCACGGTCTCGACGATCTTGCGAGCCGAGCTGTCGATGACCTCGTGGTCATAGGCCTTGAGCCGAATGCGGATCTTCTGTCCCGCCATGGTGGCCTTTTCGTCCTTCGCTTCAGTGTCCGTAGAGGCGCCGTGCCGGCGAGCCGGCCCGGGCCCCGTCAGGGGGCGCCCTGTCGTTGTTTGGCTCTATTCACCTGAGAAACCGCTGCAGGGCTGTCCCCTGAGGTGCATCACCGCTACAGAGCCCGATGACGTCGTTCATGGTGCGGCGGCCGGGCCGGTCGGCGGCCCGACCGCCGCATACGGTCGTCCTCTACTTGAGGATCTTGGTGACGCGACCGGCGCCCACCGTCCGGCCACCCTCGCGGATGGCGAACTTCAGGCCCTCCTCCATCGCGACCGGCTGGATCAGCTGGACGGTCATGCCGGTGCTGTCACCGGGCATCACCATCTCGGTGCCCTCCGGGAGCGTGACGACGCCGGTGACGTCGGTGGTCCGGAAGTAGAACTGGGGCCGGTAGTTGTTGAAGAACGGGGTGTGGCGACCGCCCTCGTCCTTGGACAGGATGACGACCTGGCCCTCGAACTCGGTGTGCGGGGTCGTGGTGCCCGGCTTGATGACGACCTGGCCGCGCTCGACGTCCTCGCGCTTGGTGCCGCGCAGCAGCAGACCGACGTTGTCGCCGGCCTGGCCCTGGTCGAGCAGCTTGCGGAACATCTCGACGCCGGTGACCGTGGTGGTCTGCTTGTCTTCCTTGATGCCGACGATGTCGACCGTCTCGTTGACGTTGATGACACCGCGCTCGATGCGGCCGGTGACGACGGTGCCGCGGCCGGTGATCGAGAAGACGTCCTCGATCGGCATCAGGAACGGCTTGTCGGTGTCGCGCGCCGGCTCGGGGATCTTCTCGTCGACGGCGTTCATCAGCTCGAGCACGCCCTGGGCGGCGTCGGCGTCGCCCTCCAGCGCCTTGAGCGCGGAGACCTTGACGACCGGGACGTCGTCACCGGGGAACTCGTACTCGCTGAGGAGCTCGCGGATCTCCATCTCGACGAGCTCGAAGATCTCCTCGTCGTCCACCATGTCGGCCTTGTTCAGGGCGACGACGATGTAGGGGACGCCGACCTGGCGGGCCAGGAGCACGTGCTCCTTGGTCTGCGGCATCGGGCCGTCGGTGGCGGCGACCACCAGGATGGCGCCGTCCATCTGCGCCGCACCGGTGATCATGTTCTTCACGTAGTCGGCGTGGCCGGGGCAGTCCACGTGCGCGTAGTGGCGCGCCTCGGTCTGGTACTCGACGTGGGCGACGGAGATGGTGATGCCGCGCTCGCGCTCCTCAGGAGCGTTGTCGATGTCCGCGAACGGCGTGAACGGGTTCATCTCCGGGTACGCGTCGTGCAGGACCTTGGTGATGGCCGCGGTCAGCGTGGTCTTGCCGTGGTCGATGTGCCCGATCGTGCCGATGTTGACGTGCGGCTTGCTCCGGTCGAACTTTGCCTTCGCCACTGGATCTCTCCTAGACGTACAGGGTTGCTAGCTGACTGGTTACGTGTTCGCGGTTATTCACCGCGGGCCTTGGCCACGATCTCTTCCTGCACGCTCGAGGGAACCTCGGCGTAGGAGTCGAAGACCATGGTGAAGTTGGCCCGGCCCTGCGTCCGACTGCGCAGGTCCCCCACGTAGCCGAACATCTCCGACAGGGGCACCTGAGCCTTGACGACCCGGCTGCCTCCGCGCTCCTCCATGGACTGGATCTGACCGCGGCGGCTGTTCAGGTCACCGACCACGTCGCCCATGTACTCCTCGGGCGTCGTGACCTCCACCGCCATGACCGGCTCCAGGATGACCGGCTTCGCCCGGCGGGCGGCGTCCTTGAACGCCATGGAACCGGCGACCTTGAAGGCGAGCTCGGAGGAGTCCACGTCGTGGTACTGGCCGTCCTGCAGGGTCACCTTGACCCCGACGATCGGGTACCCGGCGAGGACGCCGAACTCGGCGGCCTCCTGGCAGCCCGCGTCCACCGACGGGATGTACTCCCGCGGGATGCGGCCACCGGTGATGTTGTTGACGAACTCGTAACCGGCGCTGTCACCGTCACCGTCGGCCGCGAGCGGCTCCAGGTCGATGATGACGCGACCGAACTGGCCCGAGCCACCCGTCTGCTTCTTGTGGGTGTACTCGACCTTCTCGATCTTCTTCCGGACGGTCTCGCGGTAGGCGACCTGGGGACGGCCGATGTTGGCCTCGACCTTGAACTCGTCCCGCAGCCGGTTGACCTGGACCTCGAGCTGGAGCTCGCCCATGCCGGACACGATGGTCTGGCCGGTCTCCTCGTCGGTCTTGACCTGGAAGGTCGGGTCCTCTTCAGAGAGCCGCTGGATCGCCAGGGACAGCTTCTCCTGGTCGCTCTTGGTCTTGGGCTCGATGGCCACCTCGATGACCGGGACCGGGAAGGTCATGGACTCCAGCACGATCGGGTTCGCCTGCTCGCACAGGGTCTCGCCGGTGGTGGTGTCCTTGAGGCCCATGACGGCGACGATGTCGCCGGCGCCGACGCTCTGGATCTCCTCGCGCTTGTTGGAGTGCATCCGGTAGATCTTGCCGATGCGCTCCTTGCGGCCCTTGAGGCTGTTGAGGACCTGGGTCCCGGCCTCGAGCACGCCCGAGTAGACGCGGATGTAGGTCAGCTTGCCCAGGTGCGGGTCGCTCATGATCTTGAAGACCAGCGCGGAGAAGGGCTCCTCCTGGCTGGGCTTGCGAACGAGCGAACGCTCCTCGGACTCGTCCTTGGGGTCGTGGCCCTGGACGCCGCTGATGTCGGCCGGAGCGGGCAGGTAGGCGACCACCGCGTCGAGCAGGGGCTGCACGCCCTTGTTCTTGAACGCGGAACCACAGGTGACCGGGATCGCGGTGCCGGCGATGGTGGCGCGGCGGATGGCGGGCACGATCTGCTCGATGGTGGGCTCGGTGCCCTCCAGGTAGAGCTCCATGATCTCGTCGTCGGCCTCGGCCAGCGTCTCGATCATGGTGTCGCGCGCCTCGCGGGCGGCGTCGACGTACTCGTCGGGGATCTCGATCGTGTCGTAGGCCTCGCCGAGCTTGGCCTCCGCGTTCCACACGTAGGCCTTCATGCGGACCAGGTCGATGACGCCCTTGAAGTCCGACTCCGCGCCGATCGGCAGCTGAATCGCCATCGGGGTGGCGTTCAGGCGCTCGCGGATCATGTCCACGCAGCGCTGGAACTCCGCGCCGATCTTGTCCATCTTGTTGACGAAGCAGATGCGCGGCACCTCGTACCGGTCGGCCTGGCGCCAGACCTGCTCCGACTGCGGCTCCACGCCCTCCTTGGCGTCGAAGACCGCGACTGCGCCGTCCAGAACACGCAGCGACCGCTCGACCTCGGACGTGAAGTCCACGTGGCCGGGCGTGTCGATGATGTTGATGGTGTAGTCGTCCCAGTGGGTGGTGGTGGCGGCAGAGGTGATCGTGATGCCCCTCTGCTGCTCCTCCTTCATCCAGTCCATCGTGGCGGCGCCGTCGTGGACCTCGCCCACCTTGTGGGTCACACCGGTGTAGAACAGGATCCGCTCAGTCGTCGTGGTCTTGCCCGCGTCGATATGAGCCATGATCCCGATGTTGCGGACCTTGGCAAGGTCAAGAGCGGTGGTAGCCATGTGGCTCGTCTCTCTCGGTCTCAGGTATCGAGTAGACCGCGGGGATTACCAGCGGTAGTGAGCGAAGGCCTTGTTGGACTCCGCCATCTTGTGCGTGTCCTCACGCCGCTTGACGCTGGCGCCGAGCCCGTTGCTCGCGTCGACCAGCTCGTTCATCAGGCGCTCGGTCATGGTCTTCTCGCGGCGCTGGCGCGAGTAGGTGACGAGCCAGCGCAGGGCGAGGGTGGTGCTCCGGGAGGCGCGGACCTCGACCGGGACCTGGTAGGTGGCACCGCCGACGCGCCGGCTGCGGACCTCGAGGGAGGGCTTGACGTTGTCCAGCGCACGCTTGAGGACGACCAGGGGCTCCTGACCGGTCTTCTCCTGCGCGCCGTCCAGCGCCCCGTAGACGATGTGCTGGGCGAGGGAACGCTTGCCGTCCAGCAGCACCTTGTTGATCAGTGCGGTGACGAGCGGCGATCCGTGGACCGGGTCGGTGATCAGCTGGCGCTTCGGCGCCGGGCCCTTGCGCGGCATGCTTACTTCTCCTTCTTAGCGCCGTAACGGCTGCGCGCCTGCTTGCGGTTACGGACGCCCTGCGTGTCGAGCGAACCGCGGACGATCCGGTAGCGGACACCCGGCAGGTCCTTCACACGGCCGCCGCGCACGAGCACGATGGAGTGCTCCTGCAGGTTGTGGCCGATGCCGGGGATGTAGGCCGTGACCTCGATCCCGCTGCTCAGCTTCACACGGGCGACCTTGCGCAGCGCGGAGTTCGGCTTCTTGGGCGTAGTGGTGTAAACACGCGTGCACACACCACGACGCTGCGGACTCCCCTTCAGCGCCGGGGTCTTATTCTTTGCGACCTTGTCCTGTCGGCCCTTGCGGACCAGCTGCTGGATGGTGGGCACCGCGTCTCCGTCTTCCTCGTGACCTACGCCGGTTCTCGTAGCCTTGTCGCTATCGACCTGCTGGATTTCCCGTTCCCCCCGACCCCCGCATCCGGGCGTGTCGGGCTCTGTCCCGGGGACGGCCGACACCGAATACGCCCGACCTGGCGGTCGAATGTCATGGGAGGAGGTGTCACGCGGCGCCGGACTCGCGACCGGCCCCGAAGGGCGGCGCGACGAGCGCACGCGCTGTGACCCGTTGGCTCACGGGCACGAAGGTCAAGGGTACCGAAGGGGTTGTGCCCGGTCAAAACGGGTCCGGCCCCTCGGGTACCGCTGTTCCTCGGACCTCATATCAGCCGTAGGTCGTCTCCCAGTGTAACGACCCCCGGGCAGTGCTCGGGCGCATTATCGGACCGCGGCCCCCCTGATGTGCGCACCGCCGCACCGGTGCGACCGGGATCACCCCCGGCCCCGCGCGGTCGGCGCCCGGACCGGGCGCCGACCGCGCCGCCGCTCCGACGGCCCCTAAAGCAGCAGGAAGGCCGCCGCCGCGACCGCCTCGACGAGGAACAGCCCCAGGCCGACCCAGCCCAGGATCGTCCCGGTGCGCGCCTGGCCCTCGCCCTCGTACTCCCCGCGCGAGGAGCGGATCCGGCGCACGGCGCGCGGACCGACGATGACGGCCGCGATCGAGGTGAACAGGCCGATGCCGGGGACCAGGCCGATGACGCCGAGCCACATCGCGGCGGCGGCGCCGGTGTCCGGCTCGGCCCACACGTCGTCGATGCCGTCGTAGCCCGGGTAGTCGTCTCCGGCGTTCCCGCCGGGCGGGCGGTCGCCGAAGCCGGGGAACTCCTCGGCCAGCCGGTCCCGCCGGCCGCGCCGCCCGGCGCCGCCGCCGTCCTGGACGCGCCCGTCGTCGTGCCCGTAGCCGTCGTCGTAAGCGCCGTCGTAGGCGCCGTCGTAGCCGTCGTGCCCGGGGCCGCCCTGTTCGTAGGCGCCGTACCCTTCGGGCCCTTCGTCATAGGCGCCGTCGTAGCGCCGGTCCGAGCGGCCGTGCTCCGGGTACCCCTGCTCCGGGTACCCCTGCTCCGAAAGGGCCGTGGCCGCCGGATCGGTCCCCCACTGCTGCGGGGTGCCGAGCGGATCGTCACGGCCCACCGAGGGCATCGCCTGCGTCCCCTCGAAGGACGGGCCCTGGGCCCCCTCCGAGCCCCAGGCACCCGGCACCTGAGCCGGACCCGAACCGTACTCCTCATCACCCGAAGGCGCCGGCCCCCACCGCTGCGGGCCGCCGAGCGGGTCCGGCGTGCCGAGCGGGTCCGGGGTGCCGAGCGGATCGTCACGGCCCACCGAGGGCATCGCCTGCGTCCCCTCGAAGGACGGGCCCTGGGCCCCCTCCGAGCCCCAGGCACCCGGCACCTGAGCCGGACCCGAACCGTACTCCTCATCACCCGAAGGCGCCGATCCCCACTGCTGCGGGCCGCCCCACCGGTCCTCGGCGGGGGCCTCGCCGTAGGCCTCCTCCGCCTCCCGGGCCGAACGCTGCTGCGCGGCGATCGACCCGAGCGGGTCCGACGGGTCCAGGCCGTCCGCCGGGGGCCGAACCGGGTCGGGGCCCTGCGGCTTCTGCGGCTCCTGCGGGGGCGGCGCGGCACGGCCGGCCCACGGGCCTCCGGGGGCGAGCGGGTCGTAGTCGCCGTACCCGCCCTGTTCCCGGAGGGACGGGTCCTGCGGCGCCGGTTCCTGCGGGTAGGGCTCCTGCCGGAAGGCGTCCTGCCGGTAGGCGTCCTGCCGGTAGGTGTCCTGCGGGATATAGGGCTCCCGGGCGGACTCCTGCTCGGACCGGCGGCGCTCCTCGGCGCGCAGCGCGGCGTCGCGCACGTCCGTGGGCAGGTCGTAGTCGTCCCTGCTGAACGCCCACGTGTTGCCGCTTCCGGTGCCCAGGCCGCCGTGGCCCGCTCCCCCGTCGTTCGGAGGCTGTGCCGGAGCCGGAGCCGGTTCCGGGGCAGGGGCAGGGGCGGACGCGGCGTTCGGCGGCTCCCCCGAACCGCCGAACGCCCACGTGTTCCCGCTCGGACCACTGCTCAGACCACTGCTCGGAGCCGCCTGCTCGGGCGGCAGGTGCGGCTGCGGACCCGACAGGGGGGCGTTCCCGGGCGCGCCGGACGGTCCTTCCCCGTGACCGTCCGACTCCCCCGGGCCGGGGGCCGCGCTCGGCCACCCGCCGCCGGTGAACGCCGCGGGCGCCCCGGCTCCGCCGTCGGTGCCGTCGGTGCCGTCGGTGCCGTCGGTGCCGTCGGCGCCGTCGCCGCCCCCGTCGGCCGGGGGCGCGGCCGAGGCCGCGGACGGCCAGGCGCCGGTCTCCACGTTCCACACCGGCGCCTCGGGCTCGGGCGACGGCTCGGCCTCCGGCTCGGGGCGCGGCGGCTGCCGCGGGCCGTCCGGGGCGGTGCCGAAGGAGGCCGCGGACGGCCAGGCGCCCGACCCCGGCTCCACGCCGTCGGGGCGCTCGGGCGCCGGGGGCGCCTCGGCCTCGGGCGTGTACGGCCGGCCCACCGGTGCACCGGTGGGCGGCGGCATCGGCGGCGGTGCGGGCGCATCGCCCGCGAGCGGGCCGTCCAGGGCCGACGGGTAGGGCTCGGCCATCGGCGGGCGCTGCCCGCCGGTGCTCGGGTAGCCGGTGCTCGGGTAGCCGCCGCCGGCCGGGAACACCCCGGTCGGCCGGTCGGAACCGCCCGGCGCATCCGGTGCGCCCGGTGCGCCCGGTGCGCCCGGTGCCCCCGGTTCCTGGGCCTCGCCGCCCTCCTCGTAGGGGTCCTGGTAGCCGGCCTGGGTGCGGTACCGGTCGCCGCTGGGCGTGAACCACGAGCCCGCGTCGTCCGCGGGCCGAGACTCCTCGTCGGGCGGTCGGTACCGCCCTCCCCCGTTGTCCGTCACTGGTCCTCGTTCTCCCGACCGCGCATGTGCGCTCGACTCCCCTGACAGATCCGCGCGGACCCGGCGGGCCCAGCGGACACAGCGAACGGCGGCAGCCCATCCCGCGCGGGATGGGCCACCGCCGTCACCGGATCGGTCAACCGATCTCTCCGAACTCCGTCCCGCCGGGGCGGGATCCGGCCCTACCGGTTGTAGGGCCCGAAGTCGTACTCCTCCAGCGGCACCGCTTCACCGGTGCCCTGGCCGAACGTGTACTCGCTGGGCTCCTCGTAGCCCGCGACCGAGTACATGGAGGCCTTGGCCTCCTCGGTCGGCTCGACCCGGACGTTGCGGTACTGCGGCATACCGGTACCGGCCGGGATGAGCTTACCGATGATGACGTTCTCCTTGAGGCCCACCAGCGGGTCGCTCTTGCCGTGGATGGCGTTCTCGGTGAGCACCCGGGTGGTCTCCTGGAAGGAGGCCGCCGACAGCCACGACTCGGTGGCCAGCGAGGCCTTGGTGATGCCCAGCAGGACCGGGCGGCCGGCGGCGGGCTGACCGCCTTCGGCCACCACCTGGCGGTTGACCGACTCGAACTTGGGCCGGTCCACCATCTCGCCGGGCAGCAGCTCGGTGTCGCCCGACTCCAGGATGTTCACCCGCTTGAGCATCTGCCGCACGATGATCTCGATGTGCTTGTCGTGGATCGAGACGCCCTGCGACTTGTAGACCTCCTGCACCTCGTTGACCAGGTGCTGCTGCACCGCGCGCGGGCCCTGGATGCGGAGCACCTCGTGCGGGTTGATCGCGCCCTGGATGAGCTGCTGGCCCACGGTGACGTGCGAGCCCTCCTCCACCAGGAGCTGGGCGCGCATCGGCACCGGGTAGGAGATCTCGTCCGAGCCGTCGTTCGGGATCAGGATGATCTTCCGGCTCTTCTCGGTCTCCTCGATGCGGATCCGCCCGTCGAGCTCGGCGATGGGCGCCACACCCTTGGGGATGCGGGCCTCGAAGAGCTCGGTGACACGCGGCAGACCGTGGGTGATGTCCTGGCCGGCCGAACCGCCCATGTGGAAGGTCCGCATGGTCAGCTGGGTGCCGGGCTCACCGATGGACTGCGCCGCGATGATGCCGATCGCCTCACCGACGTCCACCGGCTTGCCGGTGGCCATGGAGCGGCCGTAGCAGGCGCTGCACACGCCGATCTTGGCCTCGCAGGTGAGCGAGGAGCGCACGCGCACCCGCTCCACGCCGGCCTCGACCAGCTTGTCGATGACGCCCTCGGAGGTGTCGGTGCCCGCGGGCAGCAGCACCTCGCCGTCGACCACGACGTCCTCGGCGATGGTCCGGCCGAAGCCGGTGTTCTCCACGTTGTGCTTGCGCACCACGGTGCCGGCGGCGTTCTTCTCGCCGACCTCGTGCCAGAGCGAGCGGTCGGTGTGGCAGTCGACCTCGCGGACGATGACGTCCTGGGCCACGTCCACCAGGCGCCGGGTGAGGTACCCGGAGTCGGCGGTGCGCAGCGCCGTGTCCGCCAGGCCCTTGCGCTGGCCGTGCGTGGAGATGAAGTACTCCAGCACCGACAGGCCCTCGCGGTAGGAGGCCTTGATCGGACGCGGGATCGTCTCACCCTTGGTGTTGGAGACCAGGCCGCGGATACCGGCGATCTGGCGGACCTGCATCGGGTTGCCTCGGGCACCCGACTGGACCATCATCCACACCGGGTTGTCGGCGGGGAAGTTGTCCTCCATCTCCTTGGCGACGTCGTTGGTCGCCTTGGTCCAGATCTCGGTGAGCTCCTGGCGGCGCTCGTCGTCGGTGATCAGACCGCGGTCGTACTCGCGCTGGATCTTGTCCGCCTGGCGCTCGTAGGACTCCATGATCTCGTCCTTGCGCGGCGGCGTGAGCACGTCCCCGATGCCGATGGTCAGCCCGGAGCGGGTGGCCCACTTGTAGCCGGCGTCCTTGAAGGCGTCCAGCGTGGTGGCCACCTGCACCTTGGGGTAGTTCTCCGCCAGCTCGTTGACCAGCGCCGAGACCTGCTTCTTGCCCACCTGGTAGTTGACGAACGGGTAGTCCGCCGGGGTGGTCTCGTTGAACAGGTACCGGCCCAGGGTCGTCTGGAGCATGTAGGGCTCGCCGGGGACGTGGCCCTCGGGGGCCTCCCAGTCGGCCGGCGGCACCACGTCGCCGGGCACCCGCAGCCGCACCATGGCCTGCAGGTCCAGCTCCCCGCCGTCGTAGGCCATGATGGCCTCGGACGGGCTGCTGTAGGCCTGGCCCTCGCCCTTGCCGCCCTCCTTGAGGGTGGTCAGGTAGTACAGCCCGATGATCATGTCCTGGGTGGGCATGGTGACGGGCTTGCCGTCGGAGGGCTTGAGGATGTTGTTGGTGGCCAGCATCAGCAGCCGCGCCTCGGCCTGGGCCTCGGCGGACAGCGGCAGGTGGACCGCCATCTGGTCGCCGTCGAAGTCGGCGTTGAAGGCGGTGCACACCAGCGGGTGGATCTGGATGGCCTTGCCCTCGACCAGCTGCGGCTCGAAGGCCTGGATGCCCAGGCGGTGCAGCGTGGGCGCACGGTTGAGCAGCACCGGGTGCTCGGTGATGACCTCTTCGAGGACGTCCCAGACCACCGGGCGGGACCGCTCCACCATCCGCTTGGCGCTCTTGATGTTCTGCGCGTGGTTCAGGTCGACCAGGCGCTTCATCACGAACGGCTTGAACAGCTCCAGCGCCATCTGCTTGGGCAGGCCGCACTGGTGCAGCTTGAGCGTGGGGCCGACGACGATGACCGAACGGCCGGAGTAGTCGACGCGCTTGCCCAGCAGGTTCTGCCGGAACCGGCCCTGCTTGCCCTTGAGCATGTCGGACAGCGACTTCAGCGGACGGTTGCCCGGCCCGGTGACCGGGCGGCCGCGGCGGCCGTTGTCGAACAGCGCGTCGACGGCCTCCTGCAGCATCCGCTTCTCGTTGTTGACGATGATCTCGGGAGCGCCCAGGTCGAGCAGGCGCTTGAGCCGGTTGTTCCGGTTGATGACCCGGCGGTACAGGTCGTTCAGGTCGGAGGTGGCGAACCGCCCGCCGTCCAGCTGGACCATGGGGCGCAGGTCCGGCGGGATCACCGGGACGCAGTCGAGCACCATGCCCATCGGGCTGTTGCGGGTGTTCAGGAACGCCGAGACGACCTTGAGCCGCTTGAGGGCGCGGGCCTTCTTCTGGCCCTTGCCGCTGCGGATGGTCTCGCGCAGCTTCTCGGCCTCGGCGTCGAGGTCGAAGTTGGCAAGGCGCTCCTGGATGGCCTGGGCGCCCATGCCGCCGCGGAAGTACTTGCCGAAGCGGTCCCGCATCTCGCGGTAGAGCATCTCGTCGCCCTCAAGGTCCTGGACCTTCAGGCCCTTGAAGCGGTTCCAGACCTCGTCGAGGCGGTCGATCTCGCGCTGCACGCGGTCGCGGATCTGGCGCATCTCGCGCTCGGCCGACTCGCGGACCTTGCGCCGCGCGTCGCCCTTGGCGCCCTGCTCCTCCAGCTCGGCCAGGTCGGCCTCGAGCTTCTTGTGCCGCTCCTCGACCTGGGAGTCGCGGCGCTGCTCCAGGTGCCGGCGCTCGACCGAGACCTGGGCCTCCAGGGAGGCCAGGTCGCGCTCGCGGGCCTCGTTGTCCACCCACGTCACCATGTAGGCGGCGAAGTAGATGATCTTCTCGAGGTCCTTGGGGGCCAGGTCCAGCAGGTAGCCCAGGCGGCTGGGAACGCCCTTGAAGTACCAGATGTGGGTCACGGGAGCGGCCAGCTCGATGTGGCCCATGCGCTCGCGGCGCACCTTGGCCCGGGTGACCTCGACACCGCAGCGCTCGCAGATGATGCCCTTGAAGCGGACCCGCTTGTACTTACCGCAGTAGCACTCCCAGTCCCGGGTCGGGCCGAAGATCTTCTCGCAGAAGAGCCCGTCCTTCTCCGGCTTCAGGGTGCGGTAGTTGATCGTCTCCGGCTTCTTGACCTCACCGTGCGACCACTGGCGGATGTCGTCGGCCGTGGCCAGGCCGATGCGCAGCTCGTCGAAGAAATTGACGTCGAGCACTTAATTCGTCCCCTGCTCTCGAAGCTTGCGGAAGTCAGACCTCTTCGACGCTGCTCGGCTCGCGCCGACCCAGGTCGATACCCAGTTCTTCCGCCGCACGGAAGACGTCCTCGTCGGTGTCTCGCATCTCGATGGACATACCGTCACTGGACAGCACCTCCACGTTCAGGCAGAGCGACTGCATCTCCTTGATGAGCACCTTGAAGGACTCGGGGATGCCGGGCTCCGGGATGTTCTCGCCCTTGACGATGGCCTCGTACACCTTCACGCGGCCCAGGACGTCGTCGGACTTGATGGTGAGCAGCTCCTGCAGCGCGTACGCGGCCCCGTAGGCCTCCAGCGCCCAGACCTCCATCTCTCCGAAGCGCTGCCCGCCGAACTGCGCCTTGCCGCCCAGCGGCTGCTGGGTGATCATCGAGTACGGACCGGTGGAACGGGCGTGGATCTTGTCGTCCACCAGGTGGTGCAGCTTCAGGAAGTAGGTGTAGCCCACCGCGATCGGCTCGTCGAACGGCTCACCGGTGCGGCCGTCGTAGAGCACGGCCTTGCCGTCGGCGTTGATGAGGCGGTCGCCGTCGCTGTTGGGGAGCACCGCCTGGAGCAGGCCGGTGATCTCGTCCTCGCGCAGGCCGTCGAAGACCGGGGTGGCCACGGTGCTGCCCGGGGGGACCTCCCCCGCGCCGATGGCGCGCAGCCGCTGCTTCCACTCCTCGGGCCCGTCGTCGACCTGCCAGCCGTTGGCCGCCATCCAGCCCAGGTGGATCTCCATGATCTGGCCGACGTTCATCCGGCCGGGCACGCCCAGCGGGTTGAGGACGATGTCGACCGGGGTGCCGTCCTCCATGAACGGCATGTCCTCCTGCGGCAGGATCTTGGCGATGACGCCCTTGTTGCCGTGGCGGCCGGCCAGCTTGTCGCCGTCGGTGATCTTGCGCTTCTGCGCCACGTAGACGCGGACCAGCTCGTTGACGCCGGGCGGCAGCTCGTCGCCCTCCTCGCGGCTGAACACGCGCACGCCGATGACCTTGCCGGACTCGCCGTGCGGCACCTTCAGGGAGGTGTCGCGGACCTCGCGGGCCTTCTCACCGAAGATGGCGCGCAGCAGGCGCTCCTCCGGGGTCAGCTCGGTCTCGCCCTTGGGGGTGACCTTGCCGACCAGGATGTCGCCGTCGACGACCTCGGCGCCGATCCGGATGATGCCGCGGTCGTCCAGGTCGGCGAGGACCTCCTCGCTGACGTTGGGGATCTCGCGGGTGATCTCCTCCGGGCCCAGCTTGGTGTCGCGGGCGTCGACCTCGTGCTCCTCGATGTGGATCGAGGACATGACGTCGTCCTGGACCAGCCGCTGGGACAGCACGATGGCGTCCTCGTAGTTGTGGCCCTCCCAGGACATGTACGCCACGAGCAGGTTCTTGCCCAGCGACATCTCGCCCTGGTCGGTCGAGGGGCCGTCGGCCAGGACCTGGCCCGCCTCGACCCGGACGCCCTCGTCGACGACCGGGCGCTGGTTGAAGCAGGTGCCCTGGTTGCTGCGGCGGAACTTGCCCAGGCGGTAGGTCTTGCGGCCGCCCTCGTCGTCCATGACCGTGATGTAGTCGGCGGTCACGTCCTCGACCACGCCGGCCTTCTCGGCCAGCACCACGTCGCCGGCGTCGGTGGCGGCGCGGTACTCCATGCCGGTGCCGACCTTCGGCGCCTCGGCGCGCAGCAGCGGCACCGCCTGGCGCTGCATGTTGGAGCCCATGAGCGCGCGGTTGGCGTCGTCGTGCTCCAGGAACGGGATCATCGCCGTGGCGACGGAGACCATCTGGCGCGGGGAGACGTCCATGAAGGACACCTCGCCGCCGGCGACGGCCTCGAACTCGCCGCCCTTGGTGCGCGCGAGCACCCGGGACTCGCTGAACGTGCCGTCGGCCTCCACCTGGGTGTTGGCCTGGGCGATGACGTAGCGGTCCTCCTCGTCGGCGGTCAGGTAGACCACCTCCTCGGTGACCCGCCCGTCGACGACCCTGCGGTAGGGCGTCTCGACGAAGCCGAAGGAGTTGACCCGCCCGTAGCCGGCCAGCGAGCCGATCAGGCCGATGTTCGGGCCTTCCGGCGTCTCGATGGGGCACATGCGGCCGTAGTGCGACGGGTGGACGTCGCGGACCTCGAAGCCCGCGCGCTCACGGGACAGACCGCCCGGGCCCAGCGCCGAGAGGCGGCGCTTGTGGGTCAGCCCGGCCAGCGGGTTGGTCTGGTCCATGAACTGCGACAGCTGGCTGGTGCCGAAGAACTCCTTGATGGAGGCGACGACCGGCCGGATGTTGATCAGCGTCTGCGGCGTGATCGCCTCGACGTCCTGGGTGGTCATGCGCTCGCGGACGACGCGCTCCATCCGGGCCAGGCCCAGCCGGACCTGGTTCTGGATGAGCTCGCCGACCGTGCGCAGGCGCCGGTTGCCGAAGTGGTCGATGTCGTCGGTCTCGATCGGCCGCTCGCCGATCGCGGTGTCCATCGACTCCTCGCCGGCGTGCAGCCGCACCAGGTAGTCGACCGTGGCGACGATGTCGTCCTCGGTCAGGGTGCCCTGGGTGAAGTCCGTGTCCAGCCCGAGCTTCTTGTTGATCTTGTAGCGGCCGACCTTGGCCAGGTCGTAGCGCTTGGGGTTGAAGTACAGGTTCTCCAGCAGGGCCTGCGCCGACTCCTTCGTCGGGGGCTCCCCCGGGCGCAGCTTGCGGTAGATGTCCAGCAGCGCGTCGTCGGTGCCGGCCGTGGGGTCCTTCTCCAGCGTGTTGCGGATGGACTCGTAGTGGCCGAAGCGCTCCAGGATCTGGTCGGTGGTCCAGCCGAGCGCCTTGAGCAGCACGGTGACCGCCTGCTTGCGCTTGCGGTCGATGCGGACGCCGACGAAGTCGCGCTTGTCGACCTCGAACTCCAGCCACGCGCCGCGGGACGGGATGACCTTGCAGCCGAACAGGTCCTTGTCGGAGGTCTTGTCGACCTGCCGGTCGAAGTACACGCCCGGAGAGCGGACCAGCTGCGAGACGACGACACGCTCGGTGCCGTTGATGATGAAGGTGCCCTTGACGGTCATGAGCGGGAAGTCGCCCATGAAGACCGTCTGGCTCTTGATCTCGCCGGTGTCGTTGTTGATGAACTCCGCGGTGACGAACATCGGCGCGGAGTACGTCATGTCCTTGTCCTTGCACTCCTCTTCGGAGTACTTGGGCGGCTCGAACCGATGGTCGCGAAACGACAGCGACATCGTGCCCGAGAAGTCCTCGATCGGACTGATCTCCTCGAAGATCTCTTCGAGACCGGACTGCTCCGGAACGTCCTTGCGGCCCGCCTCGAGGGCGGCCTCGACTCGGGCGCGCCACTTCTCGTTGCCCAGCAGCCAGTCGAAGGACTCGGTCTGCAGCGCGAGAAGGTCGGGGACCTCGAGCGGTTCGTGGATGCGGGCGAACGAAACGCGGTTCGGACCAAGGGCGTTAGCGGAGGCGTTGCGCGAGGCTGCCAACAGGGGTCCTTCCGAAGGCTTGTGGCGGTTGATGCGCGCGCACGCCGGACGACCCGGGTCGTTGTTCGATGGGGGAAGCCTCCGGGGCTCCCGGTGGCCTCCGCCGTCGAGGTGGCACGTGCAGTCGGTGGGCCGAGACCACGGGTGATCAGGGCGCGGAACGCACGGACACCGGCACAGGGGTCGTCAAAGGGCAGCGCAAAAGGGCAGTGTAGCCGAATACTACACCGCTGTCCAACCGCATCCCCCGGAGTCAGTCACGACACCACGCAGCATCGCTCCCTCAGGCGGATCCGTCAAGCCCGGAGGGGCCTGGCGGCCTCGCCCGATGCCCGTGAGAGGTCCCACAGGACAGGGCGGGTGTGAGGGAGGAGACATCGGGGAAGGAATCTTCACTTCCAAGGGTCGGTCGAACGCGGGCAAAGAGCGGCGGCGACGGGCGGCGCGGAGGCGCGCCCGGTGGAACGAGGAAGGCCGCCCCGGTGTTCCGGGACGGCCTCCCTGCGGCGCGGCGGCCCCGCGTGCGGGGCGGCCGCTCGGCCCTACTTGAGGGTGACGGTGGCGCCGGCGCCCTCCAGGGCCTCCTTGGCCTTGTCGGCGTTCTCCTTGTTGACGCCCTCCATCAGCGGCTTGGGGGCGTTGTCGACCAGGTCCTTGGCCTCCTTCAGGCCCAGGCTGGTGAGGCCGCGGACCTCCTTGATGACCTGGATCTTCTTGTCGCCGGCCGACTCGAGGATGACGTCGAACTCGTCCTTCTCCTCCTCCTCGGCGGCACCGGCGTCGCCGGCACCCGGGGCGGCGGCGACGACGGCGGCCGGAGCGGCGGCCTCGACGTCGAACTTCTCCTCGAACAGCTTGACGAACTCGGAGAGCTCGAGAAGGGTCATCTCCTCGAAGGCGCCGAGGAGCTCTTCGTTGCTGAGCTTCGCCATGATTGCGATCTCTCTTTCTTCCCGAACACGCGCGCCCCTCGGCGCCGTGCCATGGTCGTCTTAGGCCTCGTCCGACTTCTTGTCCTGCAGCGCCTGCGCGAGGCGAGCGAACTTGAGCGGGAGGGCCTCGAACGTGGCGGCGGCCTGGCCCTGCTTGGCCTTGAGGGCGCCCGCCAGCTTCGCGAGGATGACCTCGCGGGACTCAAGGTCGGCCAGCTTGGTGATCTCTTCGGGGCCCATCGTCTTGCCGTCGATGTAGCCGCCCTTGATCACCAGAGGCGGGTTCTCCTTCGCGAAGTCACGCAGGCCCTTGGCCGCCTCGACCACGTCACCGCGGACGAAGGCGATGGCCGACGGCCCCTCGAACATCTCGAGGGCCTTCTCGTCAAGGTCGGCCTCCTTGGCCGCGATCTTGCCGAGGGTGTTCTTCACGACGCGGAACCGCGCGTTCTGGCCGAGGCTGCGGCGCAGCTTGCCCATCTGCGCCACACTGAGCCCCCGGTATTCGGCAAGCACGGCGCCCTGGGAGCTCGTGAACTCCTCGGTGAGCTCGGCGACCGCGGCTGCCTTATCCGGCCTCGCCATGGGACTCCTTCCAACAGTGAACGCCGGGGGTTCCAGGGACCTGGGCGAGGCGGGCGGGCGCGGCATGAAAAAAGCCCCGGCGCAGGGGCGCGGGGCACGACCGAGGACGCACGGATCCGGGGATCGCGCACACGTATCGGAAGAGCTCACATCACACCTGCGCAGGCCGCCCGACCTCGTCGGGACCTTGGGCCGCCCTGAGGGCGGCGACCGGCGGTCTTCGGCACTCACCATCTTAGGGCATCCGGAAAGCGCCCCGGCACGTGCGCCGGAAGATGTGGGCGGAGGCACACCGGCGCGGGCCGGGGACCGGGCGGCACGACCGGGGGAAACGGCTGGGCCCCGGACCGCACGCGGTCCGGGGCCCAGAGCAGGGGGCCGAGGCTACTCGGCGGCGACGCGGGTCACCGACGGGTCGACCGGGATGCCCGGGCCCATCGTGGTGGTGATGTTCGCGGTCTTGATGTAGCGCCCCTTGGCGGCCGACGGCTTGAGCCGCAGGACCTCCTCCAGGGCGGCGGCGTAGTTCTCCGCCAGCTGCTCCTCGGCGAAGGAGGCCTTGCCGATGATGAAGTGCAGGTTGCTGTGCCGGTCGACACGGAACTCGATCTTGCCGCCCTTGATGTCGGACACGGCCTTGGCCACGTCCGGGGTGACCGTCCCGGTCTTGGGGTTGGGCATCAGGCCGCGGGGGCCCAGAACCCGGCCCAGGCGGCCGACCTTGCCCATCAGGTCCGGCGTGGCCACCACGGCGTCGAAGTCGAGGAAGCCGTTCTGGATCTCCTGCACCAGGTCGTCGTCTCCGACGTAGTCGGCGCCCGCGGCACGTGCGGCCTCGGCCTTCTCGCCGGTGGCGAAGACCAGGACCCGAGCGGTCTTACCGGTGCCGTGCGGAAGGTTGACGGTGCCGCGGACCATCTGGTCGGCCTTGCGCGGGTCGACGCCCAGGCGCAGGGCCACCTCGACGGTGGCGTCGAACTTGGCGGTGGAGGTCTCCTTGGCCAGCTTGATCGCGTCGACCGGCCCGTAGAGGCGGTCGCGGTCGACCAGGGAGCTGGCCTTGCGGTGGTTCTTGCTGCGCTTCATGCGGTTCTCCTGACGAGATGTGTGGTGAGCGGGCCGCGCAGGACCCTGCCACGGTCGACGGCGGGGGCTACTTGATCACGAAGCCCATGGAGCGGGCGGTGCCCTCGACGATCTTGCTGGCGGCCTCGACGTCGTCGGTGTTGAGGTCGGGCAGCTTGGTCTGGGCGATCTCGCGGATCTGGTCGGCGCTGATGCTGCCGGCCGTGGTGCGCCCCGGGTCGGTGGAGCCCTTGTCGACGCCGGCGGCCTTCATGATCAGCTTGGGCGCCGGCGGGGTCTTGGTGATGAAGGAGAACGAGCGGTCCTCGTAGATGGTGATCTCTACGGGGATGACGTTCCCGCGCTGGGCTTCGGTCGCAGCGTTGTACTGCTTGCAGAAGTCCATGATGTTGACGCCGTGCGGGCCCAGCGCGGTACCGACGGGCGGGGCCGGGGTGGCCTGGCCCGCGGGCAGCTGAACCTTGACGAGCGCCGCGATCTTCTTCTTCTTCGGAGGCATATCGGGTCCTTTGCCTGATCTGCGTTGCTTCTCGGCCCCTCGGGCGCGCCGGAGGGTGTGCGCAGGGCGCACGGACCGCGCGGAGCGGGGCCGACAGGGGCCCTGCGCTGGGCAGAGCGCGGTGGGTCCGCCCAGAAGGCGGACCCACCAAGTCTACGTGCTCGCGCGGGCGGCGGGGCACGGCCGCCCGCGGTCCGGGCGAGCGGTGCTCAGATCTTGGAGACCTGGTTGAAGCCCAGCTCCACCGGGGTCTCGCGGCCGAAGATGGAGACCAGCACCTTGAGCTTCTGGGTGTCGGGGTTGATCTCGCTGACGGTCGCCGGGAGCGTGGCGAAGGGCCCCTCCATCACGGTGACCGACTCGCCCACCTCGTAGGCGACGTCGCCGCGCGGCTCGGGCCGCTCGCCCTGCTTGGCCTGCTCCGGCTCCTCCTCCGCCTCGGGCGCCAGCAGGTCGGCGACCTCCTGGACGCTCAGCGGCGCCGGCCGGTTGGACAGGCCCACGAAGCCGGTGACGCCCGGGGTGTTGCGGATGGCCGACCACGACTCGTCGGTCAGCTCCATGCGCACCAGGACGTAGCTGGGAAGCACCTTCTCGGTGACCTGCTGCCGCTTGCCGCCCTTGACCTCGGTGACCTCCTGGGTGGGCACCTCGACCTGGAAGATGTAGTCCTCCATGTTGAGCGACTGGGTGCGGCTCTCGACATTGGCCTTCACGCGGTTCTCGTAGCCCGCGTAGGTGTGCACGACGTACCAGTCGCCGGGAAGCAGCCGGAGCTCGATCTTGAACTCCTCGACCGGGTCGAGCCTGGGGGCCTCGTCGGCCTCCCCCTCGGCCTGGGACTCGGCCTCGGGGCCGCCGGAGCCCTCGGCGCCGTCCTCGGCGCCCGGCTCCTGCTGCTCCTCCTCGGCGCGCTGGCCGGCCTCTTCCTCTGACACCTGATCAAGGTCCTCTTCCGGGAGGTCGCCAGAGGTCAGTGGGGACTCGGACACGGCTGCTCTTTCTCTCGTCGGTTACGCCCGCCGGGCACCCGCGCGCGTGGCGGCCGGTGCCGGTCCTGCCAGCTTACGGCGTCACAGGGCGCACCGTGACCAGGCGCGGCCGGGGCGGGAGGGGCGCTAGAGGGGGGCCTGCTCGCCGCCGCTGCTCCCGAGCGTCCCGTAGAGCCAGGTGACGGCCTCGCCGAAGCCGAAGTCGAGGAGCGAGACGTAGCCGACCATGATGACAACGAAGACGATCACGACGATCGTGTAGGTGATGAGCTCGCGGCGCGTAGGCCAGCGGACCTTGCGCAGCTCCCCGACGACCTGGCGGGTGAAGGTCACCGGACCGGTACGACGCTGGGGCTCCTTGCCGGGCTTGGCGTCGGCGTTGGTCTGAGTCACCAGAGGTCCTTAGTGTCGGGTCCGATGCGCACCTCATCCACATCTGTCCTTGCAGGGCAGGAGGGACTCGAACCCCCAACCGCCGGTTTTGGAGACCGGTGCTCTACCAATTGAGCCACTGCCCTTCGCGGCGTCCGCGCGGTACCCACCATAGCCGGTTCCGCGCCCGGATGCGCACCCGGAGCCACCGCTCCGCCGTACGCGTCCGCCCCGCCGGGTCGCCTGAGTCTATTGCCTATCGGCCCTGCGGGCCAACCCGAGCGGGCCGGACCCGCTCACCGCGTGCAACGATGGGCCCATGAGTGACCGACCTCGTATCTCGCAACGCATCGGCGGCATCTCCGAGTCGGCGACGCTCGCCGTGGACGCCAAGGCCAAGGCCATGAAGGCCGAGGGCCGCCCCGTGATCGGCTTCGGCGCCGGCGAGCCGGACTTCCCGACCCCCGACTACATCGTGGAGGCGGCGGTCGAGGCCGCCCGTGATCCGCGCTTCCACCGCTACACCCCGGCGGGCGGGCTGCCCGAGCTGAAGGAGGCGCTGGCCGCCAAGACGCTGCGCGACTCCGGCTACGAGGTGGAGCCCTCCCAGGTGCTCGTCACCAACGGCGGCAAGCAGGCGATCTACGAGGCCTTCGCCACGCTGCTGGACCCGGGCGACGAGGTCATCGTCATCGCCCCGTACTGGACCACCTACCCCGAGTCGATCAAGCTGGCCGGCGGCGTTCCGCGCTACGTGGTCACCGACGAGTCCACCGGCTACCTGGCCACCGTCGAGCAGCTGGAGCAGGCCCGGACCGAGCGCACCAAGGTGCTGCTGTTCGTGTCCCCCTCCAACCCGACCGGCGCGGTGTACACCCCCGATCAGGTGCGCGGGATCGGCCGCTGGGCGGCCGAGGCGGGCCTGTGGGTGATGACCGACGAGATCTACGAGCACCTCGTCTACGGGGACGCCCGGTTCTCCTCGATGCCGGTGGAGGTCCCCGAGCTGGCCGACCGCACCGTGGTCGTCAACGGCGTCGCCAAGACCTACGCCATGACCGGCTGGCGGGTGGGCTGGGTGATCGGCCCCAAGGACGTCGTCAAGGCCGCCTCCAACCTGCAGTCGCACGCCACCTCCAATGTGGCCAACGTCTCCCAGGCCGCGGCGCTGGCCGCGGTCACCGGCGACCTGTCGGCGGTGGAGCGCATGCGCGAGGCCTTCGACCGGCGCCGCCGCACCATCGTGCGGATGCTGGGCGACATCCCCGGCGTGGTCTGCCCGGAGCCGCAGGGCGCGTTCTACGCCTACCCCTCGGTCAAGGGGCTGCTGGGCAAGGAGATCCGCGGCGTGCGGCCGCAGGACTCCGCCGAGCTGGCGAAGCTGATCCTGGAACAGGCCGAGGTCGCGGTGGTCCCCGGCGAGGCCTTCGGCACCCCGGGCTACCTGCGGCTGTCCTACGCGCTCGGCGACGCCGACCTGGCCGAGGGCGTGGGCCGGATCCAGAAGCTGCTGGGCGAGGCCGCCTGAGCCGCCCACCGGCCGCCGGACCCGACGCGACGCGCCGCACGCCCTCCTCCGGGGCGTGCGGCGCGTCTCATTTCGCACGAGGCACCGGGCGGCGCCCGCGCCGATACGGCACCATTGCGTCATGGAACGCCCCATCGCGCTGCTGCCGAAAGCCCATCTGCACCTGCACTTCACCGGCTCCATGCGCCACTCCACGCTCGTGGAGCTCGCCGCGCGGCACGGGGTCCACCTCCCCCAGGCCCTGGCCGAGGAGTGGCCGCCGCACCTGAGCGCGGCCGACGAGCGCGGCTGGTTCCGGTTCCAGCGGCTCTACGACATCGCCCGGTCGGTCCTGCGCGAGCCGGAGGACATCCGCCGGCTGCTGCGGGAGGCGGCCGAGGACGAGGCGGCCGCCGGGGCGCGCTGGCTGGAGATCCAGGTCGACCCCAGCGGGTACGCCGCCCGGTTCGACGGTCTCACCGCCGCCCTGGAGCTGGTCCTGGACGCGGCCCGCGCCGCCGAGCGGGAGACCGGGGTGCACATCGGGCTGATGGTGGCGGCCAACCGCACCCGGCACCCGATGGACGCCAAGGCGCTGGCGCGCCTGGCCCGGCAGTACGCCGACAAGGGCGTGGTGTCCTTCGGGCTGAACAACGACGAGCGGCGGGGGCGCGCCCTGGAGTTCGAGGGCGCCTTCCGCATCGCCAAGCGCGCGGGGCTGCTGTCCGCGCCGCACGGGGGCGAGCTGCAGGGGCCGCGCAGCGTGCGCGAGTGCCTGGACGAGCTCGCCGCCGACCGCGTCGGCCACGGGGTGCGCGCCGTGGACGACCCCTACCTGGTGGAGCGGATCGCCACGCAGGGGGTGACGCTGGAGGTGTGCCCCTCCTCCAACGTGAGCCTGGGCGTGGTCTCCGACGTGGCGCACGTGCCGCTGCGGCGGCTCTTCGACGGGGGCGTCCCGATCGCCCTCGGCGCCGACGACCCGCTGCTCTTCGGGCCCCGGCTGGCCGAGCAGTACGAGATCGCGCGGTCGGTCTTCGGGTTCGGCGACACCGGGCTGGCGGAGCTGGCGCGGATGTCGATCCGGGGGTCGGGCGCGCCGGAGTGGCTGCGCAAGGAGATGCTCGCCGGGGTGGACGAATGGCTGTCCCGCTCCCCCGGGGAGCCCGGCGCGCGGGAGGGGGCGTCCGGAGGCGGCACCGGTCACAGCCCCGACAGCGTCAACGCGCCCTGAAGCGTCATCGCGCCCCCGGCCAGGAAGAACAGGACGGCGGCAGCGATCTGCACGGCCCGCTCGGGGAGTTTCTTGCCGAGCACCGCCCCCAGGGCGATGGCGATGGCGTCGGCGGCGACCATGCCGACGGTGGAACCGATCCAGACCGGCAGCCAGTGGTACTGGGTGCCCACGGTCACGGTGGCGAGCATGGTCTTGTCGCCCAGTTCGGCGACGAAGAAGACGGTGGCGACGGTGAGGAAGGCCGACCGGACCCGCCGGGAGGCGGCGCGCCGCTCGTCGGCCTCGGTCATCTCGTCGCCGCGCAGGGTCCACAGCCCGAACCCGATGAAGGCCAGGCCCGCGATGAGGGTGACCCATTCGGTGGGGACCGCCAGGCCGGCGGCCTCGGCCAGCAGGACGCTGAGCCCGTGCACCGCGACGGTGGCGGCGGTGATCCCGGCCAGGACGGTCCACCAGCGGTAGCGGCTGGCCAGGGAGAGCGCCACCAGCTGCGTCTTGTCTCCCATCTCGGCGAGGAACACCACCACGGTGCCCGCCGCCAGCGCGGGGAGGAAATCCATTCGGTCCGCCTTTCGCCCGGTGGGCCGGGGCGCGAGGGGACGCCCTTTCGGCCCGGTGGCGTCCGTTACCGGGCCGAAGGTCTCGTCCGCCCGTGCGGCGGGCTCCCGCGGCCGGGCCGGGCACGGGGCCCGGCCAGTGTGTCGACGGCGGGGATTGGGGACTACTCCCCTTCGGCTGTTTCGACCCTAGGACGGGCGAAATTCCGAACACAATTCATGGAGACGCCTTCCCGCGAGTGGGAAATTCGGCGAAGAATGAAGTTGGCCGCCCCCAACTTCCTTTTTGGGAGGGGCGGGCGGGGCCGCGCGGGTCAGAGCCGCACGCCCACCATGACGGGCTCGTTGACCAGCGTGACGCCGAAGCGGTCGGCCACGCCCGCGCGCACCTCGCGCGCCAGGGCGAGCAGGTCGCCGGTGGTGGCGCCGCCGGGGTTGGTCAGGGCCAGGGTGTGCTTGGTGGAGATCCGCGCCGGCCCCGAGCCGTGGCCCTTCGAGAAGCCGGCCTTGTCGATCAGCCAGGCGGCGGAGGTCTTGACGCGGCCGCCGGCCTCGGGGAAGGCGGGCGGCTCGGCGCCGGGGCCGAGGAGGTCGGCGGCGCGCTTGCGCAGGTCCTCGAACTCGGCCTCGGTGAGGATCGGGTTGGTGAAGAACGAGCCGGCGCTGCGGGTGTCCGGGTCGTCGGGGTCCAGGACCATGCCCTTGCCGCGGCGGAGCTCCAGCACGGCGGCGCGGGCGTCGGCGGCGGGGACCCGCTCGCCCTGCCCGACGCCCAGGCGCCGGGCGAGCTCGGCGTAGGCCACGGGGGCGCTGAGCGCGGAGGACTCCAGCTCGAAGACGACCTCGCAGACCACGTAGCGGTCGGAGCCCTTGAAGACGCTGTCGCGGTAGGCGAAGCCGCACTCGGCGGGGGCCATGGCGCGCCGCTCGCCGCGCTCGCGGTCGTACACGACGACCTCGGCGACGGTCTCGGAGACGGACTGCCCGTAGGCGCCGACGTTCTGGATGGGGGTGGCGCCCACCCGCCCGGGGATGCCGGAGAGGCATTCGACGCCGCTGAGGCCGTCGGCGACGCACCGCTCGACGAGCCCGTCCCACTCCACGCCGGCCTCGGCGCGCACCCGGACGGTGCCCTCGGCGCTCCCGGCCTCGGTCCGCACCCCGCCGGTGCCGACCAGGACCACCGTGCCCGCGAAGCCCTCGTCGGCGACGACGAGGTTGCTGCCGCCGCCGAGCACCAGCAGGGGGCCGCCGGCGGCATCGGCCTCGGCGACGGCGGCGGTGAGCTCACCGGTGGTGGCGGCGGAGACGAACCGGGCGGCCGGGCCGCCCAGGCGCAGGGTGGTGTGGTCGGCCAGCCGGACACCGGCGGCGGGTGCAGCGGACACGGGGATCCCTCTCAGAGGCTGTCGGACGACCGGACATCACCGGCCGGCCCTTTCGCGTTGATCTCGGGGAAGTCGGCCTTATCAGGACCCTCTCAAGGCCGACTTCCCCGAGATCAACAACGCGGGGTCGATCAGGCGAGGCGGACGACGACGGTGGGGCGGGCCAGCACCCGTGTGCCGCCCGAGCGCACGGTCAGGGCGACGAGGACCTGGTTGTCCCCGCGCTTCTCCTTAACGACCCCGGAGACGGTGATCTCGGCCCCCTCGTCGTCGTCGGGCACCACCACGGGGGCCGAGAAGCGGGTGCCGTACTCCACGACCGCGCCGGGGTCGCCGACCCAGTCGGTGACCAGGCGCACGGCCTCGGCCATGGTGAACATGCCGTGGGCGATGACGCCGGGCAGGCCGACCGCCTTGGCGGTGCGGTCGTTCCAGTGGATGGGGTTGAAGTCGCCGGAGGCCCCGGCGTAGCGGACCAGGTCGACGCGGCGCACGGGGAAGGTGCGCTCGCCGAGCTCGGTCCCGGCCTCGACCTCGTCGTAGCGGACGGCGGCGGTCACGCGTCCCCCTCCTTCGCCTCGGACGTCGCCCCGGCCCCGTCCGCGGCGCCGCGGACCACGAGCATGTTGACCGCGGTGACCACGTGGGCGCCCTCGGGGTCGGTGATCTCGCTCTCCAGGGTGATCAGCTCGTTGCCCGCGAGGCTGCGGATGTCGGTGATCCGGGTCACCGCGTCCAGCACGTCCCCGGCCCGCACCGGCCTGGTGTAGCGGAAGCGCTGCTCCCCGTGGACCACCATGGAGAAGTCCAGGCCCAGCTCGGGGTCGGTGACGGCGCGCCCGGCGCCGGCCATGCCCAGCACGATGGGGAACGTGGGCGGCGCCACGACGTCGGGGTGGCCCTCGTCGCGGGCGGTGGCCGGGTCGCTGTAGAGCGGGTTGGGGTCGCCGACGGCCTCGGCGAACTCGCGGATCTTCCCGCGGGTGACCTCGTAGGGCTCGGGCGCGGGGTAGGCGCGGCCGAGGAAGGCACGGTTGATCGCCATGGGCTCCTTCTCTCACACGTATGGCCCAGCGAGCCGGGGCTCACTGGGCCATGTGCGCTGCTCTTCCGCGGTTAACGGGTCTCGCGGTGCTCGTTGTGCCGCCGGCAGTTGGGGCAGAACTTCTTCAGCGAGAGACGGTCGGGGTGGTTCCGACGGTTCTTCCGCGTGATGTAGTTGCGGTGCTTGCACTCCTGGCAGGCCAGGGTGATCTTCGGCCTCACGTCAGTGGCAGCCACGTCGGAGTGCCTTTCTGCTGGTGACGGTGAACACTGAAAAAGACCCGCGATGACCCCTGACAATGGACAGGGGCCGTGCGGGTAGTAGCGGAGGCCGGACTTGAACCGACGACACAGCGATTATGAGCCGCTTGCTCTACCGACTGAGCTACTCCGCCGCGACGGTCCGGGAAACGGACCTCACTGGGTGAGGATACCCGTCTCTCGACCCGGCCGGGAGGGATCATGGCCCCCGCCGACCGTCCACCTGAGTGGGGAAGGAACCTCATCGAGGTGGTAGAGCCCCTTTACGGAATCGAACCGTAGACCTTCTCCTTACCATGGAGACGCTCTGCCGACTGAGCTAAAGGGGCACGCTCCTGCGGCTTCTCCCCTTCCGGGGTTCCGCCCTTGCGTTGGTCATGACTATACAGGCCTCTGGGGGTGCTCTGCCAAATCGGGAGGCGCGACCCGGACGTTGGACAGCGAATCGCGCTCGATGGCGCGCAGGTCGGCGGGGAGCCCCAGCCTCCTGAGCGCGTCCGGAAGCCGCGTGTCGTGGGTGAACACGACGATCTGCCGGTGCGCGCCGACCTCGGCCAGCACCCCGGCCAGACCCTCCACCGTCTCGGTGTCCATGGCCTGTACGGGGTCGTCCAGGAGCAGGAACCCGAAGGGGTTGCCGGCGGCCAGGGTGCGGGGCAGGCAGATGGACAGTGCGAGCGCCTGGAACTCGCCCTGGCTGAGCAGCCCGGGGGCGTTGCCCTCCCCCTCGGCGCCATCGACCGCCACGTCCACGGCCACGCGCCGGCGGGCGCCCCGCCCGACCAGGCGCAGCGACTCCAGGTCGATGTGGCGCTCCTGGCGCAGCCGCTGCCAGACGTGCTCGGTCTGCGCGGCCAGCGGGCGCAGCCGCTCGTCGCGGATCTCCTTGGCCGCGGCGGAGAACCAGTCCAGCGCCTCGTGGGCGGAGACCAGGAGCCCGTCGGCCTTGACCGCCGCGCGCGCGTCCTCCACCCAGGCGGCGAGCATCTCGGCGTACTCGCCCCAGTCCCCGGCGGGGTCGTCCAGGCGCCGCCCGGCGTCCTTGCGGGCGGCCAGGGCGGCCGAGCGCAGGCGCCGCCCGGTGCTCTCGATGTGCTCGGCCAGCTCCACCAGGTCGGTGATGCCGGCGCCTTCCTCCCACTCGCTCCAGATGCGCCCCAGATCGCTCTGTGCGGGCAGCCAGGACGGCTTGGGGGCCATGAGGAACCGGGCCTGGTCCCGGGCGGCCTCGGCACGCTCGTAGGCCGCCGAGGCGCTCTCGGCGACCGGCCGCAGCCGGTCGATCTCGGCCCGGGCGCGCCGCACCCACTCCTCGCCGAGGGCGCCCTCCGCGCCGCAGGCGGGGCAGGCGGAGTCGGCGGGGTGGCGCTCGTGGTGCTCCAGGGCGCGGGAGAGCAGGTCGGCCACGCCGCGGGCGCGGTCGCCCTTGGTCCCGGCGGCCATCGCCAGCTCCATGGCGGCGCCGCGCAGCTCGTTGACCACGTCGGCGATCAGGGAGCGCTCGGGCACCGACAGCCGCCGCAGGCGGCGCAGCACCCGCTCGGCCTCGGGGTCGGCGGGGCCGTCGTCGGCGGCCAGCGCGGCCAGCCGCTCCAGGTCGGGGGCGCCGGGGCCCTGCTCGCCGAGGAGCTCCACGGCCCGCGCGGCGCGCCGGTCGGTGGCCTCGCCGAGCCGCGCCAGCAGGTGGTCCAGGTCGCGGCGCGGGCGGTCGCGCAGCCGGGCCAGCCGCGAACAGGTCTTGGCCAGGCCCCGCTCGGCGTCGGCCAGTCCGGTCAGGCCCAGGACCGCGGTGAGCGTGTCGTAGAGCTCGGCGGCCCGGCCGTTCACGGCCCGGCCGAGCTCGTCGTAGGAGAGGAAGGGGCGGTAGCGGTCCAGGTCGGGGCCCCAGCCCAGGGAGCTGAGCGGGCCGGAGGAGCCGTCGGGCAGCTCGACGCGGCCGCGGGCGGAGCGGACGCTGTCGCCGTCCCACACCCGGGTGGCGCGCAGGGGGCCGTCGGCCCCGGGTGCGGCCAGCGTGACGGTGACCTCGGTGCGCTCGGGGTGGTGCAGGTTGCGCCAGCCGTCCCGCCAGGCGGTGGGCATGGCGTCCCAGCGCAGGTTGCGGCCGGTGAGGGCGGCCTCGGCGGCCTCGGCGAAGCTGGACTTGCCCGACCCGTTGCGGCCGACCACCACGGTCAGCCCGGGGCCGGGCGTCAGCTCCAGCGCGGCGGGGCTGCCGATTCCCCGGAAGCCCTGCACCCCGATGCGGGAGAGGAAGACCGGGCGCGGCACGGCCCCGGGGTCGCGCTGCGGCTCGGGGGCGCCGTGCAGGACCTGGGAGGGCTCGGGGGCGGGGCCGCCCCCGGCGAGGGCCTCCAGCGCCTCTTCGCCGCTCAGGGCCGCCAGCACCCAGCCGCGGGCCCCGTTGTCGAGGGGGGAGCGGGCGAGCAGGCCCAGCACCGCGGCGGCGGTGGCCGCCCCGTCGGGCGGCGGCGGTTCCTCGGCGAACGTCTCAGCGCCGGTGGTCAGCGTCGTCACCACACCCGCCTCCGTCGTCGGTTCCGGTACGAAGGGACAGTATGCGCGTTCGGGGCGTACCGGGTCAGCCCGGGGGCCGCCCGTCCCGCCCGGTCCGGGCCCGGCAGGCGGATCCCGGGGAGGGGCACGGGAGGACGGGCCCGGAGACACGGGGCCGGAGCATACCGAGCACGCCCGGCGCGCGCGGCCGGAACGGCGCTCCGCCCCTCAGGCCCCGACCATGCGTCTGCGGGTGCCGTCCCAGGTGAAGTGCAGGGTGGCGATGCCCGGTTCGGACGGGTCGCGCAGGCACTCGTAGACGTGCAGGCTCGGCACGCTGGCGAAGCAGCCCCAGACCCGCTCCGAGGTGAGCACGAAGTCCAGGTCCAGCTCCACCAGCAGGCCCAGCAGGCGGCCGTGGGTGGGCTCGTCGACCTTGGCGAAGGCGTCGTCGAGCAGGATGAGCCGCGGCGCGTGCGGCGCGCTCTTGGCCAGCGAGTCGTACTGGGCCGCCGCCGCGGCGAACAGCACCAGGTAGGCCACCACCCGCTGCTCTCCCTGGCTGAGCCCGGTGCGGTGGCTCAGCCGCCGCTCCCGGTCCGGGCGGGCGGCGTCGGTCACCCGCACCTCGAAGGAGAACCACGACCGGTAGTCCAGCGCCTGGCGGAGCTGGGCGCCGCCGGTGGCGGTGGGGTCCAGCCGGCGGATGGACTCGATGCAGCGGCGCAGCGCGTCCCGCAGCCGGGTGGTCTCCACCCGGCTGCGCCGGTGCGCGGGCCGGGCCAGCAGCGGCACCACCGCGCGCACGTCCTCGTCGGCGTCGGGGGCCAGGTCCCAGCCGATGCGCACGCCGATGCCCTGGGAGGTGGTCACCCCCTCCAGCACCCCGTTCATGGCCGCCACCAGCTCGCGGGCCTCGTCGATGCGGCGGGCCAGGTGCTCGGCCAGCTCGCCGAGCAGGTGGCGCTCGTAGGCCTCCTCCTCGCGCAGCAGGGCCGCCTCCTCGGCCTCGGCGCGCATCCGCTCCAGCCGGGCGGCGTACGCGCTCACCCCGTCGGCTCCGGAGTCGTCGTGCACGGTGACCCGCTTGACCCCGTGCACCTCGGCGACAGAGGTGCGGGCGGCGGCGTACCGGCCCAGCGCCTCGTGCAGCTCCTCGCGGCGGCGCAGCAGCCCGCTGTCGTCGACCTCCTCGGCGCCGGCGCCGCCCTCCAGGCCCTTCTCCAGCGCCGCGACCAGCTCCTCCAGCGCGGCCAGCCGCTCGTCCTCGCCGGCCCCGGGCTCGGCGCCGCCCTCCAGGGCCGGCGCGGCCTCCTCCAGCCCGGCGGCGGCGAGCAGGTCGGTGTCGGGGGCGCCGTCGGCGCCGCACAGCGCGGCGCGCAGCCGGTCCCCGGCGGCCAGCGCCCGCTCGGCCTGCCCGGCGCGCTCGGCCGCGGCGGCGGCGAGCCGGGTCTCGGCGGCGATGCGCTCGTCGCGGGCGCGCTGGGCGGCGCGCTCCAGGTCCGGCACGCGGGCGGCGGCCTCGTCCATCCGGCCGCGCACCTCGTCCACGGCGGTGCCCAGGCGGTCGGGGTCGGCGGCGCGGGCCCGGTCGGTGAGCTCGATGTCCCGGCGCACGGTGATCATGTCGCCGATGGCGGCGGTGCGGGCGTCCTCGGCCACCACCCGGTCGGCGCGGGCCTGGCGCCAGTCCTCCACCGCGACGCGGTGCTCCTCCAGCAGCGCGGCCAGGTCGCGCAGGTCGCGCAGGGCGGCGGCGGTGCGCACCCGCAGGCCCTCCACGGCGGCCCCGGTGGCGGCGGCCTCCCCGGGATCGGTGGGCAGCGACGCGGCCTCGGCCTCCTCCCGCACACGGGTGCGCAGGCCCAGGGCGGTGCCGCGGGCGTCCTCGGCGGCCTCCTGGGCGCGGTCCCGTTCCTGCAGGGCGGCGTCCAGCCAGGACCGGGCGGCCTCCAGGGCGGCGCGGGCGCGGTCCGGCCCGGCGGGGCCGGGAAGCTCGCGGGCGGCGGCCACCAGGCGGTCCTGGGCGCGCTCGGTCTCGGCGCGGCGCTCGCCCGCCTCGGCGAGCAGCGCCTCGGCGATGTCGATGCGCCGGTCGACGTTGGCCAGGCGGCGGTCGCGGGCGGCGGCCCGGGCGTCGGCGCCGATCCGCTCGGGGGCGACCGGCAGCTGCCCGGCGGCGCCGGAGGCCACCCCCAGGCGCCAGCGGCCGTCCACGGAGACGGCGCAGGCGGCCGGGGGCCGCTCGCCGTCGCGCAGCCGGCGGTGCCGGGGCGCGGGGTCGCCGGCCGGCCCGCCCTCGGCGGGCAGCAGCGCGACCGAGGACAGCAGCGCCTCGACCCGGTCCCGGGGCACGCCGTACTCCTCGGCGGCGCCCTCGGCGACCCGGAGCACGTCGAGCAGGCCGGCGCCGTCGGCGGGGCGGCCAGGCACCAGCACGGCCCCGTCCAGGGCGCCGTCCCCGACGCCGTGGGCGGTGCCGTCGGGGGCCAGGCGGGCGTCGAGCAGCCCGGAGGCGGTCAGGGCGGCCTCCAGGCCGACCTTCTCGGCGTCGCTGAGCCCGTCGGCGAAGTCGACCAGCAGGTACAGCGGGGTGCCGTCCGGGCCGGCGTCGGCGGCCCGGCGCTTGCGCTCGGAGAGCTCGTCCAGCTCGGTGACGAGCTCGCGCTCCTCGCCCAGGGAGGTGTCCCGGCGCGCGCGCAGCTCCTTGAGCAGGTCGTCGACGAGGGCGTGGGCGGCCTGCTCGACCCGGGCGCACAGGTCGGCGTCGACCGCCTCTCCCCCGCCGGGCGGCAGGTGGACGAGCTCCTCCAGGGCGGAGGCGGCCCCGGCGGCCTCGGGGAAGTCCTCGGCGAGGGCCTGGGCCCAGGCGCGGACCCGCTCGGCGTAGTGCCCCCCGGCCTCGCCCAGCGCCCGGACGGCGTCGGCCTCGCGGGCGCGGGCGCGCTCCAGGGCGGCGTCGGCGGCCTCCGCCTCGCCCTCCAGCGCCTCGGCGCGCCGCTCGGCGGCGTCCCGGCGGGCGGCCGCGGCGCCGAGCGCGGTGACGGCGGCGGCCCGCTCGGCGGCCTGGGCCTCGGCCCGGCAGAGCCGGTCGTGCAGGTCGGCCAGGCCGGAGCGGAGCGCCTCCAGGTCGATGCCGGGAACCGGGTCGCGCTCCACGGCGCGCTCCAGACCCTCGAAGTCGACGTGGGTGGTGGACTCGCGGGGGGCGAGCACGGTGTGCACGGGGCGGGGCACCCGGCCGAGCAGGGCGGGGTCCATGCCGGCGGCGCGGGCCGACTCGGCGGCCTCGGCGTGCAGCTCCTCCAGGCCCTCCAGGCTGCGCTCGACGGCGCCGGTCCCGGTGGCGAGAGCGGCCACCGCCCGCTCTTCGCGGGTGAGCGCGTACCCGGCGGCGGTCCACGCGGCCTCGGCGGCCCGGATGTAGGCGGCGACGGCGGCGTCGCGCGCCTGCAGCTCGCCCTCGGCGGGGGCGGGCTCGGCCCGGCCGGCGGCGGTGAGCGTGGCGGCGTCGGAGGCGGCGGTGTCCCGGGTGCGCCGGCTGCGGTCGCGCTCCTCCTGGGCTGCGGCCTCCTCGGTGACCAGCCGGTCCAGCTCCTCCTCCAGCCGGGCGGCCTCGGCGTCCCGGCGCTGGAAGTCCTCCAGCAGGCCGCGCACCCGGGCGGTGCGGCGGCCGAGCACCCCGTGCAGGTAGGAGCGGTAGCCCTGGAGGAAGGTCCGGACGTGCTCGGCGGCCCCGGTGAGCGCGGTGCGGCGGTCGCGGGCCTCCTCCAGGTCGGCGACGTTGCGGGCGACCTGGTCGAGCACGGCCTCGTCCATCGGCGGCAGGGCCTCGGCCAGCACCGAGACCAGCTCGCCGGCCTCCAGGCGCTCGCCGATGGTGGGGCGGCGGAGCCGGTAGAGTAGGTGGACCAGGTTGCGGTAGCGGACCGGGTCCTCCAGGCCGAACAGGTCGCGCATGACGCGGGCCCGGTAGGCCGGGGCGGAGTCGTAGCAGTCGTCGGCGCCGAGCTCGGCGCGCAGACGCTCGACGGGGACGGGGCGGCCGTCGCGGACCAGCTCCAGGTCCTCGCCGACGGTGCGGCCGGTGACGAAGTACAGCCGGCGGGGCTCCTCCCCGGGCACGGCGGTGACGGCGGCCCCCAGGGTGAGGCGGTCGGGGGAGGCGGGGCCTTCGGGTTCCCCGGCGCCGTCGGTCTCGCCCCGGGCGGCGTCCCGGGCGAACTCGATCCACAGGTAGCCCACACGCGCCGCGGGGGCGCCGTCGGGGGCGCCGGGGGCGGCGTCGCCAGGGGCGGCATCAGCGCCGTCCGCGCCGTCGGCGCCGTCGCCCTCCTCCGCGCGCTCCCCGCGCTCCTCACCGTCCTCGTCGTCGTCCAGGACCGGGGCGCTGCGCCCGTCCTGCATCAGCCAGCGCAGGCTGGTGCGGCCGGTGCCGGTGGTGTCGAGCCGCCGGGCGTCGCCGTCCAGCAGGAACGGCAGCAGCATCTCCAGGGCCTTGGACTTGCCGGCGCCGTTGCGCCCGCGCAGCAGCAGCCGCCCGTCGGCGAAGGAGAAGACCTGGTCGTCGTAGTGCCAGACGTTGTGGATGCCGGCCCGGCGCAGCCGGTGGCGCCGGCGGGCGGAGCGGCCGACGACCGGCAGCGGTGCGGTCACCTGCTCGTCGGCGGACACCTGCTGCTCGGCGGGGCCGGCCGGGTCCGGGGCCGTGCCGGTGTCGCTCATCTACCGCCCTCCGCTTTCGTCGGTGCCGCTGGGTGCGCCCGTGCCCGCCGCGGCCAGAACCGGGCGATCCGGGCCATTGTCCCGGATCCGCGCCCCCTGCGGGCCGTACCGGGCGGCGGCCGCGAGCAGTTCCCACCCCTGTCGGCCGCCTCCGTCCGGCGCCCGCAGCAGCCCGGCCTCGCACAGCCGCCGCAGCACCCGGGCGCGCAGGTCGCGGCGGCCCGGCCCGTCCGGCAGCGCCGCCGCCAGCTCCTCCTCCAGCACCGCCTCGGGGACCTCGGCGGCGCGGGCCGGGGTGGCCGGCGGGCGCACCCGCCCGGCCAGGCCGCGCACCAGCAGAAGCGCGGCGCGGCCCTCCGCGCCCTCGCCGGGCAGCAGGGCCCCGTCCTGGCCGTCGGGCGTGATCAGCGCCACACCCTCGGCGCGGACCTCGGTCTCGCACCCCAGGAGCGCGCCGAGCTCGGCCGCGGCGCGCCACTGGTGGCGGGCGAGTCGGCCGCGCTGGCGCTCGGGCAGGTCCTCCCGGTAGACGACGGCCTGCTCGGCCAGCAGGCGGCGGAGCGCGACCTCGCCGTCGGCGTCGGCCGCGGGGTCGGGGTCGCGGGCGGACTCCAGGAACTCCTCGGGGCCCGAGGCCGAGTGCGGCGGGTGGGCGAGCGCCCGGCGGGCGGCCTCGGCGTCGGCGTCCAGGGCGGCGGCGGGGCGGCTCCCGGCGGCGTAGTCGGCCAGGGCGCCCTCCTCCCGCTCGGCGAGCACCCCCCAGGAGGCCAGGTGGCGCAGGGCGGCGGCGAAGGCGCGGCGCTCGGCGGCGCGCGCCTCGGGGTCGTGCGCCAGCCCGGCCTCGGCGGCGGCGGCGCGCACCCGTTCGGCCACCTCGCCGGTGCCGGTGGAGGCGGCGCACTCGGGCAGGGCGGCCAGGGTGAGGGCCAGGTAGGTGTAGGCGCGCGGGGTGAGCGGGGCGCCGCTCGCCCGGCGCGGCGGCGGGGCGTCCTGCGGCGGGGCGGCCTTGACCAGCCGGGCGTGGTCGGCCTCGACGACCAGCTCGTAGCCCAGGACGCGGCGGAAGCGCTGCACCAGCCAGTCGGAGTGGGCGCGGACGAGCGCCAGGTCGCGGGGGTGGGTGCGGGCGGACAGGACCGGGGTGCGCAGCAGCCGCCGGGCGGCCGCCTGCCGCTCCCCGGTGAGCGCGATGTCGTCGATCATTCCGGGGGCTCCTGCTCGGGACCGTCGTCGGGCCCGTCGCCTGCCGGGGCGTCGGCCGGGGTGTCGTCCGGGACCCGGGTCGTGCGGTAGTCGGTGACCTGGAGCCACAGCCCGTCCAGGTGCAGCTCGCCGTCGGGGGAGGCCAGGGTCAGGCGCGCGTCGGGGGCGGGGCCGGCGTGCAGGCGGACCTCCAGCTCCATGTCTCCGGCGGTGACGGGCGCGCGCTCGGGGTCGCCCGACCCCAGGGCGGCGGTGAGCAGCTCCATGAGCACGCCCGCGGCGGCGGGGTCGAGCGCGATGCGGGCGCCGCCTTCGGTGCGCTGGGCCAGGGCGCGGTGCACCTCGGCGGCGGCGGCGCGGCGCCAGTGCGCGCGGGACTCGGCGGCGGCGTGCAGCGCGGCCCGCTGGGCGGAGTGGTCGGCGGCGGGCTCGGTGGGCACGGGGCCCGCGGGGCGCGGCGGCGCGGCGTGCGCGCGGGGGGCGTTCCACCAGCTGCCGGTGGCCGGGGCCGTCTCGTCGCCGGCGCCGCCGAGGCGGCGCGCGGGCCAGGCGGCGAAGGCCGCGGCGTAGAGCGCGTCGGCGCGCGCGGTGTCGGCGGAGTCGAACCACCGGGCCAGCCGCAGGAGGGCGGCGCGCCCGTGCCGGCCGGTCGCCCGCCCGCTCCCGGCCGCCTCGTCCACTGCTGAGTCACCCATCACTTCAGCAGCCTAAAGACCCCCGGCGACCGCCGTGCCCCGATTGCCCGTCCCGGTGCCCGCCGGGCGGCCGAAATCACGCCGGTGAGCTGGGGGTTATGCGCACCTTGGGAATTATGCGGGGCCGATGCGGGCGTCGGCCGGGGTGCCGGGCGGGGTGCCGGTCGTCCGGCCGTGCCGGATTCCGGCGTCCGGGGCATGAGGAGGGCATCAGGGGATGCATGAGGGGCGCCGAGGCCGATGCTTGAGCCGACGCGGGGTCTGGCCCCTCGTCCTGACGGACACGGACCGACGGGCACGCATGGGCACGGAGCGCGCGGGCGGGGCCCTCCGGGGAGGGCGGCGGTCGACCGGCCACGGACGTTCCGCCCGCGCCCGCAGGCGTTCAGGCAGGCCTCATCAGGGATCCGGCCGTCGCCCGCCGGCCCTACGGCCCGAGAGGCGGGTGCTTCCCGGACCTGCTCGACAGCTGCCGGGGCTCTCGCGATCCAGGCGAAAGGGCAACGACGGAGCAGCAGGTGCCCCGCTCACGCCCGCTTGCCGGGCGCCGGGTCCGTGGTGCGGACGGGCGGTCGGGCCCGTGCATCGAGAGTGGCGATATCGCCACCCGATGTGCGATCGCGTGGTGACATCACCACGATCGATGGCCCCGCCCGCCCGGGGCGGGCGGGCTCGGTCACGGGCGCATCAGCCTGCCGCCGTCGGCCTCCTCCATGGCCTGCCGCTCCTCGTCGGGGAGCTCGTCGGTCTCACCCACCTCGTAGGCGGTGAAATAGCTCTTCCCGTCGAACTCCTCCGGATCGGTCAGCTCGACCGGGACCCGGTACGGGTCGTTCTGGCACTGCGGCAGGCACCAGGTGCCGGACAGGTCGCCCTCGCCGACGGCCCGCTCGGTGCCCCACTCGCTCCACTCCAGGTCGTTGAAGGCGGTGAACTCCGATGCGGTGAGGTCCTGCGGCTCCTGGTCGGTGGAGCCCTCCTCGTCGCCGTGGGTGTTGAAGACGTAGGCCTCTCCGCCGTCGCGGGTCCCCCCGGCCGGCGACGGGTCGACCCCCCCGGTGGTCTCGGGGGTGGGCTGCTGGGCCGCGCCCCCGCCCGCGCCGCACCCCGCGGCCAGGGCGACGGCGGCCGCTCCCGCCGCGGCGGTGATGGTGCGTGTCGGCTTCATGGGGTCCTCCCTCGGAACGCCGAGCATCGTCACTCACCGTAATCCTACGTGCGGCTTCGCCGGATTCGCCGGATGCCGCCCTGCGCGGCCCCGATCCGCCCGCCGCCCGCCCCCTGTACCAAGCAAGCGTTAGGTGCTATATCTGGCCCATGGAGACCGCCCACTGGCTGGCCCGCGGCCCCGACGGGCCGCACCTGGTCGGCAGCCGATGCACCGCCTGCGGCGCCGTGGCCTTCCCGCCCGACCCCGACCACTGCCGCGACCCGCACTGCCCCGGCGGGCCGACGGAGGAGGCGCCCCTGCCCCGCCGCGGCCGCGTCTGGTCCTTCACCGACTGCCGGTACCGGCCGCCGCCCCCGTTCGTCCCGCCCACCGACCCCTTCGAGCCGTTCGTGCTGATCGCCGTCGAACTGGACGGCCCCGGCCCCATCGTGCTCGGCCAGGCCCCACCCGGCACCGACCTGTCCGCCCTGCGGGTGGGCCTGCCCGCCGAACTGGTCGAGGGCACGGCCGCCGGGCCCGGAGGCGAGCGCCACCCCGTATGGCACTGGCGGCCGCTGCCCGCGGACGGACCGCGGGAGGAGGACCGGTGAGCGGCGGAGAGGTGTGCGTCATCGGCACCGGCATGCACCCGTGGGGCAAGTGGGGGCGCCCCTTCACCGAGTACGGGGCGGTCGCGGCGCGGGCCGCCCTCGCCGACGCCGGGACCGGCCCCGGTGAGGTCGACTTCGTCTCCGGCGCGGCCACCGTCCGGGGCGGCTATCCCGGGTTCGTCGCCGGGGCCGTCTTCGCCCGCGCCCTGGGCTGGCGGGGCCAGCAGGTCGCCAGCTCCTACGCCGCCTGCGCGTCCGGCGCCCAGGCGATCGCGGCCGCCCGCGCGCGGCTGCTCGCCGGGCTGAGCGACACGGCGCTGGTGGTGGGGGCCGACTCCGCCCCCAAAGGCTTCCTCGCCCCGCTGGGCGGCGACCGCCCCGACGACCCCGACTGGCTGCGCTTCCGCCTGCTCGGGGCGGCCAACCCGCTCTACTTCGCGCTGGCCGCCCGGCGCCGGATGGAGCTGTACGGCGCACGGCCCGAGGACTTCGCCGCGGTCAAGGCCAAGAACGCCGCGCACGGATCGGCCAACCCCCGGGCCCGCTACCGGGCGCGCACCACCCCCGAGGAGGTGCTGGCCTCCCCCGTGGTCGCGGACCCGCTGCACCTGCTGGACGTCTGCGCGACCAGCGACGGCGGGGCCGCGCTGGTGCTGGTGCGCGCCGAGGACGCGCGGCGCCGCGGCGCCGGCCCGGTGCGGGTGTCCGGGCTGTCGGCGGCCGTCCCCGCCTACCCGGTGGCCGAGCCGGAGATGCCCTACCTGGCGGGCGACCCGCCCCGGCGCGGGGACGGGGGCCGGGACGCGGGCGCCCCGCGCTTCCGGGCGGCCAATGCGCACGCGGCCTACGAGGAGGCCGGCGTCGGCCCGGAGGACCTGGACCTGGCCGAGGTCTACGACCTGTCGACCGCGATGGAGCTGGACTGGTACGAGGAGATCGGGCTGTGCCCGCGCGGCGGCGCCGAGAAGCTGCTGCACGAGGGGGCGACCCGGGTGGGCGGGCGGATCCCGGTCAATCCCGGCGGCGGGCTGGCGAGCTTCGGCGAGGCCGTCCCGGCCCAGGGGATCGCCCAGGTGTGCGAGATCGCCGACCAGCTGCGCGGACGGGCCGAGGCCGGGCGCCGGGTGGAGGGAGCGCGGGTCGGGATCGCGGTCAACCAGGGGCTGTTCGGACACGGGTCGGCCACCGTGCTGACCCGCTGAGCACCCCGGGCGCGCACCGCACGCGAACGGGCCCCCTCCCCGGAGCGGGGAAGGGGCCCACGAGCCGACCGGCGGCGGTCCGGGCGGCGGCGCTCCGGCGGTCGCGGCCGCGCGCCCGGATCACGCGTCAGTGGCGGTAGCCGTCACCCTCGTCGACGACGGTCTGGACCGGCCCGTTGGTGCAGTCCTCGGTGGTCTGCGGCGACAGGACCGGCACCGCGGCGCCGAGCACGCCGACGTTGGCGTTGCAGACCTGCACGGGCAGAACCTGCAGGTTCTGGTTGAACGTCTGGTCGGTCGCCTGAGCCGGGGCCGCCATGAGGACGGCGCCGGCCGCGGCGCCGACGAGCATGCCGGCGACGGTGGCCTTACGCAGCATCTGCGTCTCCCTACTTGACGAGCGTGGAGATCGCGCCGTTGGTGCAGGCGCCCGTGGACTGGGGCGACAGCACCGGGACGGCGAAGCCGATCGCGGCACCGACGTTGGCGTTGCAGACCTGCGCGGGGATGCCCTGCAGGTTGGAGTTGAAGTCCTGGTCGGTGGCCTGGGCCGGGGCGGCCATCAGGACGGCGCCGGCCGCGGCGCCGACGAGCGCGCCGGCGACGGTGAACTTGCGGATCATGGGTGATTCCTCTCGCTACTCGACGATCGTCGAGATGGGGCCGTTGGTGCAGTCGCCGGTGGTCTGCGGGGACAGGATCGGCACCGCGGCGCCGAGCACGCCGACGTTGGCGTTGCAGACCTGGACCGGGACGACCTGCAGGTTCTGGTTGAACGTCTGGTCGGTCGCCTGGGCGGGAGCGGCCATCATGAGCGCGCCCATGGCGGCGCCGGCGACCAGGCCGGCGGCGGAGATCTTGCGGATCATCAGGTCGTTCCTTCCTAGACGAGCGAGGAGATGGCGCCGTTGGTGCAGGCACCGGTGGTCTGCGGCGAGACGACCGGCACGGCCGCGCCGATGGCGGCACCCACGTTGGCGTTGCAGACCTGCGCGGGGATGCCCTGCAGGTTGGAGTTGAACTCCTGGTCGGTCGCCTGGGCCGGAGCGGCCATCAGGAAAGCGCCCATCGCGGCACCCGCCACCAGGCCGGCGGCGGAGATCTTGCGGATCATCGGATTTCCCCTCTGGAAAAGTATGTCTGGAATCGTCACCCGTTATCGGGTGCTGCCGCTCTAGCCGACCTTCGTCAGGATCGGGCCGTTGGTGCAGTCACCGGTGGTCTGCGGGGACAGGACCGGGACGGCCGCGCCGAGCACACCGACGTTGGCGTTGCAGACCTGGATCGGCACGCCCTGCAGGTTGGAGTTGTACTCCTGGTCGGTGGCCTGGGCCGGGGCGGCCATCAGAACGGCACCCATGGCGGCGCCGGCGAGCAGGCCGGCGGCGGTCAGCTTCTTCATTGCGATTCCCCCGGAAGATTCCCTAAGGAGGCGGATAGATAAGGGCGCGCCGTGCGGACGCTCCCCCGCGGTGGACGTGAGTAATCATGGGGCTACGCAGCGTATTTTGTCAACGCCGAAACGGCGGATTCAAAATGTCCACTTCACCCTTCTTCGACCATGGCTCCGCAATGCGGAGGGAATGGGAAGAGAAAACGCGGCGCCATTTCCGGCATTCCGGGTGCCCGCGTCGGGGCCACGCTCCGCCGGGGACGGGGGCGCGGCGCCGGGCCAGGCGGTCGGGACGCCCGGCGCCGGGGGCGCCAGACGGCGCGCGGGAGGATTCGGACCGCTACGGGCCCGGACACGCGGCAGTCGCGCCCGCCCACGGGCGCACTGCGGGTTTCGGTCATGCGCATATCCGGGCCACGCCGACGGCGGGCGGTCATCGGCCCAGGGGGACGCGGCGCGCAGCGTTCAGCTCCGGCACGCCGGGCGTGCCGAAGGCAGCCGAGGGCCGAAGAGACACGGGAGGGCCCCGACGGGGCCGGAAGGCGTGTCCGCGCGACGGATCCGGCGGATCACAGGCGGGCGGGAGCTCGCACGAATCGCGTGCCACTGCTCCCATTGCACCGCTCGAACGCCCGAGAACGGGTCCAGCGTACACAGCTCCTCACCCGAACGCCCGCCGTTCCGGAGCTTTCCGGTGCTCCCCGTCCCGCTCGGCCGCTCAGCCGCGCCGGCGCTCGTCGCGCCGCGCGATCAGCTCCTCGACCGGGGTGGGAAGCGTCGTCTCGAAGTCGAGCAGCTTGGCCCAGGTCGGGGTCACGAGGATCCGGACCATGCTGTCGTAGAGCGAGCGGACCTCGGCCTCCCACTCGACCCGTTGTCCGGCCGTCATCGTGGAGGAGTCGCTCATCTGGAGGAACTCCTCGGGGATCCCCTCGACGGGGTCCAGCTCGGCCCGTCCGCGGATCAGCAGGACCTGGGGCGGGTGCACCTCGGTGTCGATCGTGAGGGCGACCGCCGGGTTGCGGCGCAGGGACACCGGCTTGGGGGCGTTCGGCGTCGTGCACATCACCACCTGCGACCCGTTCCAGGTGAACGGGATCGGCACGTTCCTGGGCGTTCCGTCCTTGGCGACATAGGCGAGGCCGGTCACGTCACGGGCCAGGAGCCCCCGGCTGATCGGACGGTTCAGGACCCGGGCGACCTCGTCCGGCTGCATGGTCGGCATTCTCGTCCCTCTGCCTCGGATCTCGGCGATGAGACCTCATCGGGGAACGACGGGGTCGGTCATGGTGACGCACGACGCGGCGGGAACTCATCGCCCGGCCGTCATGCGGAGATCCCTCGGAGGGGGCCACGCCGCCCGAGGAACGACCGGCGGCGCCGGGGACCGTCACCGCGCATTCGCCGCAGAAGGCCGTCTGCGGCGGGACACGCCCGGACGCCGCCGGACCGAACGAAAACGCCCCCTGCCAGCCGAACCGCTGGTCAGGGGGCGTTCTCCGTGGGTGGCAGGTGCAGGGTTCGAACCTGCGTAGGCTGAGCCGGCAGTTTTACAGACCGTCGCGCAACCCGCCTGGAACTGCGGCGATGCCCGACCGCGGCGAACCAGTCCTGCTCGGCGGCGGCCTAGTCCACCAGGCGGGCGATGTGGCGCCATCCGGGGCGCGGAAGCACTGCCTGGTCGGCCTGCACCGTCACCGCGCAGGGCAACCGGTGGGCCTCCAGGAACGCGCGAAACCCGCCCTCGCGCCCGTACACCCTCGTCGGCGGCCACCCGGACCCGGCCTTCGGGCAGGTCGGGCAGCGCGCGGTCGATGATGCGCATGGCCAGGCGGGGCTCGGTCGCGAACCCGGTCACATCGGGGATGTGCGCGGCCCGCCAGCGCTGCGGGTCGTCGGTCCACTCCTTGGGCAGGTAGAGCTCGCGCTCGATGAGCGCCTGGCCGCGGGCGGTCGCCCAGGCGGCCAGCACCCCGACCCGGCAGGGGAACATCCCGCCCAGGGAGCCGGTGAACCGGCGGGCCACCCCGGCCGAGGCGCGGCCCTTCACCCCCGTTACTCCCCGTCTGAGGTCACGTGGCCGCGGCCGGGAGCGCGTCCCGGTGTCCGGCCACGGGGGCGGCCGGGCGGTCCTTGAAGGACCTGATCCCCTGACGCGGGAGATTCTCGGTCATGCGGCGGTGAGGTGGCTGGTGGACACATCGAACACGGTGTCGCAGGCGTCGCGCACCGCGTCGTTGTGGGTGGCGATCACCACCGCGCACCCCTCACGGGCCATCTCACGCAAGGTGTCGATGACCATGCCACCGTTGGCAGCGTCGAGCGCGCCGGTCGGCTCATCGGCCAGCACCAGGCGGGGTTCCTTGACCATCAGCCGGGCCAGCGCCACCCGCTGCTGCTCACCGCCGGACAGAAAGTGCACCCTGTCCTTCTCCCGCCCGTCCAGGCCCACCCGCTCCAGCGCCCGGGTGTAGTCGGGACGCGTGCCGCGCCGACGCGCCACGTCCAGGTTGGCCCGGATAGTGGCGTTCTCGATGAGCGCGTAGTTCTGGAAGAGGTAGCCGAGCTTGTCACGGCGGAACCGCCGCTGTCTTCCCGGGCCTAGGCGGGTCACGTCGGTGTCCTCGAACAGGATCCGGCCGCCGCTGGGGCGCTCTAGCAGGCCCATGCAGTTGAGCAGGGTGGTCTTACCCGATCCGCTGGCCCCGACCAGTGCGAGCATCCGCCCGGCTTCCACGGTCAGATCCAGGTTCTCCCACAGGGTTCGGGGGCCGAAGGACTTGGACAGGTTCTCCATGGTGAGCATGTGACGGGTTCCTTATCTCACTATGCGGCCCTCAGGCCTGAGAGGCGCCCTCACGGACGATACGGCGGTGGAAGAGGACCAGGGTGGCCAGGACGAGGGCGAGGGCGACCGCAGCGACACCTGCGGCCACGAGCGGCTCAGTCCCGGTGGTGCCGATCGCCTCGGGCGAGAAGGTCTCGGGATTGCGCCGCAGGGCGAGCCGGTTCAGCGTCCACCAGGTCGCCCAGCCGACGAAGCCGGCCATGACGCAGGTCTCAGCCAGAAGCATCCGGCGATGAGTGGCGGCGAACGTCCATCCACTGATGTGCCGGGCGAAGATGTTCTGGGCACGGGTGCGCACGTAGATCAGGCAGGCGGCGAGTCCGGTGAGTGCCACAACCACAGCGAGGGCAGCCAGATTGGCAGCGCGGATACGCAACTCGGACAGGAGTTGGTCGTGTTGGTCGGCGGCGGCCAGCGCGACGGGCTGGAGCCCGTTGACATAGGCCGACAGCGGCTCCTGGGCGATGGCCGTTTCCACGTCGGTGGGGTCCCGGAACAGCAGGTGCCCCTGGGAGGCACGGTGAGCGTAGCTGGACGCGGGCAGCATCCCGTTCGGGATCACGACGATGACGGGGTCGTCGAGCAGAGGCGTCGTTGTGAGGTCAGCAAGGTCGGTTCTGCCGTAGGTGAAGGCCTGCTGCCCGTCGGCCAGCGCGAGTACCTCGATGTCGACGGTGTCGTCGTCGCGCGTCTCGAAATCCAGCCACCCCTGCACTCCCTCAGCCAGGGTGGGGGCAAGGTCCGCGCGCGATTCGGGAACGAGGATGCGCACACTCTCGCCGGGGCCGTGGCGTTCCCCTTCCGGGGAGAAGAGCTCCTGCTCTCGCAGGTAGGTGTCGTTGACCAGCAGCGTCTCGAAGTCCGGATACGGAGAGCCAGGCGGCACGTACTGATCGGCCTGCCCTGGGCTCGTCAGGATCGTGCGTCCGTCTGCGTCGGCCTCACGCAGCCACGGTCCGACGTCCGTCTCGAAGGCCTCCTCCATCTCCTCGACCCGAACGCTGCCGAGGAACTTGATCTGGGAGGTGTCGCCCGCCTCGGCGAAGTGGTCGAACCCGTCCTGTGAAGCGTCCACCTCGCGAGCGGAATCCGCCAAGGCGACGATCGCTCCGAAGGCCAGGACCAGCACGGCGATACGGACGGTGTAGGTCGCCACGATGGTCGATCGGACGGGGAGCCTGCCCTTGAGCGCGCTGAGCACGTCGGACAGGTGCAGCATCCCGAGCGCGAGCGCGTGCGCGGCCAACGCGACCACCGTCAAACCCGCGACCAGGGATCCGGTGAGAGCGGCGAAAGCGCCCAACTGCGCCCAGCCGTTGTAATAGCCGAGGAAGGTGAGCACGAGCACGGTGACAGCGAGAGCGGCGGCCGCCCACACGCGTACGACCCGCCAGAGGTCGCAGCCGAGGATGCGCAGGTAGGAGTGGCCGTTGAGCCGCGCCACACCGTAGAACCTAGCGCTCAGCAGCACACCAGAGCCGACGACGACCGCAATACACAGGGCCGCGGTCACCAGCGCATTGAAGAGGTCGCCCTTCAAGAGGTAGTCACCCCGGTGAGGCATCCGTTCACCGTCGTTGAGAACGAGATCACCTGTCAGCCCGACGTCGGCGAGCGCGCCCTGAACAGTGGACACATCATCCTCATCGCCGAAGATCAGGTAGTTACCCCGTGGATCAGCGAGGGAGAGATCCGAGAATGAATGTACTTCGGTGCGCATTGCCGGACTGAAGTCCGGGTACCCGTTCTCCAGCCATTCAGCACCCGGCCCGGCCGGATCTCCAGCGGCAATGTAGAAGTGGCGTACATTCCCTGGGTCACGCAGGTCGGAGATTTCGAGAATGATCGTGCTTCCCGTCGTTTTGGCCACCCCCTCGACTGCAGTGGAGACCTCCGCGACCGTGGAGATATCACTATTCTCCCTGACCCATATCATGTGCGGGTCACCAGCGGTAAAGTCTCGACCCGAGAGGGCCATGACGAGGAAGACAAGAACGACGGACAGCAGGAGGGGAATAATGTAGCCGAAGGCGATGTTGCGATGCAGCACGGGTCTCGTTCAGGATGGTTTCGCGGCGGTCCGCCGACCGGCGTAAAGGTCGGCGGACCCTGTCTGTTTCAGCGCGTCAGCAGCTGTTCCTCCAGTACGACTTGTCGATGATGGGCCACGGCCTGTCCGGAGCGGAGGCACGCGCTGTAACCCCGGCTCTGGTATCACCGGACGAGTTGTAGTACTCCCCCTGGACTGACGATCCGTGGCAGACGGATCCGTGATAGTAGTTCGAGTAGACTCTGCCATTAGCGGTGCCGTGGTCCCAGGCTCCGCCACCGACATTGTCGGCGGCAGCGGAGGCGACGCCAACGGCTCCGCCAGCGATTCCTGCAGCCGCCAGCGCCGCAACAGTGACGCGCTTCATCATTTTCTTCATGATGGATTTCCCGATCCGATTTAGAGGACTTCGCAGGGGGTTTCCTGCGAAGATTCGAACCAGGAGCGAAGCTAACATAACCGCGAGTAGCTCATCAATCCCAAACGACTCGTAAAGGCCAATACTAGCCCCCTTCCCTCATGCTCCACCTGCGAGTTCTCGTCACGCGACGTATTCGGGGCCGGATCCGGCCCCATAAGAAAAAGCACGTCAGAAGCGATTTTCATGCAGCATTCGATCACCGTGGCCAGGTACAGCCATCCTTATCCCGGCGAGCTTCGACCGCCATCCTCGTGGCGCGTTCGCGCTGCGCATCGGGATAGTTCCTCGGTGCTGCCATGACTCTCAGCCTTCCCGGGGTTGAGAGCCTCCATCACACCCGGGACGAAACAAAGGCGTCCTCGATATCGAACCGGCGAGACAGGCCCACCACAGCTCGTCCACCTGCGCCTGCCCCGCCCCCTGGCCGAGGGGTGCTGCCAGAGCGGCTCGGGAGTCCGACGGCGGAACGGCGCCTGCGCGTGCAGACAGAACAGGGGCCCTCGATCACCGGTAGCTCCCCCGGGTAGCAGCCCCACACCGAGCGATGCGTCAGCCTCGGATGCATCCGGCCCCCAGGACCGGCTGGCGCCCGCGCCGTAGCGGCGGGTGTGCGTGAGGCTGTGCGCCTGCGGTGTCCGGCTGGCTGGCCGGGGCGGCCATTCTCTGCGCCGCGGCAAACTGCAGATGCCCATGTCCGGAAGCGGAACCCTGGTCCTAGAGGACTCTGGAGCAGTGGCCGGCCGCACATGGACCGACTCGGGGAAGCGCCGCGACAAGCGCGGACTGAAGTGGAGGGGCGACAAGGAGGTTCGATATGTCTCCCCGCCCTCCGGAGCTTGCAGAGCTCCTCAGGGACCACCTGGAGACCTTCGGAACCCACACTGATGGGTACCTGTTCCGCGGACTCCGGGGCGGCGACCTTTCGGAGAGCGTCTACGAGCGGCTACTGAAGCGCGCCAGGGCACAGGCCTTCACCCCTGAGGAGGTCGCCTCTCCCATGGCGCGGCGCCCCTACGACCTTCGCCACGCCTGCCTGTCCGCCTGGCTCAACGCGGGGATCGATCCCGCTCAGGTCGCGGAGTGGGCAGGGAACAGCGTCGGCGTCCTACTGAGCACGTACGCCAAGTGCGTCTCGGGGCGCGAGGCCATCAACCGGCGCAAGGCCGAGCAGGCCACACGGGTGGGCTCCAAAGCGCCGCCCGGGGAGTAGCCGACCGTGGGGCCGCAAAACTTCCCCACGTATTTCCCACAGATGGCCGTCTGCGGCGGGACACGCCCGGACTCGGGCGGACCGAACGAAAACGCCCCCTGACCGCGCTCACGCTGATCAGGGGGCGTTCTCCGTGGGTGGCAGGTGCAGGGTTCGAACCTGCGTAGGCTGAGCCGGCGGTTTTACAGACCGTCGCGCAACCTGCCTTGACCTGCGGCGATGCCCGACCGCGGCGAACTTCACCACGTATTCGCCGTGAGGACCGGTCACGGACCGAGGAGCCTCGCGCGAGGAGTGCGATCCGTAGCGCCAGCACCCCCCCTGAAGGCACCTCAAATGCACGCAGAGCCGCTCCATTCCCGTCCCCCTTGCCGTGTTCGAGTGGACGCATCCCGACGCCTCTACGCCCTTCTCAGGGCGCTCTATGTGCTTACCGCCTTCACCCCGCCTCTTGCCCCCGCGCATGGCAGACTGAACAGCAGTGAGAAGGGGGAACCCGATGACCACGCAACCCATCGAGCACCACGACCCCCACGACCCGGCCCGCATCCTCGACTTGCTGCCGGCCGATCTGCGCGAGGTGTTCCTGAGCGAGTACCGGGCGGCCGCGGTCAGCGCCGCGCACGAGGTCTGGAGGTACCGCCACCTCCAGGAGCTGCTGAAGCACTGGAGCATGCGCGCGGCCATCTACAGCTCCGCCGGCCACAACGAGAGCCGCCGCCAGGCCGAGACCGGCCTCGGCGAGTTCACCACGCTCGACGACCTCGCGGCCGGTCGGCAGGACTCGTGAGCGGGTACCGGGTCGACTTCACTGCGAAGGCGAGCAGCGAGACCGTCGGTCTGCCTCCCCGCGCGTTCAAGGCGCTGATCGAAGCCCTCGGCAGGGTCCGCCACGACCCGTGGGGCCAGACATCCGAGCAGGGATCGGGCGGACCCGCCTACCGCTGGGGCATGTTCGGCGAGGACGGGATGTTCCTCGCCTACATCGACGAGGACACGAGCATCGTCCGCGTCTACGGACTGACCTGGATCGAGTAGTGGAGCTAGATCGTTGATGGGGAATATGTCCCCTGGTCAGTGGTCGTAGGCGTTCAGCGACCGCTTGACCGGGGCCCCGATCAGCCAGTTGTGCCAGATCGCGGCGTTGAGCGCCGCGATCCTCTGGCACAGGCGCGCCATCAGGACACCGAAGTGGGCCGGGGCGGCCCGCGCACTCACCAAGACGGCGCCCCCTGCACACTTTCACCGCCGGAGGCCTCCATCACGGGCTGGTGCCCCCTGCAGCCGGTGATGAATCCGCTCTTGGTGCAGTACTACGGCAAGGGCCGGGCGATGACAGCCAGCTCCCCATTCGGGGCCATGACGCCCCGGGCCCGCTACGGCATCGCCAACCCGGCACCGGAGCCCCGCGGCCCGGAGCTGGACATCGCCCGGGTGCGGTTCCGGATGCTCAAGATCTCCGAGATCCAGGCGGGGATGAGCTTTCCCGACGACTACGACCTGCTCGACTTCAGCGGTGAGGACAAGGCCCGACTGCTGGGCAACGCGGTCACCCCCAAATCCGCCGAATTCCTGGTGGCGCCGCTGGTCGAGGCCATCACCGGCCAGACCCGCCTCTCGGGGGGACCTGTACATGGACCACGTACTGGCGGCCTAGCACCGGAGGGCGGGCTGCTCCGGCGCGGCCGGAGCAGCCCGCCCTCCGGTGGCCGCCCGGTGCATGCGGGGTCCGGCAATCCGGGCCCCAGGCATAGGACGATGGAAGTAAGCGAGCAAGGAGGAGCATGATGGTGAGCAAGGACCGCTACGCCCATGACGATGACACCGTCGTCTTCGACGCGATGAGCGAGACGGCGTCCCGCTTGATCGGCCTCTACGCGGCTCGCGCAGACTCGGCCGACACCCCCGAAGAGGAGAAGCAGTGGATGGGGGAGGTCATTCGGGTGCGCGACGGGCTCCGCGCGACCGACCCCCACGATCGCGCGGCGATGCGCCGGAACATGGATCGCTGGGCCGATGAGTACAAGCGCCTGGAGCGCTGAGTGGCCGAGTACCGTTCCCGGCTCTCCGAGAGCGAACTCGACCGGCGGTTCGCCACACGGGTACGCCCCTTCGTCTTCGGCGGCTACCCCAAACCATCCGGGCGGCCGACGCTGGTACTCCTGGGCGCCCAGCCGGCGGCGGGCAAGTCGAGCGCGGCCGCATCCGTGACCAGGCGGCACCCCGAGGGTGCGCTGGTGCCACTGACCGGGGACGAGCTGCGCCCCTTCCATCCCGACTACTCGCGGGTCGCCGCCGAGGCGCCGCTGATGATGCCGAACGTGACCTCCCAGGCCTCCGGCCAGTGGGTCAAGCGCGCCATCGACTACGCCGAGCGCGAGCGGCACAGCCTGCTGCTCGAGGGGGTGTTCCGCGACCCCGAAATGGTGGTGGGAACCGCCGAGCGGTTCGACCGCGCCGGGTTCGACGTGGAGGCGGTGGGGCTTGCCGTGCGGGCTGAGGAGAGCCTGCTGTCGTCGGTGGGCCGCTACCTACACCCGGGCGAAGGGGTCGACGTGGGACGCTGGACCCCCCTCGGTGCGCACGAGAGCGCCTACCCGATGATCCCGCAGACCCTTCGGGCCTGCCAGGACAGCCCGCACCTGTCGCGGATCACGGTCACCGACCGCACGGGGGCGGACCTGTACGTGCTGGAGCGCGGAGGCGACGGGCAGTGGCACCCCGACCCGCGTCACCCCGGCGTTCCGGTCGAGGAGTTCGCCGAGCAGCACCGTTCGCGCCCGCTGGAGCCCGCCCAGGGGCAGGCCTGGTTGGCGGCCTACTGGCAGTACTCCCGGGAGATGCTGGAGCGCGGGGACATGAACTCCACCACCGCCCCCACCTTCCTGCGGCTGCACGAGCACGCCGTCCGCGTCGCCGACGCGGTCTACGCCCAGGAAAAGGAGGTCCCCCAGTCGGCGGACCTGCCACGCAGCCGCGCGGAGCACGATCGCTGGCAGCAGGTGCACAAGGTGGTCGTCACGGCCGCTGAACGCGGGACCCCCAACGCTGAGCTGCCCCACAGCCCCGACCTCTTCTTCGACGCCGGCACCGAGGAGAAGAGGCGGATCGTCGCTGTGCTGCAGGAGGCCGGCGGCATGGAGGGGGCTGGCGAGGCCCGGGAGGCGGTGTCCAGAGCGCGCCAGGGGATGGTGCCGCCGGGGCAGCGGCCGCCCCAGGGCCAGGCGCAGCCGGGAGGCGCCGCCGACCGCCCCCGCGGCAGGGAGCAGGGCCCCGACCTCAGGCGGTGAGCAGGCACGGGCAACAGTTCCCACCAGAAGCGTGGAGGGGCCGCAGGTGCGGCCCCTCCGCGCTCTGCGCCTCGTGGGGCACCATGAGCCGATGGGCAGCGGCACATGCTACGAGTACGACCTTTTCGGTGTACCGACCCCGCCGGGTGACGAGCCGGTTCCGGTACGCGTTCGGCGCGGCGCGGTGGAGGAGACCGGCATACGGGGTGATCACCACGGGCGTGGAGGAGGACCTGGTGCTGGCGCACGCGTGCGACGAGTCGGTCTGCCAGCAGCCTCGGCACCTGCGCCTGATCACCCGACAAGAGAACCTGCGCGAGTACCGCGCCCGCCGGTCGAGCGGGCCGCTGCTGGATGTGCGCGGCGCCCACGGGCGCGCGGTGGCGGTGCGCGATGCGATCCTGGCCGCGCGCCAACGCGGCCAGGACATCGAGGAGGCGATCGCCCAGGCGAACGACCACCGTTCCCGCCGCCGCGACAGCCGTGGGGAGCCGGACGTGCTCAACGGCTTCCGCGGCGTGGTCCTGGAGGTCGACGCCAGGCGCAGTGCGCGCATCCAGTGGCGGTTCGGCAGGCTCGTCCAGGACGCCTGGATCGCCCCCGAGGCGATCGCGCGCGGGGACCTGGTGCACGACGGCTACGCCCTGACGATCGCCGGCGCCCAAGGGCTCACCTGCGAGCGCGCCCACGTCTACGGGGTGGGGGCCGATGCCCACAGCCTCTACCCCGGCATGTCGCGTGCTAAGGAGCGCAGCGACCTCTACCTTCCGGCGGCCGAGCTGGAGAGCGAGGGGGCGACGCGCAGCCTGGGCCCGGCGCGGACCGCCCAGAAGCAGCTGGACCGCGTCATCAGTGACTACGCCAAGGCGCTGAACGACGAGGACGAGGGCATGGTCGTCGACGAGCTGGAGGGGGGCCGGGCGGGCCCGCCCGTCCGCCCCTGCTGCGCCCCGGCGGGCCGCGGAGCCAGCAGCCGGACCACAGCGCCCGCAGGGTGGCGAGCCCGTTCCCGCGGCAGCCCGAGAGGAGCCCGAGGAGCTGGCGTTGCTCACTGCGGAGCAGGCCCTGACCGGGCAGGGGCGCGCCGCGATGGCCGCCGCCGAGAAGGGCGAGCGCCACCGTGCAGCCGAGCGGGAGCAGGCGCTGCGCGAGGAGCTGGAGCGCTTGGAGCCGATGCGCACGGCCTCACGGCTGTGGCTGCTGCGCCAGGGCACCGGTCGCAGGGCGGTCGAGCGGCGCTGGGAGCAGGCCAGCGGCCAGCTGGGCGAGGAGATCCAGGCCCAGCGGCAGGCGCGCGCGGCCGCCGAGCATGTGCGCCGGGAGGCGGTGCGGGCCGACGTGGCTCAGGCCCGCGCCGAGCAGGCCGAGCACGCCAAGCGCGAGCGGCGCGTGGTCCGGGCCGCCGCTGAGCTGGGGATCGCGCGCGGAGAGGCCGAGCGGCTGCCCGAGTGGATGCTGGACCCTCTCGCCCGGCGGGCGATGCGGGCCGGGCGCCCGATCGACGGGGCGGACAGTGGCCCTTCGACGGGACGTACAGGCCCTCCGTCAGCGTGGCCGGAGCGGGAAACGGGACCGACACCCCCTTCCCTCCAAATCTTAAGAACCTTAAGGTTAGTGGTATGAATGGGAACGCTGACGACACCATCGGGATCGAACAGGCCCGCAAGGTCCTGGGCGACTTGGTCGACCAGGTCCGCTACACCGGGCGGCGGGTCCTGCTCACTCGCAACGGACGCCCCGCCGCGTGGCTGATCCCATCTGAGGAAGGAAGCACTATGCACCCGTTCGATGCGACCACCCCCGATGCGGTCGTCGCCGATGTCCTGTACGAGACCGCCGCCCGCGTGGCCGGCGCCTACGCCCGCCTTGCCGACCAGGCGACCACCGATGAGGACGAGGAGGCCGCCATGGCCAAGGTGGAGGCCGCCGGGGCCGTGAAGCGGCGCACCGACCTGGACCGGGCGGGGATGATCGCCGAATACCAGCGCCTGCGCGCCGAGCTCGACGCCCTGGAGAGGGATGGCTGACGAGGCCTTCGGGGTTTCCGAGGAGCGCATGCGCCAGATCTTCGATAGGCGCATCGTCAGGTTCCTCGGATTCCACCGGACCGTTCCCGTTCACAGCGGCCCGCCGACGGTCGTGCTGCTGGGCGGGCAGATGGCCGCCGGGAAGTCCAGCTCACTGGCCGGGATCATCGAGCGCCACGGCGACGCCGTCACCCCGATCTCGCCCGACGACTTCCGGGCCTTCCACCCCGACTATGAGCAGATCATGGCCGAGCGCCCGCACGACCTGGTCGAGCTGACCGCTCCGGCGATGCGCACGTGGAATGCCATGGCCCAGCAGTACGCCCACGAGGCCGGGTACCCGCTGGTCATCGAGGGCACCTTCGGCCACTCCCCTGGCGTCCTGAAAATCGTGGATCGGATGGCGCACACTCCGGAGTCCGGGCTGCACCCGGGGTTCGAGGCCGAGGTGGTGGGGGTGGCGGTCTCGGAGTACCGCTCCCGGCTGGACATGGTGGGCCGGTACCTGTCCCACCCGCCCGGGCAGGGCCGGTGGGTGCCTGCGGAGGCCCACGACCGGGTCTATGCGGCGGTCCCCGAAACGATGGACGCCCTGGAGGCCGATGAGAACGTGCGGCGGGTCATCGTCACCGACCGCTCCGGGACTGTGCACTACGACAACACCCGTGGGGAGGACGGGGCGTGGCTCCACCCGCCGGGCGCCGGCGAGGCGCTCAAGCAGGCCCGCTCCGAGGGACAGGTGCCCTTCGGCCGGCAGGAGGCGCGTGAGTGGATGGCCTCCTACTGGAGGTACGCCGAAAGCTTCGCCCAGCGCGGGGAGATCAACACGGTCACCGCGCCCACGATGCTGGCACTGCACACCGACGCCGACCGCATCGCCCCCATCGCCTACGCCGATGACAACGCGGCGCTGGAAGAGCACCGACGATGGCAGACCATGCAGAAGGCGGTGGTCCTCGCCGGGCAGCGCGGGGCCGACAACTCCGCGCTGCCGCACTCCCCGGGCGCCTTCTTGGGGGCCAGCAGCGAGGAGCGGGCCGCCTATGCCGCCGCGATCACCCAATCCGGCGAGCGGTCGCAGCAGGTCGATGCGCAGGCCTCCGAGGCGGTGCGCCGCGCCCGGCAGGGCATGGCCCCACCCGGCCAACGCCCCACCGCCCCCCGTGACCAGGGGCGTCCCCGCGGCCGGGGAGGCCCGGATCCGGGACTGGAGCGGTGAAATCCCGCGTGACGCGGTGGTGGGTCCTTTGGTTCACTCGACTGCACGGCAGACGAGGGGCAGCTGGGGCAAGAGGGCGGTGTGGCCGCCGTGGCGGTGGCGTCCGTGGTCGGCCGGTGGGCGCGCACCGCCGCCTCGCGCCAGGTGCGCGACTCCTTCGCGGCCGGGGCCGTTGTGGAGCGTGTGCGCCAGGTGTGGGCGCAGGTGGCCGGGGGCGGCCTGGACGGCGGTCCGGGCCCGGACCCGCCGCGGCTGTCGAGGAGCCCGAGGAGCTGGTGCTGCTCACCGAGGACCGGGGCAGGGGCCGGCCGTGGCGGCGGTCGCCGAGGAGGTCGAGCGCAACCGCGCCGCCGAGCGGGAGCAGGCGCTGCGCGAGGAGCTGGAGCGTCTGGAGCCGATGCGCACGGCCTCACGGCTGTGGCTGCTGCGCCAGGGCACCGGTCGCAGGGCGGTCGAGCGGCAGTGGGAGCAGGCCAGCGGCCAGCTGGGCGAGGAGATCCAGGCCCAGCGGCAGGCGCGCGCGGCCGCCGAGCAGGTCCACCGGGAGGCGGTGCAGGCCGACATGGTCCAGGCCCGCGCCGAGCAGGCCGAGGCCGAGCGGGCCGCACGCGAACGGAGCCTGCTCCAGGCCGCTGCCGAACTGGGGATCACTCAACAGGAGGCTGAGCGACTGCCCGAGTGGATGCTGGACCCGGCCATGCGGGGGGCGATGCGGGCCTCCGAGGAGCGCGGGCGGCCGTCGGCGCCCGGGGGAGACGGGGCGTCCGCTGCTCAGCCGCCGAAGCCCCAGACCGGGCAGGAGCGGTGAGAACAAGAGAGGGGGCGGCCCCTGGTGGGCCGCCCCCGCCGCGCTGGTCTCAGCGTTCCACTCCGGGGTCTCTTCGACGCTGGGACGGCGGGTCGCCGCGTGCCGGTGCCTGCGATGCCGGGCCCGATGCCCTGCCGGGCGGGGCCATGCCCTGGCCGGCGCGTCGGATGGCTTCGGCCGCCTCTGCGGCGGCGATCTTCGGCTCGGCCCGCTGCTCCAGGTCGGCCATCCTGGATTGCCAGTCCGGTCCGAGTTTGGCCTGGACCTCAGGGCCTTGCGGGGACTTCATCCGCTCCTGCATCTGCCTGAAGCTGGCCACCATCTCAGGTGTCCAGGGGCGTTCTTCTCGCTCATAGCGCAGGGTCTGGGCCAGTGACACGCCCTCCCATCGGCTGTCGGCGCTGTCGTAGCAGGGGGTGTTCTCCCCGCGCCGCCACATCCGGGCGCGCTCGACCAGGCCGGGATTCTCGTCGATGAGCTGCGCCAGGCCCTGGGTGCCCTCATAGGATCGGTCGGCGGCGGCCTGGACGGTCAGGCGGCCGGCGCCCCTGTCCAGGACCTGCTCGAAGTAGCGGGCGTTGAGTCCTTGGTCGCTGATGACCTTGTCCACCGCCATGAGTTCGGCGGTGACCTCGTATCCGGCCTGTTCGTAGCTCTCCATCATCGCCGCGCTGTGCTCGGGGTCCTGGGAGGTGTCCTGGACGATGACGTTGAGCATGTTCTCGCGGGCGTATTCGGCGGCCAGTCACATCCACTCGCGTCCGTCGGCACGGGTGGCGGCCGTCATGAGCTTGTCGTCGCGCTGCATCAGCGCGTCGTAGCTGTCGTGGTAGGGCTTGTACAGGTCGCTGTCGAGGTCGATGTAGCCGCCTCTGTCGACCAGGGGCGCCTCGACCTCCTTTTGCAGGCGGCTCTTGCCCGAGCCGGGTTGGGCGACGAGGAAGAGGGCGGTGGGCCGCTCCTGGGGCGTCTTGCCTTCGAGGAGGTCCGGCACGATCTCGTTCTCGAAGATGTGCCTGTTGCGCTCCGGGGAGAGCCGGTAATCCTCGGCGTTGAAGTCGCTCACTGCATCCTTTCCCGCACAGCCCGGGTCAGCTCGCTGTAGTGCGCGCGGGTGCGGGCGACCTGGTCGGCGTCCGCCGGGTCGAGGGCCTGGCGGTGCTCGATGCAGGCGCGCCGGTCGGCGCGGGCCTGCTGGATGAGCGCGGGGTCGGGGGCCGGTTTGCCCTCTTCGTGGGCGATGAGGGCACTGTAGGCCCCCATGGCGCCGTGGATGGCCTCCAGGGCGGCCTCGTAGGAGACGGCCTCCTGACCGCTCCAGGTGCGCATCTGGGGGGTGTGGTCGCTGGTCATGTACTTCTCCTCGCCGTACTCGCTGAAGAGCCGGGGACGATTATCCCTTGCGATAGGGCTATGGGGCAAATATTTTTGCCCCATGAGTGATGGGGAGAGTCTGCACCAGGATCTGCGCGCCATCGCGTGGAGATGGGCACCGCACAGCGACGCCGACTCACCGGAGGAGGTCGGCCTCAACGACCGCAAGGAGGCCTACCTGGCGCGCCTCGGCGGCCTCAAGGCGCTGGCCCAGGCGTGCAAGGAGGCCGCCGACGGCGACGCGAGGGCCGCTGTGGAACTCGGCGCCAGCGCCGAGGAACTGGGCGCCGCATGGGGGATCACCCGCCAGGCCGCCGCCTACCGATGGCCGTTCACGGTACGACGGGGCGACCGGGTCGCGGTGGTGATCTCGCGCGCCGACCGCATCCGCGCGGCCCCGCAGGACCGCAGGGGGGTCCTGGGAGAGGTCGGCGGCGCGGAGCAGTACGACATCGACCGCGGCGCCTGGCAGATAGGAGCGGAGGCACGCCGGGAGGCCGAGTACGCGATCGTGGCCGCGGGCGGCACGGTCCGCCGTATCTACCGAGTGGATCCGGCTCAGTGGGAACAGGACCCCACGACGGGCAAGTGGTCCTTCGCCGCTGTGGGCGACCGCCCACTTTCGGAGCCGGAGGTGGAGGTGGCCTATGCCTCCGGCCGGCTTCCCCTGCGGCCGGGAGACCCCTGCCCGACCCTCCGTGGCGGCGCCTACCGGCCGCTGTGGTTCTGACCGGATGAGGACCCGGTGTCCCCGGATGCCCACGGTGAGGATTTGGTTGACTCGGCTGCATGGCAGACGAGGGGCAGCTGGGGCAGGAGTTCGGCGCGGCCGCCGTCGAGGAGGAAGAGGAGAGGGTTGCAGATGAACGAGCTGAGGCGGATCGCGATGGACCACTGGAGGGTGGCCCGTCCGCTGAGCTACTGGTGCGCGAGGCTGGCCTGCGTCCGACCCGCCCCCGGGTGCTCACCCGCCGCGGGCGCCCCCTGGCTGCCCTGGTGGCCGCATACACGCTGCTGAACGAGCGCGGCCAGGGCCCGGTGATCGACGTCGACGACGTCATGGCCACCGAGCGCAGCGCCTACCGCATCGAGGTCCGCTTCAACGCCGGGCGTGCCGACCTGCCCGAGGACCTGCACGTCGGCGACTACGTGGCCACGTTGCTCAACGCCGAGGACCGCCCGGTCGCCGTGGGCACCAGCGACCTAGGCGTCTCCGCCGCGGTGGAGAGCATGCACCGCATCGCCGACCCCGACGACGAGGAGTGATGTTCGGTTCCTGCAGGGGCCCTCTGGTCGCCCTGCAGCCCGTCGGTGCCCGGTGGCACACTCCCGAACGGCACCCCGACCGCGTTGACGACTGAGAGGTGTTCTGATGGGCGATTCCCAGGAACAGGCAGATCACTACAGGCGCGTCTACACCGCGGCCGCGCAGATGATGTGGCTGCAGCACGGCACGTACATATGGAGGGCAGACCCCTGGACTGAGGAAAGACGTGCGGCATGGACGGCGCTGGAAGAGGAACTGGCCCGCATCGGCCTGACCGCAGTGGCCGACCTCGACGGCTTCAACCCGGCCCACCACCTGATCTCGCGGCGCACTTCCGACGGCCGCCCCATCACCCTGGCCCAGGCCACCGACGACTGGCACCGCCGCGTCGCGAGGGATGCGGGGATCGCCACCGCCCCCAGGAACAACGGCTACGACGGCATCGCACCCGACGGGGCGGTCGTCCTTTCCGCCTCGTGGCTCGCCCAGGTCCACGACGCCGTATTCGACGAGATGGACGCCCGGCTGGCGCCGGGCAGACCGAGCGTGACCATCGGCCCCCAGGCCCAGCAGCTCGCCGACCTGCTGCACGACCTGGCGGCCCGGCTGCGCGCACCGCTGAGCGGGCAGGACCCCACTCCCGCCCGGACCGCCGCTCTGCCCGCATCCTCGACCGGACCCGAGCTCGGGGGCACGGGCTCTGAGGCCGACTTCGAGCGGCTGGACTCACGGGCGCGGGCCGCAGCCCAGAGCCTGCCCTCCCGCGCCCGGCTCAAGGCCGACCGCGACTTCTCTGTCGCCGGCCCGGCGGTGGACGCCGCGCAGCGCCTCCTGGCCGTCCTCGACGGCGAGGACTCCCCGGCCTGGCAGGAACCGACCGAAGAGGCCGACCCGGCCCACCACCTCGTCAAGAAGGGGGTGAGCGCAGCGACATTGAACTGGGAGGCCCAGAGCCTGCGCGAAGTGCTCGACCGCCTCCCCTCTCCCCGCCTGCCCCGCCCCGACGAAGCCCCAGAGGACTTCGAGACCCCGGCCGAGCCCGCCGGCACCACACGCCTGATCCTGATGCCGCCCGCGACCGCCCTGGTGACGGCCGAAGTCCTCGACGAGTACGCCGCCCGGGTCACCCCCGACCAGCACATAGGGCCGCTCCTGTTCGACGCCTACCCCCTGTGTGCGTTCCTGCGCCGCTTCGACGAGCGACTCCAGCGCCTCTGAGAACGGAGAAGCCCCCACCGTGACACCTGAAACGTCGAGGCCCGCGCAGCCGGAACGATTCCTCATCTACGGCCCCACCACGCTGATGGACGGCGTGGGACGCTTCAACACCGAACTGGTGCGAGGGCTCGTAGAGGGCGGCCACCAGGTGAAGATCCTGACCACACCGCCGTCCGTCGAGCTCGAAGGCGCTTCGAACATCGAACTCCCCCGGCCGCCAGACGGCCTCAGCGGGCTCGCCAAATGGGAGGGGTTCGCCCTTTCACACGTCGTGCAAACCCTCGATGAGAAGCTGCGGGAAAACGAAGGATGGTCGCCAACGACGATCCTCGTCAATGGGAAGTTCAGAGACGTCGGCCCACACATACGCGACCTCTTTCCCGAGGCGCGTCTTGCACAAATTGTCCATAACCTCTCCTACTACACAGAGCACCCGCCCATAGACGACACATGGGCCGTTCCCGCCTTCCAGCGAGGGTTCAGCAGAACTCTGGCCTCAACGGATATGGGGATAGGCGTCGGGCCGCTACTGACTTCGGACCTTCTAAGGATGGCTCCCCAGAATCCGGCACTCGAAGTGTCCCCCCCCGATTGCGGCTTCGTCCCGAGGAGATGTCCAGAGGCGCCAGCGCCTCGAAGAACGCCGCCGGGAGGCGGGGCAACCTATCCGATTCCTTCTTTATGGTCGCCTCGATGACCTGAACAAGGGGAGGAGGGTCGCAGTCGAGGGGGTGGCGCGCCTCAGAGAGGAAGGCTACGGGAACGCGCGCCTGACGTTGCTGGGCGTGCCAGGCGAGGAAATTCCCCGCTATCAGGCCCAAATGGACAGGAGACTCGGCCCGGGGGTAGTTGAGTGCAAGCCGTACACCTCCAGCACCCAAGAGGTCCAGCGGGAGCGCGACCGCGCCGACGTGATCCTCATGCCCTCCATTCGCGAGCACTTTGGCCTGGTGGCCTCAGAAGCACTCGGCGAGGGGATCCCGCTGCTCGCTCCGGAAGGAGCCGGGGCGACTCTCTTCTTCACCGATGAGGACCGGTTCCCGCGGGATCTGACTCAGGGCTTCATCGTCCACGATGAAGCCCACTGCCGCGACGAGCTCAGTGAAGCGCCAACCCCGGGCACGCCACGGTCCGCCCTCTGGGCAGAAGCAATGGCGGACATGATCGACAATTATCATGAACGCCTAACGCAGGGAACTGCGCTCCGCGACCAGTATCTGGTTGGGCGCTACACCAGCCTTCACATGGCGAATGCCATCGTAGAAGCAACGCGTGAACTTAACGAGGGCCACGCAAAACAAGGGGAGGCGGGCAGACTGTTGGCCGCTCGAGCGTCGCGTGTCCTTCCGGTATCGGCAGGGCCGACGTTGGAGGCCCTGGAGCGCCCCAGGGAACGGCAGGATATGCACCACCGGGCTCTGAAAACCGAAGATGTCCTTACCGAAGCCGGCGAAGCCGTGCGCCTCGCACGACAAGGGTTGGTGGGGCCCGGCCAACCCCGCCGAGCCCGGGCTGTTCCCCATACGCCGCGTCGTGGGACCCCACGGCGCGGGAGTGAACGCGGTCCCGGACGCTGACCTTGAGGCGCAAGGCAGGGGACGCGGTATCGCCCCGATCACCGCCCCCATGGCCATCCGGCGCTCGTAGGAGCACGACCACAGGCTTGGTGGGGCGGACTCCACCGGCGGGTCTGAGTGTTCTCGACGACTTGGCGGGTCACATTGCCCACGATGGTGACAGCCGAAAGACAAGCGGAACAAGAATCCCCTCAAAGAACGGGTCGGAATGCCGGCCGCCAAAGGGCTGCACGACGAGGAGGTAACGGCCCAAATGAGCGACGATCTGGCCTGGATGGCCGAGGACCACTGGCGGACGGTTCGCCGGTTCAGCTACGCCGAGATCCCCGAGGACCAGCGCGAGGAGTTCTTCGCCGACCTGGGGCGGCGCGCCGAGCTGCAGATCGAGGCGCTGACGCTGACGATGGCCGGCCCTGATACCGAGGGCGAGGACCCCGAGCAGCGCCGCCGCCGCTACGCCCAGGCCCGCCTGGACGCGCGCCAGCAGGTCCTTGGGGAGATGATCCTGGTGGACGAGGACGACCGTCATTTCCAGCAGCCCGGATGGTGGAGACGACTGAAGTGAGCGAGCCCCTGCCCCCTGACCGCGAGGTCTTCGGCCGCGAGGCCGACCAGGCCCTGGAGGTCCTGCGAGGAAGGACGCCGCCGCGCCCCGGGGACGTTTACGCCGCTCGCTGGGCAGTGGAGAGCAGCATCCGTCGGCTCATGCGCGAGGGGCGGGCGGACCGGGCCCTGGACGTGGTCAACGCCGCCAACGGCGCCGACCCCGAGATGACCTGGCAGCGCGAGGCCGACCGCAGCCGACTGGTGTGGCGGGACGGCCCTTCGGATCACCGGGCCCTGCAGGGCCCGGTGATCCGCATCGACCACGGCCCCGCCGAGACCTTCGTCCGGGGGGTGGATGCCAAGGACGCCGCTGTGCGGGCCGAGCTGAAGAAGCTGGGGTTCCGCCGCTCGTGGAAGTCCAAGGGCACCTGGCGGCTGCGCAAGAAGACCACCGCCCTGGACCGCAGGACCCGGGTGTCCCGCCTGAGCGCGTTCTTGGACCGGCTGGGGCGCGACCGTATCTCCGAGCAGCTCCACCGCGAACTCGCCGAACGCGAGCGCGAGCAGCGCGCGGCCCGGGCCCGCTCCCTGGTGTCGGGCTTCGAGCCGGATGTGGCCGAGGCGGTGCGCCGCGCCGAGCAGGAGGGCACCTTGCGCGGCGCCCTGGCCACGATCGACGCGGTCCACGCCGCGCTGGCCGAGCAGGACGTCCAGCCGCCGTGGGCCGCCGAGCGGGCCGAGCTGCTGGAGAGGGCCCGCGAGACCACCAGGGACATCAGTGTGCGCCTGCTCCAGGCCCTGAAGGAGGGTCGTACTGAGGCCGCCGCGACGCTGTACGAGGAGCTGGAGGTCGCCGCTCCCCCGGAGGACCTGGGCCAGGCGGAGTTCGACCGGCTGCAGGCCATGCTGGTGCGCCGCGGCGCCGACATCGCCCGGCCCGCCGAGCGGGCTGCGGAAGCAGAGAGCGAGGCCGGGGAGGAGGCCGCGCCGGGGCCCGGCCCGGCCGAGCGGGCAGGGGCAGAGCCGGAGAAGGATCCCGAAGTCGAGACATCGACCGGGGAGGGACCGCCCCCCTCCCCCGGCGAGGGCGCGGCGCCCGCGCCGGAGGCCTCGGGCCCGCCTGCGGCGGCCGGCGAGGTGCCGCGTTCGGCCGCGGCCACCATCGACCTGAGCGGCGCACAGGCCTATGCCAGCAGCCAGGCCGCCGGCAGGGCCGCGTGGTGGGTCGCGCAGAAGGGCATCGCGGCCTGGGAGCAGACCGCCACGGCCGCCGAGATGGCCGACCCGCGGGAGCTGCCCGCCGACGACGCCATCGACCTGCACGACGCCCTGGGGCGGGTGAGTGAGGGCGGGGCCCAGCCGAGCCTGCTGCACGCCGCCGACGGCTACGGCGAGCTGGCCCAGGCCGCCGGGGCCATCGCCCAGCGCATCGGCACCGACCGGCTGGATTTGGGCGTGGTCGCCTCGATGGCCCAGCAGCACGCCGAGCGGGTGCAGGCCACTGCGGCGCTGCGCGCGGCCGTCGAGCAGGGCGAGGACCCGGCGTGGGTGGAGCAGGAGCTGGGCGCCGCTCCGTATGCGGACCTGCAGGAGCTGCGGACGGCCCAGCACAGCATCGAGCACGCGCTGGGCCGGTGGGAGGCCAGTGCGACCGCCGCGCAGATGGCCGGGTCCTTCGCCCGGGGCCAGGACGCCGCCCGGCTGGAGGAGGCCTGCGACCGGGTCCCCCGGGAACCGGCGGCGGGCCTGGGGGAGGCCACCGTGCAGTCCGCGCAGCGCTACCGGGAGCTGTCCCGGGCGGCCGGGCAGGTGAACCTGCGCCTGGAGGCCGACACCGGCTCCCTGGAGCGGCTGCGGGGTTTCGCTGCCGGGCACGCCGCCCGTCTGGGCGCCACCTACATGCAGCAGGTCCACTCCGCACGTTCGGGGGCCGGCCGGGGGCCGGCGGCCGAGCGGGGGCCGGCCGGGGGCCGGCGGCCGAGCGGGGGCCGGCGGCCGAGCGCGGTGCGGACAAGGGGTTCGGGGTGGGCTGACCCGGTCAGCGCCCCACCGAGGCCCCGCGCTCGGGTGTGCGGGGGCGGGTGCTGCGCGCCTTGAGCGAGCGGCGGGCGCGGGCGGCCTCCGCGGCGTCGGGCATCCCGGTCCGGGCCAGCTCCACCGCTTCGCGCTCCTCCCTGGTCGCTGCGGGGGCCTCCTCGGCGGCCGCGGGCCGCTCGGGCTCGGCCCTGTCGGGGACCGGCTCGGGCTCGGCGGGACGGGTTTCGCGGTCATGCTCGCCCTCCTCGCCTTCGATCCCGGCGTGGGCCTGTTTGACCTCCTCCAGGTCGCTGCGGATCTGCTCCACGCGCTCCTCGACGCTCTTGCCCTCGCGCAGATCCAGGCCGTAGTACTCGCGCACCATGTGGTGGATGTGCTCTTCGGCCTCTTCGGCCTGTACCTCGTGGTCCTTCCACCCCAGGGCGTGCCCGTAGAGGTCGGCGATCTGCTCGGGGGTGGCCTCCTCCCACCGCCACTGGGGGTCCTCGATCACCTCCAGCTTCTCGCGGGCCTCCTCCCAGGCATTCTGGTAAAGCTCGCGTGCCTGCCGACGGCGCTCCCGGTCCTCTTCGTGGCGCCGCCAGATCTCCTTGATCTTGGAGGCCGCGGTGTCGATCCGCTGGGCCGTTGAGCGGTAGGAGGCCACCGCCGCGCGCCAGTTGGCGCCCAGCGCGTCGGTGATGTGGTCGTCGGCCTCGTGGTATCCGGGATTCACTCGGCGCCTCCGGGACGCGCGTCGGGGAACAGCCCGCGCGGGGCCGGGGCGCAGGGCAGGGGCTGGTCGACCTTGTTCTCGTCCCCGGCCGAGGCGAAGGGCCCGTCCGGGTCGAACAGGGCGTTCATGTGGTAATCGGCGTGGTCGCGCCACCAGGTGCTCATTCCGGTGCCCCCGTCCTGGCGCAGGTTCTCCCAGGCCCGCCACAGCGCCTCCAGGCGGGCGACGGCCTCGGGATTGCGCCACCACTGGGCCGACCAGCGCCGGGAGCCGCGCGCCGAGACCTTGCGCCGGTACATCGGCGCGAGGTATTCGCGCACGAACTCCTCCACCGAGGCGAAGAACAGGTCGGGCTGGTCCTGCTCGGCCTCCTGGGGAGTCTCCTGGCCCTGGTCGCCGCCCCATTCGGCGGCCGGCGCGTCCGTGGCCCTGTCCTTGTTGAGGGGGATGGGCCCGTTGGCGGATTCGTCCTCATCGACGAAGGCCATCATCGCGGCCAGCGCATCCTCATAGTCAGGGGTCGGGTCCGAGGTCACCTTGCTCACCTTCCCGGTTCGTGTGCGGCGATGGACTTCTTGACCGCGTCGGCGTGGTTTCCGGCCATCCACGGCACCGTCTGCACCAGCGTGGTGGGCGCCCCCGAGGCGATGACCACGGCCCGGCCGCGGGGGAGGGCTCCCAGGTCGGCCACGTCCAAGGTGGTCATGTCGGACAGCGAGCGGGTGGTGGAGCGACCGTCGGAAGAGACGTTGGCCGAGATCGAGCGGCGGTCGTGGTCGCCGATGAGCTGGGAGAGCTGCTGCAGGAAGTCCACCTCGGAGACGCCGCCGCCGTAGACCTTGATGTTGGCGGCCGACCAGAGCTTGCGCATCCCGGCCTCGCCCCACACCTCCACTCCCTGGGACCAGGACTGCAGGATCGCCATGATCACGATGCCGCGCGAGCCGTAGTGGGAGTACTGGTTGGGCAGGTCGGCCCACCGGCACACGTTGGCGACCTCGTCGAGCACGTTGAGGACGGGGTTGGGGACGCGGCCGCTGGCCGAGCGCGCGCCCAGCTCCTCGCCTGCCTCGTTCACGGCCACGGTCAGCGCGGTCACCAGCGGCCCGGCCGTCCCCACCCCTTCCTTGGACAGGCTGTAGAGGGTGTGGCCGCCCTTGACGAAGGCGTGCGGGTCGAAGTGCGGCCGGTCGTCGTCGGGCCCGGTGCGGGTGATCCAGGGGGCGATGGTGGTGTTGGTCAGGCAGGCCAGCATCTGCCGGGCGGTGCCGTAGACCCCGGCGCGCTGCTTGTCGGGGGCGTTGACCACCCCGGCCAGGCCGTCGGCCTGCAGGGTGTAGCCGTGTTCGGAGAGGATGCCCACCGCGGTGTCGTCGCTGGGGCGGGCGCTCCAGGTGTAGACGTCGGTGATGGGGCGGCCGTCCAGGGCGGCGGCCAGCAGCAGCCAGGAGACCAGGTTCTTTCCTTCGCCGTCGAAGTAGGCGTCGGTCTGGGCCGAGGAGTCGCGGGTGCCCGAAGAGAAGTGGCCGGCCATCTGGTCGGCCTTGACCTCGTCGGTGACGTAGGTCAGCGGGTCCCACCACCAGGTGGGCTTCTCGGTGGCGATGCCCTGGGGGTCGAAGACCCACGGGTCGTTTCCGGTGATCTTCTTGCGCACGTCCCGGGTGGCGTCGGTGGCGTCGCGCTTGTTGGAGGTGACCAGCACGCTGGAGGAGGCCGGAGCGGCCAGGATCGCCGGGATCGCCCGGGAGGTGGTCTTACCGGTGCGCGGGCCCCAGATGTCGATGTGCATGTCCTCCCAGGAGCCGTAGAGCATCTGGCCCCCGTCCACGGTGCGCCCGATGGGCACCCCCGGGGACTCGGTGACGCCCAGGCGGCGGGCGGTGGCCGCGGCGCCCTTCTCGCTCAGGTGGGCAAGCTCGTCGCCGGCGCCCATGTAGCCGGCGGCGTGGTCGACCCGGCTGCGCTTCTTGGCGCGGCGGCGGCGCCACCAGATGCCCTGAGCACTGGCCCCGCCCACCACAAGGGCCTGGCCGACGGCGGCGGCGGTGGCGCCGCCGCTCCAGGAGGCCTCGCCCAGCACCAGGGCGAAGACCATCGTGAACGGGTTGAGCGGCAGCTCCTGCGGACTGCCGGTCAGGGCGTTGGCCAGGTGCATCGAGGACCAGGCCCCGCCCACCGCGAGGGCCACCAGGCCCAGGGCGCAGGCTCCGACGATGGCTTCGGCGCTGATGGTGCCGGGCTGGGGGCCGCGGCGGTCGGTCGAGGGCACGGGTCTACTCCTGGGGGGCGTCGTCGCTGCCGATGCGGCTGGATTCGTGCCAGAGCTTGTTGGTGTCGTTGATGGAGGACTCGGCCTTGGTCAGGGCCACGCGCACCCCGATCCCCGGGCGCCCGCCGACCTTGATGAGGAACTTGCCGCGCCCGGGCGGGGCGGCCTCGCGGCCGGCCGCGGCGTCCCAGGCCGGGGGGTCCTGCCAGCTGGAGAGCATGCGCTGTTCGGCGCGCGAGAGGCGCACCGCGCTGTTGAGCATGCCCATCTCGGCTTCGGGAAGGCCTCCGCAGACGACCATGCCCGAGCGCTCGACGAACCCCTTGGCCTTGGCGCGGTCCTCCTCGCTAGGCAGGGCCATCAGGTCGCTCATGGTGTGGGAGACCATGGCCATGCCCACGCCCCGCTGCCGGTTGAGCCGGGTCAGGGCGTCGACCCGGTCGACCAGCCCGCGCCCGGCGCGCAGCGCGCGCCACAGCTCGTCCAGGACCACGAAGTAGTGGCGGCGGGGCTCCAGGCCCGCATCGGCCAGGGCGTGGGAGACGCTGACCGAGCCGAAGCCGTTGGACCAGCAGGCCAGCAGGACGGCGGCCTGCAGGTCGGTCTCCGAGTCGTCGATGCTGGAGACGTCGAAGACCACGGGCCGGTCCAGCTTCATCGGGTTGGAGGTGGGGGCGGAGAAGATCTCACCGAGCCGCCCGCCGCCGGTCAGCCCGATCAGCGTGGCCTCCAGGTGCTCGGTGATCTCCCGGTAGCGGTCGATGGATCCGCGGTCCAGGGCCACATGGCGGACCTCGTCGGGGGCCTCCTGGATGACCTTGAGCAGGTCGGCCAGCACGGGCACCCCGTCGTGGCGCTCGTCCAGAACGCTCAGCGCACGGTCCAGGATGGTCTCCTCACGGTCGGTGGGCGGGGCCGAGCGCATGATGGTCAACAGCGAGGAGACCATGGTCAGCCTCCGGCCGTGGGCGTCGGCCATGACCTGGGCGCGGGCCTTGCCGGTCAGGCGCCGGGCGGCGGCGTGGGCCTGGCCGGGGTCCAGGACGTTGAGGTGGCCGCGGCCGCGGCCCAGGGTGATGACCTGCCCGCCCAGGGCCTCGATCAGGTCCACGTAGTCGGGCTTGAGGTCGCCGAGCACCAGCGGCTGCACCCCGTAGCCGGCCAGCCCCAGGGCCATGCGCCGCACGATCGTGGACTTGCCCAGGCCGGGCAGGCCGAGCACGAATGCACTCGGGTTGGAGATGAGGTTGGCGCGCTGGAACCAGCTGATGGGGTCGCAGCAGGTGGTGGCGCCAGTCTGCAGGTTGCGGCCCACCGGAACGCCGACCATGGGCGCCCCCACCCCTACGGCGAACGGCCACAGCCCGCACACCTGGACCGAGGTGCCGCGGTACTCGTCGGCCGCCTGCACCAGCAGGGAGGCCCCGCCCCCGCGGCCGGGCCAGCCGCGCGCGCCGGGGCGCTTGGGGCCGGTCTTTTTCTTGTCCTTCTTCTCCTTCTTTCGGGTCTTGGCCGCCTCGCTCGGAGACGGGACGGCAGGCGCGGCGTCCGGGCGGGCGGCACCCTCCTGGCGGGGGTCGGCGGCCTGCTGGGGCGTGGTGGTGGCCATGGGTGACTCCCTCGGAATCAGAACTGGTCGCGCAGCTCGGCGGGCACGCGCAGGTGGCGGGGCAGAACCAGGCCCAGCGGCAGGCCCGCGGCGAACGCGGCGTCCTGGGAGCCGTAGGCCGGGCGCAGCCGCAGGCGGGCGGTGGCGGCCAGGTTGTCCACGGCCGCCTTGGCGTCGTCCAGGCGGGCCGGGTCGGTGACCGTGGCGGTGACCACCATCCCGAAGTTCAGCAGCGCCGCGCCGGTGGCCTCCTCGTTGGCGGTGGCCTGGGCCTGGCGGGTGGCCACCACGTCGCGGGCCACCGCCTTGCGGTTGGAGGTGGCGCGGAACTGCGCGGCGCGCAGGTCGGCCTCCACCACGGCCGCGGCGCGGGCGGGGTCCAGGGGCCGGTAGAGCAGGGTGATGCGCTTGCGGTCGATGTCGCGGTGCGGCTTGAGCAGGCGCTCCAGCACCGAGGAGTGCACGTTGCCGCGCGGAGCCTGGGTCATCGTCCAGCTCACCGAGGTCCCGCTGTCGTGGCGGTAGGACTCCCACCGGGCCTCCGCGGCGGTGGGGCCCACCTCGTTCCAGGCCATCTGCGTGGCCTCGCCGTCGGCGCGCACCTGGTCGATCAGCGGGCCGGCGGCCGGGTCGTAGGCGGTGCGCACCACCTCGCACAGCTCGGCGGCCGACAGCGGGCGGGCGGCTCCGGCGCCGGTGGCCGCCAGCGACCCGCTCAGGGCGGGCAGCCGGGCCGCCAGGTCGCGTCCGACCTCCTCGGCACTGCGGCGCTTGCCGGTGGCGCCCACCGCGCGGAAGGTGATGGTGATGTAGGCCCGGACCTGACTGGAGCCGCGCGGATAGGCGGCCATGGTCTCGGTGAGCATGTCGCGGGCCAGCGCCGGGGCATCGGGGTCGAGGTTGGTGGAGACCTCGCGGCGCAGCCGGTGCCCGGTGTCGGGGGCGGTCTCCACGGTCACCTGGGCGGCCTCCACGCCGGGCTCCTCGCCCAGGTTGGCCAGCCACTGGCCCCACCCGGCCACCCACTGGTCGATCTGGTCCTGGTCGACCAGGGCCGAGCCGTCGGGGTCGGAGGCCAGCACCACGGTGTAGTGGCCGGTGAAGGGCACGTGGATCAGGGCGAAGGGGCGGCCGTAGGAGTCCTCGTGCTCGCTGAGCCGGGAGGGCGCGGCCAGGCCGGGCAGCTGGAAGGTGCCCCAGGGGGTGCGGCCCAGAGGGCCCGACCTGTACAGGTGCGCCCCGGCGCTTCGCGCGTTGGCCCACCCGGCGCGGGTGGCCGCGCGCGAGAGCAGGCTGCGGTCGTGGCGGTCCTTGACCAGCAGCACCAGCAGCACCATGCCCAGGACCAGGCCCGCGATCAGGCCGCCGAGCAGGCCGGCGGCCATCACCACGAACACCAGCAGGATCAGCCCGAGCATCAGCGCGACCGTGCCCGCGGTGCCCAGCCCCATCAGCCCCGGCGAGGTGGGGCGGCGCCAGTTGCCGTAGGTGCGCGGCTTGTTGGCCTCAGCTGCCATCGGGGCCCTCCGCGGCCTCTTCCATGGTTCCCTTCGCTCCCTCGTAGGCGGCTTCGCCGGTCTCCTTGATGCGCTCGGCCGTCTCGGCGGCGGCCATCCACGGGTTGGCGCCCGCGGCCGCCCCGCCCGCAGCACCACCGGCGGCTCCTCCGGCGGCGCCGCCCGAGGAGCCCGCGGCGGCGGCCTCGCCTCCGCCCGCGGCGGCCTCGCCGCCCTCTGCCGCGCCGGTGGCCGATTCGCCTTCCTCGGCGCCGGGGGTGGCGCTCTCGGCACCGCCCGCGCCGCCCTCGGACCCGCCGTCGCCCGAGGAGGCCGCCTCGCCGCCGGAAGCCCCTTCCCCGCCGCTGGGGGATCCGCCCCCCGAGTCGCCCTTGGCCGGGCCCGCGGCGTCGGCCCCGGAGGGGGCTGCGCCCCCGGGGTCGGCGCCGTCCCCGCCGCCGGTCTCCGCGGCGCCGATGTCCTGGCCCTTGCTGATGGCGCCCGAGGCGGCCTCGCCCATCTTCCCGCCCATGGCCCCGGCCATGCCTGCCAGCGCCCCGGCGGCCGCCCCGCCGCCGGAGAGCGAGGCCATGGGGATGACGAACTTCATCAGGGCGGGCAGGGCCACCAGGGCCAGCGTCATCAGTGCCAGGCCGGTCATGACGTTGATGAGGGTCGAGGAGTTGGTCTCGTCGGCGTCCACGCCCACGATCGCGAAGGCCAGCGCGTAGACGATGGCGGCGGCCGGTTTGTACAGGATGAACGCGATCGTCCAGGCACAGGCCTTCTTGAACCAGGACTGGCCCATCTCGGTGTTGGTGAAGGCCGCGGCCAGCGGCAGGACCGCGGCCATCAGCACCAGCATCCCGTCGCGGAAGACCATGAGCACCATCTGGCACAGCGACAGGAACAGCGCGATCAGCCCCAGAACGATCCCCAGCAGAACGCCGAAGCCGCCGGAGAGCGCGAGCATGTCGATCACCCGCGCGCCGAACTTGGAGATCTCGCCCTCGTCGGGATTCAGGGTGTCCAGGACCATCCAGGAGGCGAAGTTGTCGGCGGCCTCGGTGCAGATGCCGATGACGACCACTCCCAGGCCGGTGACCAGGACCAGGGTGAACAGCGAGCGCACCAGGTCCTTGGCGGGGTCGGCGCGTTGCTCCCAGGCCATCTTGGCGCCGGCCACGATGACCGAGAGCACCACGGCCGCGCCCACGTACCACCAGAGGTTCTGCTGGACCTCCAGCACCGGCCCCGAGGCATCCGATTGAGGCCCGGGTCCCACCATGGGGCGGGCGATGGAGGCGGCGCCGGCGATGAGGATGGTGGCGACCATCACGATGACGATCTTGCTCAGGTGCTCCCCGCCCTGGCCGGTGCGCGAGCGGATGGCCATCATCGCCCCGATGACCATCAGCGACAGCAGGCACAGCGCGATCGCCGTGCCGGCGACATAGTTCAGGACGCTCTCCAGCCCCCCGGTCAGCCCGTCTGGCGGAGGAGCGGCCTCGGTCGCGGGGCCGGGGTCGGAGCGGATCAGGTCGGGGGTGGACAGGTGCAGCCAGGCCGAGCCCATCGAGGTGACGGCCGTGGCCACGGCCTCGGTCACCGATTCGGCCAGGTCCTCCATGGTGTCGGTGAAGGCATCGCCTAGGGCGGCCTTGGCCGACTCGCCCGCCATGCACTTGACGTTCCAGCCGCAGTCGCTCTCCTCCTCTCCGTCCATGGGCAGCATGGGCTAGGCCTCCTCAGGAGTCGGGACGTAGCCGTCCATGGAGTGGATGACGACCATGGGGATGACCATCTCCCCGTCGGCGCGGGTGACGACCTTCCAGTCCCCGTCCTCCCAGCGCAGGTCCACGGTCACCGAAACGATGCTCTCCTCTGGCACCTCGACCACCATGGCCGAGTCCACCCGGGCCCGGTCGGCCCCGTAGGAGACCAGCTGTGCACCGGCCAGATGGCCCGGAGTCCCCTCGTCGGCTCCGGGCGGGTCGTCTTCGAGCTTGTCCAGCGCGGTGTCCCGCCCCTCGCCCTCGGCGTACATCTGCTCCACCAGGTCGGGCACGATCAGCGGATCGGTGGTCATGGCCACATAGTTCATCGCCGCGAGCACGGCCCCCTCGGGGCTCTTGGCGTAGCAGTGCCGGAACCCGCTCTCCTCGGTCTCGGCGGGCCCGTGGGCCGTGCTGGAGGGCACATCCAAGGTGCCCACCCGCTCCCAGGCGGTGTCCTTGGGCCATTCGGCGAATTCGGTCTTCTCGGTCTCGGGAAGTCCGCACGCGCTGTCGCTGCCGTCGCTGCGCGGCACCTCGGTCGCCGGGTCCTCGGGGTACTCCTCGGCGCCGACGGAGCCCTCGGCCCGGGGCTCGGGTTCGGGGTCGTCGGCGCCGAGGAGCTTGACCGTGGTGACGACCAGGCCGGCCACCACGATCAGGGCCACCAGGACGGCCGCGACCACGAACCCTCGGGAGGCGAAGGGGTGCTCGCTGCCGGCGGCGGGCTGCTCGTGCTCCTCGGTGTCCATGGATGCCTTTCGCAACGGGGGGCGGGAGGGGCGGGGTCAGGAGGTGACGCTGGCGTCCACCAGGAATCCGATGAGGCTGGTGGCGGCGGCGATGACCACGACACCGCCCAGGACCATGACGATGCGGCCCATGTGCTCGCCGCCCTCGCCGCGGCGGGACTGGATGGCCATGGTCGCCCCGGCGATCATCAGCCCGGCCACGCACACCGCCAGCGAAAGCCACTTGGCCCACTGCAGGATGGTGATGAACCCCTTACCGACCGGCGGCGGCTGGCCGCCCCCGGGGTCGGGGATCTTGGCGGACATCGGCAGCAGGTCGGCGGCCGCGGCTGCGCCGCTGGCCAACAGCTCCATCATCGTCGGGTCAGACCTTTCTTCAGGCGGTCATCAGCTGGGCGGTCTGGGCGAGCACGCGCCGCACCGCGCGCGGGGCCGTCTCGGGGGAGGCCGGCGCCAGGCGCCAGGCTTCGACCCAGGGAATATGCCAGAGGCGGGGGACCGCGCCGGCGACCAGGGCGGCCAGCTCCTTCAGCGGCTTGGGGGTGCGGCCGGGGCCGTCGGGCACCAGCACCAGGCCGAGCAGGCGCACCGGGACCTGCCCGGACGCCCACTCGGTGGCCGCCTGGCGGGCGCGCGTCAGCCCGTGGTGGTGGGTACGGGCGACCAGCACCACGGTGTGCTGGCCGGTCCCGGCCACCGGCCAGGCGTGTTCGGCCGGGGCCCCGTCGGCGCTCAGCGCGGCCAGGGTGCTCTCGCCCGCGCCGCCGTGCACGCCCATCCACCACAGCCGGGCGGGCCCGGGGGCCTGGCGGTGTGGCAGGTGCGGCCCTGCGGGGGCGGGCACGAGGGGCTGGGGCTCCAGCGGACCGGTCACCGGTACTGGGCCGGGCTCGTCCCATGCCCCGGGCGCCTCACCGGCCTCAGGGGCACCAGGGGCCGCTGCCGGTGTTTGCGCTGGCCGAGCCGGTGCGGCGCTCAGCCACGGGTTGTCCTCCACGACCCCTCCCCTGTTTCTCCTCGGCGCAATGCACGACAAAGTGAACGCATAACAAAAAAGCCGCAGGCGTGCGGCGCTGACCGGATCCCGAAGCGGGATAATAGCGCACCCCGGCCACGAAAATCACTTGACCCAAACACCCGACCACCACCCTATAATGGTAGACTCACCCCCGCCTTTCGCAGGCCGCAGGGCGGCACGGCCGCCGTATACCGTGAGCGCTTTCCGGACCCACCGCGCTTTCCAGGCGACTGGACGAACTTCTCCCAGCCGCCGCAGAAGTGTTTCCCGAAGGAGGAATATTGGGGGGGTCCCAGGCGGGAAAGGCTCTCTTCCTCGTCGGCTGCCTACCGCTGCTGCTGATCAGTGGATGTCTGGGGTCGGTGGTGCTGCTCTCGGGCGGCGCCCTGTCCTGTTCGCCGACCACCAGCGTTTCCATCGACGAGTCACAGATTCCCGACGACGCCATCGGCCAGGGCGGATGGCACGGCGAGCAGCTCAAGAACGCCGCGGTCATCATCAACGTCGCCGCGGACATGGGCCTTTCGGTGCGCGACCAGACCATCGGCGTCATGACCGCCATGGGCGAGTCCACACTGGAGGTCATCGACCACGGAGACGACGCCGGCCCCGACTCACGCGGGCTGTTCCAGCAGCGCGACAACGGCGCCTGGGGCACCTACGAGGACCGAATGGACCCCGTGCGCAGCTCGGAGATGTTCTTCGAACAGCTGGAGAAGGTCGAGGGGCGCGACGACATGGAGCCGACGCTGGTCGCCCATGAAGTGCAGCGCAACGCCGACGCCTACCACTACGAGTCCTATTGGCCCGACGCCAAGAAGGTTGTCGAAGCCCTTTCCGGCGCCGACCTCGACCCGATCGCGGTCAACTCCCAGCAGTGCGCCGAATTCGGCAAGGGTGGAGAGCCCCAGCTCAGCCAGGACTGCCAGCCGGTGGCCAATCAGATCCACCCTTCGGCCTGCAAGGCCTACGCCGCCCTGGTCGCCGAGTTCGGCGACGGGTTCTGGGACCCCGTCGGCGGGGTGGGATGCCAGGACCCGCGCAACGGACAGGGAGACCACCCGGTCGGGCAGGCCTGCGACTACATGATGGCGCCCCCCGAGCAGGTCCCCACCCCCGCCATGGACCAGCGCGCCATCGAAATCGTGCAGTGGATCATGACCCACCACGAAGCCCTGGAAGTGAAGTACATCATCTACGACGAGCACATCTGGAACCCCGCCAAGGACGCCCACGGCCCGTGGGAGGAGGTCAAGCGCGAGCACGCCAAGGCCTCCGAGCACGGCAACACGTTCGCCCACGTCGACCACATCCACCTGTCGACCGGGCCGTGGTACTACAAGAACGGAAGGTGAGCCGGTGACCACGACACCGCAGATCAGCGCGCAGGTGAGCGCCGACGGCACCGGCGTGCTCTCCATCGGGGGCAGCGAACACCGCATCACCGAGTCCGGCGTGGACCGGGCGCGCTCTCGCATCATGGAGATGGTCATGGCCCGTGCCGCCGACGAGGGCCGGGCGCTGCTGGTCGAGGCCGGCGACCCCGACGGGCGCAGCTGGCGGATCCTGGTCCGCCCCGACGGCGGCGTCGAACCCGCCCCCGAGGAGACCGGAGCGGGCAAGGCCCCCGGGGACGACCCCGCACAGGAGAGCGCCCCTGAAGACACCGCCCCGCCTCCACCGGCACCCGCCCCTCACGCAGAGCCCGACCCCCCTTCGGAAAACCCCGGCGCGGACCAGGATGCCCACCCCCACGGTCGAGCCGAGCGCGCGGAGGCGGTGGCCGCCGAGGCCCCGCCGGCACCTGCGCCCTCTCCCACGCCATCGCCCCCGGACTCCGCGCCGGAACGGCTGGCGGGCTCGGTGGACGTCGCCCCCGCCTCCGGCCAGGCGCCCCCGTCCGCTCCCCCGGCCCCGCCAACTCCAGCACCCGCCCGCCCTCGGGCCGACGAACAGCGCCAGGCCCCCCACCCCGCCGGGGGCGAGCGGCGGCCGCTGCCGCCCCGCCACCTGGCCGACCGCCCCGACCAGGGCCACCGCCCTCCCGCAGGCCCGCCTGCGGCCGCGGCACCGCCCCGGGCCGTGCCCGCCGCCCCGCAGCCACCGCGCCCGGCCCAGCCGCCCCGACCGCACCCCGCACCGGCGCCGCAGGGCCCGCCGCAGCCGCTGTGGACCCCGCCGGGCACCCCCTCCCTGCGCGGCCAGGCCCCGCCCGAGCCCGCGCGTCCCGAGCCCGAGGCGGCCCGGCACCTGTGGCACGAGGCCATCGCCGAGCACAACCAGGCCATCTCGCGCACCATCGCCGTGCTCAGCCTCAAGGGCGGCGTCGGCAAGACCACCACCGCCATCGGCCTGGGCACCGCACTGGCCGTGCGCCACACCGAGAACGTCATCGCCGTGGACGCCAACCACTTCGGCACCCTGACCGCCCGCATGCCCCAGCAGGCCGAGATGGGCGCCGCGGAGCTGGCCGCCGCCGGCGGCCGCGTCCAGGGCTGGGCGGCCCTGCGCCGCTTCCTGGCCTCCAACCCCCAGCGCTTGCACGCCCTGGCCGGCGGGGGCGGCGCGGCCGCCTACGAGGCCGCCGCCGCGATGGTGGAGAACCACACCGACACCGTGGTCGCCGACTGCCGCACCGACCTGGACGACACCGTCACCAAGGCGGTCCTGGAGCGCGCCACGCAGTGCCTGATCGTGATGGAGCCCAGCACCGACGGACTCGCCGCGGCCCAGGCCACACTGAACCACCTGGCCGCCACCCACCCGGCCCTGGCCCACACCTGCGTGTTCGTGATCTGCCAGCGCACCCGCCGCGCCCCGGAGCTGCGCCAGGCCGAGAAGGCCTTCGCCGCCCAGGCCCACCCCGTGGTGGCCGTCCCGTACGACAAGCACCTGGACCAGGGCGGCGTCATCGTGCGCGACAAGCTCAAGCGCGCCACCCGCACCGCCTACGACCGCCTGGCCGACATCGTGACCACCCGCTAGGAACCCGTGGACTCGGGGGGCGAGGCGCGTGTTCCGAAGGGAATCGAGTGCATCCGACGTTAGCGGCTGTGCCGACACGCAGTGACCGGCTCCGGCCGCCCCCGCTGACCGACGCCTCTTGAAGGCAGGCATCGCACCAGGAGAGGTCGCGGCGGTGGCGCCCCCCTGGGAGCGGGGGCCCTTCTGGTCCTGCTGTGCCCACTGGTGGGTTGAGAGGGCCGATGGCAGGAGGAGGTTGTGAAGACTCTGCAAGCAGCCGCCGTCGCCGGGGCGTTCACCGGCGCGCTGGGCCTGGCCGCCCCGGCCTCAGCCGAGACCACCCTGCCCGATCCTGGCCGAGGAGGCCGACGCTGCGGTGGAGGGGATCCCGCTGGCGCTGTGGGTCGGTCGGTGGGCCGGGCGGATCCACCGCGCCGAGGCGGGGGACGATGCCGAGGAGCGGGCCCGGCGGGCGCTGGTACGCGTCGTGGAGGCCACACGGCCGGAGTGGTGACCTGACCGTCACGGCTCGACCGGGCCGGTCTCCTTCTTCTTGAGAGCGATCCCCAGGTGGTCGGCGAACTGGCCGATCACCTGCTCGGCCTTCTCCTTCGCGGCCGATGTCGTGGCCAGCTCGTCCGTGGCAACTCCCCCGACCGAGTCCTTATGCTCCGGCGGTACCGCTTCGTCCCGGACAAGTGGGGCTGGGAACTGCCCGGCGGCATCATCGACCCCGGCGAGGACCCCGCCGGCGCCGCCGCCCGCGAGGTCGAAGAAGAGACCGGCTGGAGGCCGACCACAGGCCTCAAGCACCTCACGACCTTCCAGCCGATGGTCGGCATGGTCGACTCCCCTCACGGCGTCCTGGTCGGTAGGGGCGCCGAACGCGTCTCCGACGCCCCTACCGACGGCGAAGAGGCCGGAACCGTCGCGTGGATCCCCCTCAAAGAGGTTCCCGGCCTGATCGAACGGGACGAGGTACTCGGCGCCGGCACCCTCGTCGGCCTCCTCCAGATCATGGCCATGGGGATCCCCGGCGAGACCGTCACAGAAGACCGTTGAGTTGATCGATCCGCCTCCGGTGGCGGACTGATCCCGTGCGGTTGGCCAGGAGCCGCGCCTTCTGCAGCTGGCTCATGGCCTCCGCGTACTCCTTCCGCACGAGGTGGGCGTGGGCGAGGTTGCTCCTCACGCCCGCCTCGGCCCGTGTGAAGGTCGGATCCATGGCCTCCAGGACGCCGTAGAGGTCCGTGACCGCCTGGTCGTCTCCGGCGAGCGCAAGCGTGTGCTCCCTCCAACGGGTCAGATGGGCCGAGGTCAGGAAGATGCTCGGCATATCCGGGTCCCGCAGCAGGTCGTCCGCCGGCATGACGCGTTCCGCCTGCCCCAGTCGCTCGTGGCACGCGGCGAGATCCCCGTTCAGCACCAGGAACTCGGCTTCAGCCGCGTATAACCACGCCATCAGCCGCGGCGACACCTTGCCCTCCGCATGGCGCACCGCCTCCTGGACGAGTTGGAGGGCGACCTCCGGCTTCTCCGAGTACGCGAGGACGTAGGCCTGCTCCCCCATGGCATGCACGAGGAACTTCGGCTGCTCGGCCTCCCGGGCGGAGGTCTTGGCGAGCTCGTAATGGCGCCACGCCGTTCGATGGCCCCGACATCGAAGGCCTGCCAGGCAGCAAGCGAAGAGGCCCCGGCCAGGGCTTCAGCGAGGGGGCCGAAGCGCCGCCCGGGGAGTAGCCGACCGTGGGGCCGCAAAACTTCCCCACGTATTCCCCACAGATGGCCGTCTGCGGCGGGACACGCCCGGACGCCGCCGGACCGAACGAAAACGCCCCCTGACCGCGCTCACGCTGGTCAGGGGGCGTTCTCCGTGGGTGGCAGGTGCAGGGTTCGAACCTGCGTAGGCTGAGCCGGCGGTTTTACAGACCGCTCCCTTTGGCCACTCGGGCAACCTGCCTGGGAGTGCTGCGCCCTCGTCGGGGCGCGGCGACGTGAAAGAGAATAGCGGACAAGCGGCGCGCTCGCGAATCGGTAAGCTCTGTGCCGCCGCGGCCGGCCCGGCCCGGGACCGCGGCCGCCTGCCGGAACCGACCCGAACCCCGAGAGTGTGAGCGCACGTGGCCGCTGAATCCAGTTTCGACATCGTCTCCAAGCTCGACCGGCAGGAGGTCGACAACGCGCTGAAGCAGGCCGAGAAGGAGCTGTCCCAGCGCTTCGACTTCAGGGGCACCAACGCCTCCCTCGCCTGGTCCGGCGAGCAGGGCATCGAGGTCAGGGCCAACTCCGAGGAGCGCGTCACGGCCGCCCTGGACGTGTTCAAGGAGAAGCTGATCAAGCGCAAGGTCTCCCTGAAGGTCCTGGACGTCCCCGAGAAGCCCAAGGCCTCGGGCAAGGAGTACCGCCTGCCGGTCGCCCTGAAGGAGGGCATCTCCTCCGACGACGCCAAGAAGATCTCCAAGCTCATCCGCGACGAGGGCCCCAAGGGCGTCAAGGCGCAGATCCAGGGCGACGAGCTGCGGGTGAGCGGCAAGAAGAAGGACGACCTCCAGGCCGTCATGCAGCTGGTCAAGGAGAAGGACTTCGACCTGGCGATCCAGTTCATCAACTACCGCTAGAGCCGGCGGAGCCCCGAGGCGCGGTACGCGGCGGCCGGTGGACGGCCGCCGCGCCCCTCACTCCAGGCGCCACTCCTCCTCCAGCGCGCGCAGGCGGCGGATGCGCTCCGCCGCGGGAGGGTGGGCGTCGAACAGTCGGCACATCCCCCGCTTGGGGAACGGGTTGGCGATCATCTGGTGACCCGCGGCCAGCAGCCGGCGCTCGGTCGGCAGCGGGTGGGTGCGCGCCCCCGCCTCGATCTTGCGCAGGGCCGATGCCAGCGCCAGCGGGTCGCCGGTGAGCCGGGCCGCCGCCTCGTCGGCGCGGAACTCCCGGCGGCGCCCGACCCCGGCGTGGATCACCGTCGCCGCCAGCGGCCCCAGCACCAGGAAGAGCAGCCCCTCGAGCAGTCCGGGCCCCTCGTCGTCGCCGTCGTCCAGCGGCAGCAGCAGCGCCAGCGCGGTCAGCGAGGTGATGATCGTGGCCAGCCCCACCGCCACCGCCGAGACCAGGGTGTCCCGGGTGCGCACGTGGGCCAGCTCGTGCGCGACCACCGCGCGCAGCTCCCGGTCGTCCAGCAGCCGCAGCAGGCCGGTGGTGCAGCAGATCCCCGCCGAGCGCGGGCCGCGCCCCACCGCGAAGGCGTTGGGCGCCGCCGTGGGCGACAGGTAGAGCCGGGGCATCGGCTGGCGCGCCCGGGTGGCCAGGTCGCGCACCACCCGGTGCAGTTCGGGCTGCTCGAATTCGCCCACCGGCCGGGCCCGCATCGCACGCAGCGCCAGCGAGTCGCCGAAGAAGCAGACCAGCCCGGTCACCCCGAGCACGACCACCGCCGCGGCGCGCACCCCCTCGTGGCCGGCGCACACCCATCCGGCGAGCACGATCAGGGCCGCCAGTCCGGCGAGCAGGGCGAGGGCCCGGATCGGATTGGGGTGCACGGCGGTCCCGCCCTCCTTCGTCCGCCCGACAGTCCTCCCGGCCGGGCCGCGCTTCGCGGGCCCGTCCACCGATAGGAACGTGTGGGCCCCGCCGGTCCGTTCCCGTCCGGCGCCGCGACCCCGCCGACCGGGCCCGGGGCGGCGCCGACCTGATCGGCCCGCCCCCGCCCGCCGCGCGCGCCGGGCCGGAGGCCTATAGTGGCGGACGTGGCCGTAATCACTCCGCACCGCCTCCCCGGTGCCCTGCTGACCGGTCGGCGCCACGTCGACCTGGCACGGGTGGAAAGCGCCCTGTGTCGCCCCTGACCCCGGCACGGGGGCGCCGCCGAGGGGCGGCGCGGCCGTTCCCGGAAAGGGGGTGTGGGCCCGGCCCTCACCCAGCGGCGCCCGCCAGGCGCCGCCCATCAGGTCCCCACTGATCCCATTGGCAACCGTTGGGGCCCTGCGCCGGCCACCACGCGGCCGCTCGGCGAGCGGTGCGGTGCGTAGTCTGGCGGCGAGGGCCGAGGCAACCTGAGCCTCCGCGCGCCCGCGGGGGCTCGTCGAGGAGGTCGGCGATCTCAGTGACCAAGAAGGTCCAACGTGTCGATCGCGTCATCATCCGGTTCGCGGGAGACTCCGGCGACGGGATGCAGCTGACGGGCGATCGCTTCACCCAGGAGACGGCGTCGTTCGGGAACGACCTTTCCACCCTTCCCAACTTCCCGGCGGAGATCCGCGCCCCTGCCGGAACCCTGCCCGGCGTGTCGAGCTTCCAGCTCCACTTCGCCGACCACGACATCATGACCCCCGGTGACGCCCCCGACGTGCTGGTGGCGATGAACCCGGCCGCGCTCAAGGCCAACGTGGAGGACCTGCCCCGGGGCGCCACGATCATCGCCAACACCGACGAGTTCACCAAGCGCAGCCTGGCCAAGGTCGGCTACGGGTCCGACCCGTTGGAGGACGGGTCGCTGGAGTCGTACAAGGTGAGCCGGGTCCCGCTGACGTCGATGACGGTCAAGGCCGTCGAGGAGTTCGACGTCTCCAAGAAGGACGCCCAGCGGGCCAAGAACATGTTCGCCCTGGGCCTGCTGTCCTGGATGTACAACCGGCCCACCGAGGGCACGCAGGGCTTTTTGAAGTCCAAGTTCGCGGGCAAGCCGGAGATCCTCGCCGCCAACCTCGCGGCGTTCCAGGCCGGGTGGAACTTCGGCGAGACCACCGAGGACTTCGCCGTGTCCTACGAGGTCAAGCCGGCCTCGCTGCCCCCGGGCACCTACCGGAACATCACCGGGAACCTGGCGATCTCCTACGGGCTGGTGGCCGCCTCCCGGCTGACCGGGCTGCCGCTGTTCCTGGGCTCCTACCCCATCACCCCGGCCTCCGACATCCTGCACGAGCTCTCCCGGCACAAGCGCTTCGGCGTGCGCACCTTCCAGGCCGAGGACGAGATCGCCGGGGTGGGCGCCGCCCTGGGCGCCGCCTTCGGCGGGTCGCTGGGCGTGACCACCACCTCCGGGCCGGGCATGGTGCTCAAGGGCGAGACCCTGGGCCTGGCGGTGATGACCGAGCTGCCGCTGATCGTGGTGGACGTGCAGCGGGCCGGGCCCAGCACCGGCATGCCCACCAAGACCGAGCAGGCCGACCTGATGCTGGCGCTGTACGGCCGCAACGGCGAGTCGCCGGTGCCGGTGCTGGCGCCGCGCTCGCCCGCGGACTGCTTCGACATCGCGGTGGAGGCGGCGCGCATCGCCACCGCCTACCGCACGCCGGTGATCGTGCTCTCCGACGGCTACCTGGCCAACGGGTCCGAGCCCTGGCGCATCCCGGACGTGGCCTCCCTTCCGGACCTCTCCGTCGAGTTCGCCGAGGGGCCCGGGGACGACGGCGGGGAGTTCCTGCCCTACCGGCGCGACCCCGAGACGCTGGCGCGCCCCTGGGCGGTGCCGGGCACCCCCGGGCTGGAGCACCGCATCGGCGGCATCGAGAAGAGCGACGGCCGCGGCGACATCTCCTACAGCCCCGCCAACCACGACCTGATGGTGCGCTCGCGCCAGGGCAAGGTGGACGCGATCGCCCGCGGCCTGGACCCGCTGGAGGTGGACGACCCCTCGGGCGACGCCCGCGTGCTGGTGCTCGGCTGGGGCGGCACCTACGGGTCGATCGCCGCAGGCGTGCGCCGGGTGCGCCGCGCCGGCGGCAAGGTCGCCCAGGCCCACCTGCGCCACCTCAACCCCTTCCCGCCCGGCCTGGGCGAGGCGCTGGAGCGCTACGACCGGGTGCTGGTGCCCGAGATCAACCTGGGCCAGCTCTCGCTGCTGCTGCGCGGCCGCTTCGGCGCCGACATCACGGGCTACAACAAGGTGCGGGGCCTGCCGTTCAAGGCCGAGGAGCTGGCGGGCGTCATCCAGGAGGTCATCGATCGTGCCGAGTGAGAACGGATCCGCCGCGAACGGCTCCGCCGCCCCCTCCTTCCCCGGGCTGGCGCTGGTGCCGTCGGCGCAGCAGGAGTACAAGGCCAAGGACTTCAAGTCCGACCAGGAGGTGCGCTGGTGCCCCGGGTGCGGGGACTACGCGATCCTCGCCGCCTTCCAGGGGTTCCTGCCCGAGCTGGGGGTGCCGCGGGAGAACGTGGTCATCGTCTCGGGCATCGGGTGCTCCTCCCGGTTCCCCTACTACCTGAGCACCTACGGGATGCACTCGATCCACGGCCGGGCGCCGGCGATCGCCACCGGGCTGGCCGCCTCCCGCCCGGACCTGTCGGTCTGGGTGGTCACCGGCGACGGCGACGGGCTGTCGATCGGCGGCAACCACCTGATCCACGCGCTGCGGCGCAACGTCAACGTCAACATCCTGCTGTTCAACAACCGCATCTACGGGCTGACCAAGGGCCAGTACTCGCCCACCTCCGAGCCGGGCATGGTGACCAAGTCCTCGCCGATGGGGTCGCTGGACTCCCCGTTCAACCCGGTGTCGCTGGCGCTGGGGGCGGAGGCCTCGTTCGTAGCGCGCACGGTCGACTCCGACCGCAAGCACCTGACCTCGGTGCTGCGCGCGGCCGCCGCGCACGAGGGGTCGTCGTTCGTGGAGATCTACCAGAACTGCCCGATCTTCAACGACGACGCGTTCGAGCCGCTGAAGGACCCCGCCGAGCGGGACCTGCGGCTGCTGCGGCTGGAGCACGGCGAGCCGCTCACCACGGGCGGGCGCGGCGTGGTCTCCGACGGCTTCGGCGGACTGCGCACGGTCGACGTGGAGGAGGTCGGCGAGGACGCGGTGCTGCGGCACGACGCGCACCGCGAGGACCCCGGGTACGCCTTCGCGCTGTCCCGGCTGGACCTCCCGGCGTTCGAGCATGTCCCGATCGGGGTGTTCCGGGACGTCCGCAGGCCCGCCTACGACGCCCTGATGAACGAGCAGGTGGCCGAGGCCCGCTCGGCGCAGGGCGAGGGGGACCTGGGGGCCCTCCTGGCCAGCGGCGACACCTGGACCGTGGAGTGAGGCCCGGGGCGCCGCACCGGGGCTGAACCGCCCCGGTCCGGACCCCGCCGGACCCCGCCGGGCGGCCGTGCGCCCGGCGGGGTCCGCGCTCTGCTGGCGAACCCGCCCGCCCGCACCTACCGTGGTGAGGTACATCACGCGGGTGAGGGCAGCGGGAGGCGCGATGGAGCGGGAAGCCGCGGTCACGGCGAGCACGGTCGACGGGGTCGTCAGGCGCGCGGCGGCGCGCACCCCGGAGGGGACCGCGCTGCGGTTCGGCGGCCGGAACTGGAGCTACGCCGAACTGGACCGGGGGGCGAGCCGGGTGGCCGCCTGGCTGCTGGGACTGGGGCTGACCCGGGGCGACCGGGTCGCCGCCTTCGGCGGCAACTCCGACGCCTACGTGCTGGCCTTCCTGGGCTGCGCGCGGGCGGGGCTGGTGCACGTGCCGGTCAACCCGGCGCTGCGCCGCGAGGAGCTGGCCTACGTGCTCTCGCAGTCCTCCTCGATCGTGGTGCTGGCCGACCCCCGGCTGGCCGGCCGGGTGGAAGAGGTGCGCCCCTCCGTCCCGGCCCGGGACGTGCTGGCCCTGCGCGGGGCCCTGGAGTCGGTGCTGGAGGTGGCCCGCGACCCGCACGCCCCCACCGGACCGGTGACCGAGGTCTCCGACACCGACCTGGCCCAGCTGCTCTACACCTCGGGCACCACCTCCTCCCCCAAGGGGGCGATGCTGACCCACCGGGCGCTGGTGCACGAGTACGCCAGCTGCCTGCACGCCCTCGACATCGGCGAGGACGACCGGATCCTGCACGCGCTCCCGCTCTACCACTCGGCGCAGATGCACGTCTTCCTGATGCCGGGGCTGGCCGCGGGGGCGCGCAACACGCTCGCCGAGTCCCCCGACCCCGGCGACGTGCTGCGCAGGATCGAAGAGGAGCGGGCGACCTCCTTCTTCGCCCCGCCGACCGTGTGGCTGGCGCTGCGCGACCATCCCGACTTCGACGCCCGCGACCTGTCGACGCTGGCCAAGGGGTACTACGGCGCGGCGGCGATGCCGGTGCCGGTGCTGGAGGACATCCGCCGCCGGCAGCCGGGGATCGGCTTCTACAACTGCTTCGGGCAGAGCGAGATCGGGCCGCTGGCCACGGTGCTGCGGCCCGAGGAGCACGTCCCGGCGCGGATGGGCTCGTGCGGGCGGCCGGTGCTGAACGTGGAGGCGCGGGTGGTGCTGGAGGACGGCGGCGAGGCCGGGCCCGGCGAGACCGGGGAGGTGGTCTACCGCTCCCCGCAGCTGTGCGAGGGGTACTGGGACAAGCCGGAGGAGACCGCCGAGGCCTTCCGCGGCGGCTGGTTCCACTCCGGCGACCTGGCCCGGCGCGACGCCGACGGGTACTTCACCGTGGTCGACCGGGTCAAGGACGTGATCAACACCGGCGGGGTGCTGGTGGCCTCCCGCGAGGTGGAGGAGGTGCTCTACCGGCACCCCTCGGTGGCCGAGGCGGCGGTGATCGCGCTGCCGGACGACAGGTGGGGCGAGGCGGTGACCGCGGTGGTGGTGCCGCGGGCGCGGGTCGCCGGGGACGAGCTGATCGCGTTCACCCGGCGGCACCTGGCCGGGTTCAAGGTGCCCAAGCAGGTGCACCTGGTGGAGGACCTGCCGCGCAACGCCAGCGGCAAGCTGCTCAAGAGGATCCTGCGGGAGGAGCTGGGCACCGGCGACGAGCCCAAGGGCACGCAGCCGCAGTGACGGTGCGGCGGCGCGGCGGCGTGAGGCGGCGCACCCCGGCGGGGCGGCCGATCCTTCCCTCCTGGGCCCGCCGGGCGGCGTAGCCTGCCCCTATGCGAATTGTGATTGCCGGTGGCCACGGCAAGATCGCGCTGCGCCTGGAGCGGCTGCTCTCGGCGCGCGGCGACACTCCCGTGGCCCTGATCCGCGACCCGGGGCAGGCCGACGACGTGCGGGCGGCCGGTGCCGAGCCGGTCGTGGCCGACCTGGAGAAGGCCACCGTGACCGAGCTCTCGGAGAAGGTGATGGACGCCGACGCGGTGGTGTTCGCCGCCGGAGCCGGTCCGGGCAGCGGCGCCGAGCGCAAGGGGACGGTGGACCGGGCGGCCGCGGCGCTGCTGGCGGACGCGGCCTCGCTGGCCGGTGTGCGGCGCTATGTGATGGTGTCGGCGATCGGCGTGGACGACGGTCCGGCCCCGGGGTCGGATCCGGTGTGGGCGGCCTATGTGGAGGCCAAGCGGGACGCCGACGCCGACCTGCGGGAACGCTCGGAGGCGTTGGACTGGACGATCCTGCGGCCGGGGCGGCTGACCGACGAGCCGGGCACCGGGCGGGTCCGCCTGGCCGCGTCGGTGGACAAGGCCGAGGTGCCGCGGGACGACGTCGCCGAGGTGCTGGCGGCGCTGCTGGCCGAGCCGGCCTCGACGGCGTCCGTCGGCCGCACGCTCGAACTGGTCGGCGGCGACGACCCCGTCCCCGAGGCGGTGGAGGCCGCTCTGGCCTGACCGGGCGGCCCGGCCCGGACGCGGTGTGTCCGGCCCCGCGATCCGGTCCCGCGTGTCCGGCGTGCCGTGTGCGGCGCCGTGTGTCCGGGAGCGGCCGGACCGGCCGGTTCCGGCCTGTTCGGCCGCTTCCGGGCCCTTCTGGCCAGAGCGGACCCCCAGGCGGCATGATGGGGCGGACGCGGACGGCCCCGCGGACCTCTTGCTCCGCAGCGCCGCGAGGGCAGAGCAGGCAGAGCAGATAGGTACGGTTCATTCCATGAGCGTCACGCAGGTCGTCAGAGACAGCACCGTCGTCGAGCACGCCAAGGTGGCGGCGCAGCAGAACCGCCGGATGTTCATCGTCCAGCTGGACGTCGGCGGGTTCGACGAGGGCTCCAGCAAGGTCCGGCCGGGGCTGACCCGCATCCTTGAAGGGATCGAGGAGGCCGGCTGGCACCTCGACCAGATGACCCCGGTCACCGGCTCGGAGGGCGAGGCGCTGCACCTGTGCCTGTTCCGCCCGGCCGGCTCCGGCGGCCGGAAGGCGGCGGCCGCCGCCGAGGAGCAGGCCCCGGAGGCCGCCCAGCAGCACACCGGACAGCAGCAGGCCTACCAGCAGCACCCCACCGGGGGGCAGCCGCAGGACCCCTACGCGGCCTACCAGTACCAGACCGGACAGCAGCAGGCCTACCAGCAGCAGTACGGGCAGCAGCCCCAGCAGGGCTACGGCCAGCAGCAGTACCCGGGCTACGGGCAGCAGCCCCAGCAGGGCTACGGGTACGGCCAGCAGCCGCAGCAGTACCCGGGTTACGGGCAGCAGCCCCAGCAGGGCTACGGCCAGCAGTACCCGGGGTACGGGCAGTAGGAGGACCGGCAGCCCCCTTCGCGGCCGACCGCCTGGGCCCGCGCACACCTCCGTGCGCGGGCCTTTCGCGTGTCCGGCTCAGGCGGGGGCGGCGGGCCCGGACGCGGGGATCCGGCTCTCGGCGGCCTCGATGTAGGCGCGCAGCGCCGTCCGGGAGCGGGTGAGGGTCGCGATGCGGCCCTCGATGTCGTCGAGGCGGGCGTGCAGGGCGTCCACGAGCTCGCGGCAGGGGGCCAGGTCGGGGGCGGCCCCGGTGGCGCAGGGCAGGATGAAGGTGATGTCCTGGGTCGACAGGCCCGCGTCCAGGAGCCTGCGGATCTGGACGACCCGCGTGACGGCGTCCTCCCCGTACGCGCGGTAGCCGCCGCCGGTGCGGTCCGGGTCCAGCAGGCCCTGGGCCTCGTAGTAGCGCAGCAGGTGCGGCCGGACCCCGGTGCGGCGGCTCAGCTCTCCGATCAACACGCCGGTCCTCCTTGACCTTCACACCGGTATGAAGGTCGAGGATGCTGTCATCGGGGACCGACGTCAAGGGAGCAGATGTGACCGCCCAAAAGCAGGACACGGCCGGATTCGACCCGCACGGGCTGCTGGCGCAGAGCAGGCTCGGCGTCCTCGCCACGATCAAGGCGGACGGCCTTCCGCAGCTCTCCCCCGTGATGCCGTACTACGACCGGGAGGCCGGCACGCTGCAGGTGTCGATGACCGAGGGCCGGGCGAAGACGGCGAACCTGCGCCGGGACCCGCGGGCGGCGCTGGAGGTGACGCGGTCCGACGGGCGGGCCTGGGGCACCGCCGAGGGCCCGGTGACGCTGGCCGGCCCCGGGAGCGACCCGCACGGGCCGGAGGTCGAGGCCCTGGTCGACTACTACCGCAGGGCCGCCGGCGAGCACCCGGACTGGGACGAGTACCGGTCGGTGATGGTGTCCGAGCGCCGGGTCCTGATGACGATGAGCGTCGAGCGGGTGTACGGCGAAGAGATCGACTGACCGGCGCTCCTCCGAGGGCGGTCGGAAGCGCGGGGCGGCACGGGCCTCCGTGCCGCCCCGCCCCACCTCCCCGAGCCCTCCCGAAACATCCGCTCATCCCACTCCCTCATCGAACCGGCCCGGTTCTTGTTTCCGAAACCCCTCGGGACGGTCGGGGTCCATGAGACGTCAGGCACGACTTGCCGGAAAGGGCGACGATCTTCACCTCTCCATGAGGAAGGTTGCGCACACAATCGGATATACGGGCCCTACGTCCTGAATTCCATGCGCGCGAAAGAACCCCTCATCCGAACAGCAGGGCCTGATTCCACGGACAATCGGCGCGTTCGCCTCCAGCACTCCCAGACGGGTCGAGGAATGCACCGATCACCCGCACTCCCATGACGGAAATCTCGGAAAACTCGGTCGTATCAACGGAACATCACTAATGTCGTGGCATGCACGAGAGCAACGGCCCGTCCACAGGCGGGCGGTAGCGGATGTCCACGAACGCGGAGAGGCGCCGTGGTCGCGATCGAGGACCGGATGCGGAAGGTTCTGTCCATCCCCGGGGTGAGCCGGGTCGGCCTGGTCCGGGTCTCCGAAGGCCACGAGATCGTGGCCGCGGGCGACGCGGCCCCGGAACCCGCCCCGGAGGCTGCCGCTCTGCTCCGAGCGGCCCGGGAGGGCCCCGCCTACGCCGGAGACGGTATCGAGCAGCTGGTGGTCACCGACCGGGAGCACCACCTCCTGGTGGCGCCGCTGGACGACGGCGATCTGTGCGTGCAGGTCCGTATGGATCGCTGCGAGGGCCACCTCGGCCTCGCCATGCGCCGACTGCGGGAACTCGCGTCCGCATCGGTGCCCGCGCCTCCTCGACGGCGCCGCACGGCTCGCGACCACTCCCCCGGGTCACCCGTACGGGTCATGGACGATCGGACCGTCCTCGAACGCGTGCTCAACGGTCTTCGGGATCTGAACGCGGACGTTCCGCCGACCCAGGAGGCGGTGGCCCTTTGACCCGCTCCCCTCGTCACACCCTGCCCTCTCGCTTGGCCGCACTGGGCGACAAGGCGGGGCTATCGGGCTTTTTCCGGAGAACACGTATTGGAGTGAGGCAGATGCCCAACATCGAGACCGGCCTGAAGGACATGATGGCGATCGACGGCGCGATCGGCGCCGCGGTGGTCGATTACGGCAGCGGGATGCCGCTGGGGTCGCTCAGCTCGACCTCCCAGCTCGACCTGACGGTCGCCTCGGCCGGCAACACCGAGGTCGTCCGGGCCAAGATGCGGACCATGAGCGACCTGGGACTCCAGGACGCGATCGACGACATCCTGATCACGCTGTCCACCCAGTACCACATCATCCGGCCGCTGACCGGGCGCAAGGGGCAAGGGCTCTTCCTGTACCTGGCGCTGGACCGCGACCGCTCCAACCTCGCCCTGGCCCGCCACCGCCTCAAGGGCGTCGAGGAGAACCTGGACGTCTGACCCCTCGACGAGCCCCGGACGCCCGCCGGGCGGGCCCCAGGCCCGTCCGGCCCCGTACCCGCTCCCCTCCTATAGCGTGCGCGACGTATCACGTTCCAGGAGGGGGGCGGGGCGGCATGTTCTCGGCGCTACTGGTGGACTGGCGCGGCACCCTGGCGGTGCCCCTGACCGAAGAACAGTGGATCGGCGCAGCATTGGGACTGCCGTCGAGACCGGCGGCCCCTTCGGACATCGCATCGGTCTCAGCCTGCCTCGCCGCAGCAGATGCCGGGAGGCGCCTGCTCACCCCCGGCATGGACGCTGATCCCGAAATGCATCGGCGCGTGTTCACGGACGTCCTCTCGGACGCCGGCCTCGACCCGGACCTGTCCGAGGCCCTGTACGAGGTGGAATCCGACCCGCTCAACGAGCTGGTCGCCGACGACGCACCCGATTTCCTGGCCCGGACCCGCGCCTCCGGCGTCCGGATCGCGGTCGTCAGCGACGTCCATGTCGACGGCTACGCGCTGTCGTACGAGCACGGCGCCGAGAAGCCCGACCTGCGCCTGTTCGAAGCGGCCTTGAGCATGGTGGGCGCCTGCCCGGGCGAGGCCCTGATGGTCGGCGACCGGTACACCCACGACGGCGGCGCCACCGCCCTGCGCATGGCCGCACTCATCCTGCCGCCCCTGACCGCCAGGACCGAGCGCCGGCTCCACCTGGCAGAACGGCTCCTCGCTCCCCCTTGACGAACAGCCCGCCGAACGCCTTACCGAGAGCGGTACGACGCATCCCCGATACACCGGACCACCCGATACGGCGATAAAGGCCGTGTGAGTCGACTCCCAGCTCCCTGGTCAGCGCCGAGAGCCCGTCGACGGCCCTCGGCAGCGCCTCCCTTGCAGCCTCCGCCTCGCCCGCAGCGGGCACGAGCGACTTCGGGACCATGCCCATTCCTCTCCGAGTCCAGCAGAACGGGTCATTCGCGTTGGCCGCAATTACGAGGCCACGCGGACAGGTCGTGTTGATCTCGGGGAAGTCGGCCTTGTACCGGCCGGTATTACCCCGACTTCCCCGAGATCAACACGGGTTCGTCCGGGTGGGGGTCCGGGGTGCCGCCCCCCGTCCGCGCGGGCGGGGGCGGTTGGTGCGTTGCCAGACGAGCATCGTGATCGCGTCGAGCGTCGGGCGCTCATACAGGCCGGAGGCGTCCATCGCGTAGAAGCGGCCGGAGGTCTCCCCGAACCAGATCACCAACTGCGGGTACCGGGCCTGCAGCCGCGCAGCGGCGGCGTGGGCGTCGGCGTGCTCCGGCGAACGCCCCCAACGCGTCGTGCTCGGGGCGGGCTTCGTCGTGGTGAGGGACATGTCGTCGGCTCCTCGGTGTCCTGCGGGCGCGCTCCCCGGCCGTGGGAGCGGTCGCGGGGCGCGGTCGTTCGCGGGTATTCGCTGGTCAGTGCCTCCCGTCGCGGGAGGGGCCCGGCGCTCGGGCCGGTCTGCGGGTGCCCCGGTACGGGGAAGTGCACCGGGGCACCCGCGGACCGTGCGGCCCCCTCGTTCCGCACGGGCCGGGATCGAGTCGGTGAGGCTCCGGGCGTCACCGGGCGAGGGCGGCGTCGCGTTTCGCGGCCGCCAGTGCGAACGCACAGCGGGCGCAGGTAGCGGCGTGCGCCTCGATCACGCCGGCCCGCTCGCGGACCAGCAGGCGGAGCAGCGGGATCGGTCCCTTGGCGTGCTCACGGAAGCCGAGGAGGCGGGCGCACCTCGGCGGGACGGGGCGGCAGAACACCGCGTGATAGGTCGCGGGGCCGCAGGGGGCGTCGGTGCGGAAGAACAGCCACCCGCGCGGAGTGAACTCGTCCCGCAGCTCCGGGCAGGGGTGCCGGGGGTTGTTCCGGGGATCGGTGATCGGGTTCATTCGGCGGAACCTCGGACGCCGGTCGTGTTCATATTCAAGAGCATCGCCGGGACAACATCCGAGGTGAAGGGGGTTGTTCAGGGTCCGACGGCGTTCCCTGCGAGTTGAAATTTCCGGGAAAAAGTTCCGCTGACACCGGAGATGTGCTGTGGTATGAGCATGCCCCCCGAGCAGCGCACCGCTCCGCCGCACATGCTTGAGAAGTACGGTCGCGAAGTCCGACGCGCCCGTAACGACGCCGGGTATACACAGGCCGCGTTGGCCAGACGGGTCCGGAGCAGCAAGACGCAGATCTCCAACCTGGAGAACGGGAAGGCGGACCCGTCCAAGAAGCTCCGCGCGGCCCTGGACGAGGCGATCGGTGATGGCCGATTGAGCCGTGTGTGGGACGACCTCACCGGGGACGGACGGCCCGAGTGGCTTGACGAGATCGCAGCGGCGATCAGGGATGCGGACGCCGTCTACGAGTACCAGGCCTTGGCGTTCCCGAGTTATCTGCAGACAGGCTCCTACGCCCGCGCCGTCATCCGGCATGCCGCCCCGTGGATGTCTCCGGACGAACTCGACACCCGTACGAAGGAGCGGGTCGAACGGGCACACAGCATGCAGGAAAGCCTGCGGCCTATGCTGTGGCTCGTCGTCGACGAGTCACTACTGAAGCGACGCTACGGAGGCTCCGAAGCGTCGCGAGAGCAGCTGGCATACGTCGCGGCTCTCGCTGAGCGGGAGCGTCTGACACTTCAAGTCGTGCCTATAGACCACCCAAAGCACCCCGGCAACGCCGGGGCCTTCCGAGTGCTCACCATGCGAGATGGCCCCGACATGGCGTACGTAGAGAGCGCAGAAGAAGGACGGACCCTCACGAGTTCGACAGCAGTAGCCCGGCGTCGCATGCTGTTCGCGGCCCTACAGGGCGTGGCATTGGACCCGGAAGCGTCCGTGAGGGCGGTTCACGAAGAGATGATGAGGATTGACTAGCGATGTCTGCTGAATGGCACAAGTCCAGCTACAGCGGCGGTACCAATGACTGCGTCGAAGTCCGCGAGTACGCACACGGTGCCGACCTCCGCGACACCAAGCACAGGGACGCCGGGCACCTCTCGTTCCCCGTGGGCGAGTGGGGGGCCTTCCTCCAGGACCTCCGAAGCGAGCGCTTCTAGCCGAACATGCGGCAGGCCCCCGACACCGTTGCGCCGGGGGCCTGCGTCGGCTCTCACCCGTCGGTGCGCGCCACACCGATCGGGCAGGAGGCGCCCGTGCCTCCCACCCCGCAATAGCCGTTGGGGTTCTTCGCGTCGCTCAGGTACTGCTGGTGGAAGGGCTCGGCGAAGTAGAACGGGCCCGCCTCCACGATCTCGGTGGTGATGGGGCCGTAACCGGAGCGGGTCAGGACCGGCTGGAAGGCGTCGCGGGACGCCTCGGCCGCCGCGCGCTGGGGCTCGTCGTGGTACAGGATCATGGACCGGTACTGGGTGCCCACGTCGTTGCCCTGGCGCATGCCCTGGGTCGGGTCGTGGCCCTCCCAGAACACCTTCAGCAGCTCCTCGTAGGTGATCTTCCGCGGGTCGAAGACCACGCGCACCGCCTCGGTGTGGCCGGTGCGCCCGGAGCAGACCTCTTCGTAGGTGGGGTTGGGCGTGTAGCCGCCCTGGTAGCCGACGGCCGTGGTGATGATGCCGCGCTCGGCGCCCAGCCGCCAGAACGTGCGCTCCACACCCCAGAAGCAGCCCATGCCGAAGTCGGCGATGCTGCTCCCCTCGGGGTAGGGCGGCGCGAGCGGGGTCCCCAGGACCTCGTGGCGCTCCGGAACCGGCATCGGTGTGTCCCGGCCGGGCAGCGCCCGCTCCGGGTCGATCATGGTGCTCTTCTGCCCGAACATGCCTCCACGGTATCCGCCCGCTCGCCCTGGCCCCAGGGTTGCGGGTAGGGCCTGGCCCACCCGGAGACGGGCCCCTGGCGCACTGACCGGGGCCCGGGCCGGTGCCTACGTTCGTGGGGAACGAGCCCCGATCGTGCGCCGACCCCCACCGGAGGCCCCCGATGCCTTTCCCGTTCCGCATACCGGCGGCGGCCGCGGTGCTGCTCGCCGTCGCGATCCCCACGGCCCCCGCGCTGCCCGGGGCCCCCTCGTCCACCGCCCCCGCCGGGCCCGCCGACGCAGTGCAGGCGCGGGCGGACACCCCGGACACCCCGGACTCCGAGGAGGTGCGCGCCTTCCTCGACGAGCGCGTGCCCGCGCTCATGGAGGAGCACGGCGTCCCCGGCGCCGGCGTCTCCGTCGTCGGCGGCGGGGAGGTCCTGGCCGCCGAGGGCTACGGCGGCGCCGACCTGGAGGCGGGCGAGCCGGTGGACCCCGGCCGCACCGCCTTCCCCACGGCGTCGATCGCCAAGTCCTTCACCGCCGCGGCGGTCGTGGAGCTGGCCGAGCGCGGCGAGGTCGACCTGGACGCGGACGTCAACACCTACCTGCCCGAGGACGAACGGCTCCCGGACGACCCCCGCGGGCCGGTCACCCTGCACCACCTGCTCACCCACACCGCCGGGTTCGCCGAGCAGCTCGACGGCCTGCGCGCCCCCTCCGAGGCGGAGATCCTCCCGCTCGGCCGCTACGTCGCCGACCTGCGCCCCGATCGCATCCACCCGCCGGGCCGCTACACCGGATACTCCAACTACGGCTACGTGGTGGCCGGCCGGGTCGTGGAGCAGGTGACCGGGGAGCCCTTCGGCCCCTACATCGAGCGGACCCTCTTCGAACCGCTCGGCATGGAGCACACCGCGTTCGGCGGACCCGACACGGTCGGCGCACGCCTGGACCTTCCGGCCCTGTACGGCTCCGGGCAGGACGGCCGCGAGCGCCTGGAGTACGAGTACATCAACGGCGCCCCGGCCGGGAGCGCCTTCTCCACCCCCGCCGACATGGCGGTCTTCATGCTGGAGCTGCTGCGCGAGCGCCCCGCCGGCGGGGACGTGCTCACCGACGGCGCGGTGGAGGCGATGCTCGGCCGCCAGGCGGCCAACGATCCGCGCCTGACCGGGAGCGGCTACGGGGCGTGGGAGCTGCGCACGGACGACCCGCGCGCGATCGGCCACGGCGGCGACGGCCCCGGCGTGCACACCCAGTACGCGCTCGTCCCCGAGGACGGCGCCGGGATCTTCGTGGCCGCCAACGGCGACGGGACCTCCGAGGGCATGTTCACCCTCCGGGACGACCTCGTCCGCGCGTACCTGGAGCGGTTCCACGGCGCCGGGCCGCCGGAGGCCGGAGGCGGGGGGCAGGACGGCGGACTGGAGCGCTATGCGGGCACCTACTCGATGACGCGCATCCCCCACCGCGAACCCGCCGAGGCGCTCTACGCCGCCCTGCAGACCCGGGTGAGCGCGCACGGGGACCGCCTGCGCACGGTCGACCCGCTGTCCGGGGCGGCGGAGTGGCGCCCCGCCGGGGAGGGCGTCTTCCACGCGGTCGGGGGCGACGCCGCCGAGCAGGGCTTCAGGCTGGTCTTCATCGAGGAGGACGGCCGGGTCACGGCCATGGGCATGGACCACATCCCGTCCAACGCCTTCGAACGGGTGCCCTGGTACCGCGACGCCCTGGTCCAGGGCGCCGCGGCGGCGGCCTCCCTCGCGCTGGCGCTGTCGACGCTCGTGTGGCCGGTCGGCGCCGCGGTGCGCCGCCTCCGGGGCCGCCGGTCGCAGGGGCACCGCGCCGGAGCGGCGTCGCCCCTGGCCGTCGGCGCACGCTTCGTTGCGGGGCTGGCGTCGGCCCTGGCCGTCGCCCTGGTGGCGGGCTCCGGCGCCGCCCTGGTACTGCAGGGGATCGGCCCGGGTACGGCGCTCTTCCCGCCGTACCCGCCGCTGCTGACGGCCCCGATGACGGCGGCGCTCCCGCTGACGGCCGCGGCGGCGGTCCTCGCCGTGCCCGCCTGGGTACGCGGCTGGTGGGGGCCGGCCGCGCGGGTGCACTACACCCTGGTGGTCGCGGCACTGGGGGTGCTGTCGGCCCTCGCCCTGGCCTACGGCTTCACGGTCCTGCCGGGGGGCTGAGGGCGCGCCTCGGGCCGCCGCTGCGGGCCCCGCCGTCCGGAACGGACGGCGGGGCCCGTTCGGGTTCACGGCATCGGGCGTGGTGTCCCGCTCCCTCTGCCCGGGGCCGCCCCGCGGGGCAGGAGTACGGCCGATCCCCCTCTTCGCCCCTTCTGCCGGCCGGGAGAGGGCATCGATCGTGGTGGTCTCACCACGTCAGACCGCCGATAGTGGTGATACCGCCACGGTCGACGGCCCGATGGCACCGCCCACCGGAATCGAGCGGACGGTCAGCGGTCGCCCCTCTACTCGGCCGCCGTCGGCGCCGGGGTGACGACGCCCGGACGACGGTGACGCCCCTCGCCGGGAAGACCCCGTTCGACCTGGGAATTCACCCGTCAACGCGGCTAATGCCGGTCGTTAGCAGATCTAACTACCGCTCATCGGATGTTTCCCCTACTCTGCTGGGGTGTCCGAGACCGATCGCGGCGTGCTCCTCGGGGCCAGCGCCTACCTCATGTGGGGCCTGACCACCCTCTACTGGCCCCTGCTCGAACCCTCCGCTCCGCTGGAGATCCTCGCCCACCGGATGGTGTGGTCCCTGCTGGTCGTGGGGGTGCTCGTGTCCCTGCGGCGGAGCTGGCGGCCGGTGCTGGCGGCGCTGCGCACCCCGCGGCAGCTGCTCGTGCTCACCGCCGCGGCGGCGGTCATCTCCGTCAACTGGGGCCTGTTCATCGTCGCCGTGAACTCCGGCCAGACCTCCCAGGCCGCCCTCGGCTACTTCATCAACCCCCTGGTCAGCGTGGTGCTGGGGGTGCTCGTCTTCGCCGAGCGACTGCGCCCCGCCCAGTGGACCGCCATCGCGCTGGGCGCCGTCGCGGTCGCGGTGCTCACCTACGCCTACGGCGGCGTCCCCTGGTACTCGCTCGGGATGGCGTTCTCCTTCGCCACCTACGGCCTGGTCAAGCGCTTCACCACGCTCGACGGCCTGCAGAGCCTCACCGTCGAGACGCTGCTGATGCTCCTGCCCGCGGTGGCCTACGTGGTCCACCTGGAGTCGTCGGGAGCCGGGACCTTCGCCTCCCTGTCCCCCGCGCACACCCTGCTGCTGGTGGGCAGCGGCATCGCCACCGCCGTGCCGCTCATGTGCTTCGGCGCGGCCAACCGCCGCATCCCGCTCAGCATGATCGGGCTGCTGCAGTTCGTCGTCCCGGTGATGCAGTTCCTCTTCGCCTGGCTGGTCTTCGACGAGCCGCTGCCGCTCAGCCGCTGGATCGGCTTCGGGGTCGTCTGGGTCGCCCTCGTCGTCTTCGCCACGGACATGCTCCGCAACGCCCGGCGCACCCCGCGGCCCGAGCCCGAGCCGGAGCAGACCGCCCGACCCGGCGCCCAGCCCGACGCTCAGCCCAACTGATCGACGTGCTCCTCGCCCACGTCCCCCGGGTCCGGCTTGCGGTGCCGGCCCCGGGGCCGGTCCTCCGCTCGTGGTACGGGCACCTCCGGCGCCAGCCCGTAGTGCGCGAAGACGGCGTCCTCCTGCTCGACCGAGATGTGCCGGTCGACGGCGAAGCTCGGCGCGCTGCGCACGGTCTCGGCGTCGAAGGGCACCTGCAGCCCCTCGTCGACCACGTGCGCCCCGCGCAGCGGGACGAAGCTCTCCCCGGTCCCGAACACCCCGGTGCGCACGGTCACCCAGGCCGGTTCGCGGGTCCGGTCGTCGAAGAACACCTGCCCGATCCGGCCCACCACGGTGCCGCCGGAGTCCAGCAGCCGGTTCCCGACCAGCCGCCGCGCCCCCGAATAGTCCGCCACGGCGTCCACCCCCCGGTGCCTCTGCCCGGCGTCCTGCCAGGTCAGATGCGGTGCTTCCCTCCGCACCGGGGGTTCATGCCGGGGATTGCCAGGGCCTTACGCACCCGGGGACGGGGCGTGACCCGGCGGGCTCTGCGACAGGCCGCTCAGGACGCTCGACCGGCTCAGCCCGTGCGCTCCACCACGTAGTCGCACAGCGCCTCGAACGCCTCCCGCGCCGGACCCTTGGGCAGCGGGGCCAGCTCGGTGCGCGCCCGGTCCGCCCAGCCGCGCATCTCCGCGCGCGCCTGCTCCATGGCCGTGTGCGCGCGCAGCAGCCCCAGCGCCTCGTGCGCCTCCTCCTCGTCCAAGGGGCGGCCCAGCAGCGAGCGCAGGCGCGCGTCGGCGGGGTCGGTGCCGCGCAGCGCGTAGAACATGGGCAGAGTGAGCACGCCCTCGCGCAGGTCGGTGCCGGGGGTCTTGCCCGAGTCGCGGGGGTCCCCGGCCACGTCCAGGATGTCGTCGGAGAGCTGGAAGGCCATGCCCAGTGCCTCGCCCGCGCTGGTGAGCGCCTCGATCACGTCGGGGTCGGCCTTGCCGAAGATCGCGCCGAACCGCGCCGAGGAGGCGATGAGCGAGGCCGTCTTGTCCGCGATCACCTGCATGTAGTGGTCGAGCGGGTCGGTGCCCTCGGCCGGCCCGGCGGTCTCCAGGATCTGCCCCTGCACCAGGCGCCCGAAGGTCTGCGCCTGCAGCCGCACCGCGTCGGTGCCCAGGTCGGCCAGCATCTCCGAGGCCCGGGCGAAGACGAAGTCCCCGGTGAGGATCGCCACGGAGTTGCCCCAGCGCTGGTTGGCACTGGTGTGGCCGCGGCGCATCTCCGCCTCGTCCATCACGTCGTCGTGGTAGAGCGTGGCCACGTGGGTGAGCTCGACCACGGCCGCGGCCGGGACCAGCTCGGGGTTGCCGGCCGCCCCGCCGAACCGCGCGGACAGCAGCACCAGCGTCGCCCGGAACCGCTTGCCCCCCGCCTCCAGCAGGTGGGCGGCGGCCTCCCGGAGCAGCGGGTCGCTGGCGGCCACCGTGTCCCGCAGCGTCTCCTCGACCCGCACCAGGTCGGCCTGGACCTCTTGGGCGAGCACCGGGTCGATACTCGGCAGAGCGAGGAAACCGCTCGGGACAGCACCGCTCACCAGAAAGCTCCACACGTCAACGGGGCGCGCACCACCCCGGATCCGGCCTGGCGCCGGTCCGGCATATCGCGCGCTCTCGGGATGAACATCGACCGACTTGCCAAGTTATCGGACCCGGGTTGAAGAGCCAAAGCCACCCACCGCCCGTGAACCGCCGGTGACCTCCTGCGGCGCGGACCCCCCGGCGCCGCCCGGGCACCGGCGGGTCCGCGCCGCCCGAGCGGTGTCACCGTGTGAAGACCCCGGCGGTGGCCACCGCCTCCTGCCCGGGCTCGGGCACCAGGTGGTCCAGGACCGGTGTGGGGTAGATCCCCAGCACCAGGGTGGCGGCCACGCCCACGCCGATCGCGGTACCGGTGAGCGCCCCGGCCCGGGCGGTGTGCACCGTCCCCTCGGCGGACGGTTCGGCGAAGTACATCAGCACGATGATGCGCACGTAGAAGAACGCGGTCACCGCGCTGCTGAGCACGCCGACCACCACCAGCGGCACCGCGCCGGCGGCCACCGCCGCCTCGAACACCGCGAACTTGCCGATGAACCCGCTGGTCAGCGGGATGCCGGCGAAGGCCAGCAGGAACAGCGCCAGGGCGCCGGCCAGCGCCGGGGAGGTGCGGCCCAGCCCGGCCCACCGGGACAGGTCCCCCGCCTCGGGGCCGCCCTCGTGCGTGCGCACCAGGGTGACCACGGCGAAGGCGCCGACGGTGGTGAAGCCGTAGGCCGCCAGGTAGAACATGGCCCCGGCCAGCCCCGCGGAGTCCGCGGCGACCACCGCGGTCAGCACGAACCCGGCGTGCACCACCGAGGAGTAGGCCAGCAGCCGCTTGATGTCGCGCTGGGTCACGGCCACCACCGCGGCCAGCACCATGGTGAGGATCGCCACCACCCAGATCATCGGCCGCCAGGCCTCGGCGGTGTCCCCGAAGGCGGTGAAGAACACCCGCAGCAGCGCCCCGAAGGCCGCGACCAGGGTGCCCGAGGCCATCAGCGCGGTGATCGGGGTGGGCGCCCCCTGGTAGACGTCGGGCTTCCAGTTGTGGAAGGGCACCGCGCCGACCTTGAACAGCAGCCCCGCCCCGACCAGGGCGATCCCGAGCAGCAGCAGCGGCTCCCCGCCGCCGCCCTCGAACGCGCCGCCCCCGCCGGCCCGGACCGCCTCGGCGACCCCGGCGTAGTTCACCGTCCCGGAGAACCCGTACACCAGCGCGATGCCGAACAGGAAGAACGCCGAGGAGAACGCGCCCAGCAGGAAGTACTTGACCGCCGCCTCCTGGGAGAACAGCCGGCGGCGCCGCGCCAGCCCGCACAGCAGGTACAGCGGGAGGCTCATCACCTCCAGGGCGATGAACAGGGTGAGGAAGTCGTTGGCGGCCGGGAACAGCAGCATGCCCAGCACCGCGAACAGCACCAGGGGGTAGACCTCGGTGTGCTCGGAGCCGGCGAGCACGTGCGCGCGCTCCTCCTCGCTGCCGGGGACCGCCGCCGCCTGCGCGGCGAACGCGTCCTCGCCCTCCCGCCGCTCGGCGATCAGCAGCAGCGCGATCGCGGCCATCACCAGGATCGTGCCCTGGAAGAACAGCGCCGGGCGGTCGACCGCCACCGCGCCCATGGCCAGCGTGGTGCCCTCCGCGGGCACCGAGCCGACCTGCAGCACGGTCAGCACGAACGCCGCGACCAGCGCGGCCGCGGTCAGCCCCAGCTGCACCGGGCGCCGCCGCGCCTTGGGGGCGAAGGCCTCCACCAGGACGGCGAGCACCCCCGCCCCGAAGACGGTCAGCATCGGGGCGAGCAGCCAGTAGTCGATGGCCGGTGGTGCGTCGGTGATCACTCGTGGGCTCCTTCCTCGCCGCCCGCGACGGGGCCCGCCCCGTCGACCGCGGGCGCGGGGTCGACGGCGTCCAGCTGGACCATGGTGCGCTCCACCGCGGGCTCGGCGGCGTCCAGCATCGGCTGCGGGTAGACGCCCAGCAGCACGATGAGCGCGGCGAGCGGGGCGATCGCCGCCACCTCCCGCGCATCGAGGTCGCGCAGGCCGGCCAGCCGCTCGGGGACCGGGCCGGTCATGGTGCGCTGGTACATCCACAGGATGTAGAGGGCCGCCAGCACCACCCCGACCGCGGCGATGACCGCCGGGACCGGGTTGAAGGCGTAGGTGCCGACGAACACCAGGAACTCGCTGACGAACGGCGCCAGCCCGGGCAGCGCCAGCCCGGCGAGCCCGGCCAGCAGGAAGGTCCCCGCCAGTACCGGGGCCACCTTCTGCACCCCCTGGTAGTCGCCGATCGCCGCCGACCCCCGGCGGGCGAGCAGGAACCCGACGATCAGGAACAGCGCCCCGGTCGCGAAGCCGTGGTTGATCATGTACAGGGCCGCACCGGACTGGGCCTGGGTGGTCATCGCGAAGATCCCCAGGGTGATGAACCCGAAGTGGGAGACCGAGGTGAAGGCGATCAGCCGCATCATGTCGCTCTGCCCGATCGCCAGCACCGCGCCGTAGACGATGCTGACCAGGCTCAGCGCCACCGCCGGCCACACGAACCAGGTGGCGGCCCCGGGGAACAGCTCCAGGCAGTACCGGAGCATGCCGTAGGTGCCGACCTTGTCCAGCACCCCGACCAGCAGCACCGCGGTGCCCGGCCGGGAGGAGGCCGCCGCGCTCGGCAGCCAGCTGTGCAGCGGCCACATCGGCGCCTTGATCGCGAAGGCGATGAAGAAGCCGAGGAAGAGCCAGCGCGCCGCGGCCGGGTCGACCTGGGCCAGCGCGCCGCCGGCCAGGTCGCTCCACAGGAAGGTGCCGCCGTAGACGTACACCCCGATGACCGCGACCAGCATCAGCAGTCCGCCGGCCAGGCTGTAGAGCAGGAACGTGACCGCGGCCCGGCGCCGCTCGGCGCCCCGCCCGTAGCGCCCGATCATGAAGTAGACCGGGATCAGCATGGCCTCGAAGAAGACGTAGAACAGGAAGACGTCGGTCGCCGCGAAGACGCCGATCATCATCGCTTCCAGGAGCAGGATCAGGCCGAAGTAGCCCTTGTCCCCGTCGTCGGCGTCGTCGCACTCGTGCCAGGCGGCCAGGATCACCAGCGGCACCAGCACCGCCGACATCAGGATCAGCATCAGCGCGATGCCGTCCACGCCCAGGGCGTAGTTGATCCCGAACCGGGGGATCCAGGGGTGCACCTCCTGGAACTGCAGCCGGTCGGCGGCGGCCGTGGAGAAGTTCGACGCCATCGCGGCCATCAGCGCCAGCGTGCCCAGGGACACGCCCAGCGCGATGCGCTTGGCCAGCCCGGGGGCCCCGCGCGGGACCAGCGCCACGGCCAGCGCGCCCAGCGCCGGCAGTGCCAGTCCCAGTGTCAGCCAGGGGATGTCGGTCATCGGCTCAAATCCTCACTGCCAGCGTGGCGACGACGACGGCGGCGCCGAACAGCATGGTCAGCGCATAGGTGCGGGCGAACCCGGTCTGGGCGCGCCGGAGCCCGCCGGAGGTGTCCCGGACCCCCGAGGCCACCCCCCGCACCGCACCGTCGACGACGTGGGTGTCGATGGCGACCAGCGCCTCGGTGACGGCCTGCCCCGGACGCATGAGCAGGCCCTCGTTGATCTGGTTGCCGTAGAGCTCGTTGCGCGCGGCCACGGTGACGAGATTGCCCGCCGGGGCGGTGCGCGGCACCGGGGCGCGCCCGTACATGAACCACGCCACCGCGGCGCCGGCGACCATCAGGCCCAGCGCGGCCAGCGCCGGCCCGCTGGTGAACAGCGCCGCGAAGTGGAACTCGTGGTGCTTCTCGGGGGCGCCCACGGCCGGCTCCAGGAAGTGGGCGAAGCGGTAGCCGTAGACGAGCACGGCCCCCAGCCCCACCGACCCGACGGCCAGCACCACCATGGGCGCGGTCATCGAGACCGGGGACTCGTGCGGGTGCACGCCCTCGTCCCAGCGCTTCTCGCCGAAGAAGGTCATGATCATCACGCGCGTCATGTAGAACGCGGTGAGCCCGGCGCCGGCCAGCGCGCACCAGCCCAGGACCTGGCCCATGGCGCCGCCGGCCCCGAAGGCCGCCTCGATGATCCCCTCCTTGGTCCACCAGCCCGACATCAGCGGGAACCCGATGATGGCGAGGTAGCCCAGGCCGAAGGTGGCGAAGGTGACCGGCATGGCCCGGCGCAGGCCGCCGTAGCGGCGCATGTCCACCTCGTCGTTCATGCCGTGCATGACCGACCCGGCGCCCAGGAACAGCCCGGCCTTGAAGAAGCCGTGGGTGACCAGGTGCGCGATGGCGACCGCGTACCCGGCCGGGCCCAGCCCGGCGGCCAGCGTCATGTAGCCGATCTGGCTCATGGTCGACCCGGCCAGGGCCTTCTTGATGTCGTCCTTGGCGCACCCGATGACCGCCCCGGCCAGCAGGGTGGCCGCGCCGACCACCGCCACGGTCGCCTGTGCGGCGGGCGCCGCCTCGAAGACCGGGCCCGCCCGCACGATCAGGTAGACCCCGGCGGTGACCATGGTCGCCGCGTGGATCAGCGCGGACACCGGGGTGGGGCCCTCCATGGCGTCCAGCAGCCAGGACTGCAGCGGCAGCTGGGCGGACTTGCCGCAGGCGCCGAGCAGCAGGAGCAGCCCGACGGCGGTCAGCACGCCCTGCCCGGCCCCGTCCAGGCGCGCGAACACCTCGGAGAAGGTCACGGTGCCGAAGGTGGAGAACATCACCATGACGGCGATCAGCAGGCCCATGTCGCCGACCCGGTTGACCAGGAAGGCCTTCTTGGCCGCCACCGCCGCCGAGGTCTTGTGCTGCCAGAACCCGATGAGCAGGTAGGAGGCCAGGCCCACGCCCTCCCAGCCCAGGAAGAGCAGCACGAAGTTGTCGGCCAGCACCAGCACCAGCATCGCGGCCACGAACAGGTTCAGGTAGGCGAAGAACCGGCGCCGCCGCTCGTCGTGGGCCATGTAGCCCACGGAGTAGACGTGGATGAGCGTGCCCACCCCGGTGATGAGCAGCACGAAGCTGATCGAGAGCGGGTCCAGCAGCAGGTCGGCGCCGATGCTCAGGTCCCCGGAGGAGAACCAGGTGTAGACCGGCACCGCGATGCTGCGCTCGTGTTCGCCGCGGCCGAGCATCTCGACCAGGGCGAGCACCGCCCACACGAAGCTTCCCGCGGGCAGCGCCACCGCGAGCCAGTGGCCCCACCCGTCGGTGCGCCGGCCGCCCAGCAGCAGGACGGCCGCGCCCAGCAGGGGCAGCGCGATGAGCATCCAGGCGCCGCCGAGCACGAGGGAGTTGTCAGACACGGTCGCGCCGCCTTCTAGTACTTGAGCAGGTTCGCGTCGTCGACCGACGCCGACCTGCGGGTCCGGAAGATCTGCATGATGATCGCGAGCCCCACGACGACCTCGGCGGCGGCGACGACCATCACGAAGAACGCGATGACCTGCCCCTCGATGTCGCCGTGCATGCGCGCGAAGGCGACGAACGCCAGGTTGCAGGCGTTGAGCATGAGCTCCACGCACATGAAGACGATGATCGCGTTGCGCCGGACGAGCACCCCCACCGCTCCGATGGTGAACAGGAGCGCGGCCAGCGCGATGTAGTTCATCGGGTCCACGAGCGCTCAGCCTCCTGTCCGTCGGACGGTCCGTCGGCGCCCTGGCCGCCGCCCTCGGCGCCGGCCCCCTCCGCCTGCGCGGCGGGCTCCTCCCCGGCGGCGCGCCCCTCCTTGGAGGCGGCCGAGTCCGAGGCGCCGCCGGCCTCGGGCACGGTGCCCAGCCGGATGTCCTCGGGGACCCCGGACTGCAGTTCGGGGTCGCGGGCGGTGAGCACCGGGTTGAGCGAGAGCCGCGACACCGACCCGTCGGGCAGCAGCGCCGGCATGTCGATGGCGTTGTGCCGGGCGTAGGTGCCCGGCCCCGGCAGCGGGGTGGGGTATCCGCTCAGGACCCGCTCGCGGGCCTGCCGCCGCTGGCTGCGCCGCTCGCCGGTGCGTGCGGAGTGCGCCAGCACCAGCGCCCCCAGCACCGCGGTGATCAGCAGGGCACCGGTGGCCTCGAAGGCGATCACGTAGCGGAAGATCACCTCCGAGGCGATCGCGGGCACGGTGCCCCCGGCGGCCGCGGCGGCGCCCAGGCCGACCGGCTCCACGCCGGCGATCCGGGTCAGCCCCAGGCCCAGGGCGAACAGGAAGCACGCGGCGACCGCCCCGGCCAGCACCCGCTGCCCGCGGATGGTCTCCACCAGCGAGTCCGCCGAGCTGACGCCGACGAGCATCAGCACGAACAGGAACAGCATCAGCACGGCGCCGGTGTAGACGACGATCTGCACGACCATGAGGAACGGCGCCTGGTTCATCCCGTAGAACACGGCCAGGCCCAGCATGACCACGGCCATCATCAGCGCCGAGTAGACGGCTTTGCGGGAGAGCACCACCCCCGCGGCGGCGGCCAGCACGAGGGCGCCGATGGTCCAGAACGCGACGGCCTCGCTCATCGGACCGCCCCGCTCTGCCCGGCCGCCTCCGGCGCCGGCTCACCGGCGGCGCCGGTGCTCCGGGCGGCCTCGGGCGCCGGGGTCTGGCGCCGCGCGGCCTCGCCGTGGTTCCGGTAGTAGTCCTCCTCGGTGTCGCCGAGGCGCATCGGGTGCGGCGGGGCCTCCATGTCCTCGGTCAGCCCGGCCAGGAGCTGCTCCTTGGTGTAGATGAGGCTCTCGCGGTCGTCGTCGGCGAGCTCGTACTCGTTGGTCATGGTCAGCGCCCGGGTGGGGCAGGCCTCCACGCACAGGCCGCACAGGATGCACCGCAGGTAGTTGATCTGGTACACCCGGCCGTACCGCTCGCCGGGCGAGTACCGCTCGTCCTCTTCGTTGTCCCCCGCCTCGACGTAGATGGCGTCGGCGGGGCAGGCCCAGGCGCACAGCTCGCAGCCGATGCACTTCTCCAGGCCGTCGGGCCACCGGTTGAGCCGGTGGCGTCCGTGGAAGCGCGGCGCCGTGGGGCGCTTCACCTCCGGGTACTCGATGGTCGGCACCTTCGTGAACATGGTGTGGAAGGTGACGCCGAACCCTTTGACGGGGTTGAGCCAGTCAAGCACCGGTAACCTCCTCACGCTTGGCGGGCTTGCCGGCCGGGGCCGGTGCGGTCGGGGACGGCTCCGCGGGGACGCTGCTGCCGTAGTGCGCGGCGCGCAGCGGCGGCACCGGGAACCCGCCGCGGGCGGGGTCCTCGGCCATGGCGCGCAGCTCCTCGGCGCGCTCGGCCGCCTCGGCGGCCGCACGGCGCTTGGCGGCGCGCACCCAGGCGGCCAGAGCGGCCGCGGTGACCAGTGCGAAGGCGGCGCCGACGGCGGCCGTGGCGGCCACCGGGGCGTCCTCGTTGACCATCAGCCGCACGGCGGCCACCGCGGTGATCCACACCAGCTGGATCGGGATGAGGACCTTCCACCCCAGCTTCATCAGCTGGTCGTAGCGGATCCGCGGCAGCGAGCCGCGCAGCCAGATGAACAGGAACATGACCGCCATGAACTTGAGCAGCCACCACAGCGCCGGCCAGTACCCGGCGTTGGCGCCCTCCCACACGGCGGTCAGCGGCGGCGGCGCGTACCAGCCGCCCAGGAAGAAGGTCACCGACACCGCGGCGACGGTCACCATGTTCACGTACTCGGCCAGGAAGAACATGGTGAACTTCATCGACCCGTACTCGGTCATGAAGCCGCCGACGATCTCCCCCTCCCCCTCGGCCAGGTCGAAGGGCAGGCGGTTGGTCTCGCCGACCATGGTGACCAGGTAGATCAGGAACGACGGCAGCAGCACCACGGCGAACCACAGGTCCTGCTGGGCGTCGACGATGCCGGAGGTGGTGAGCGTGCCCGAGAGCATGAACACCGCCACGAAGCTCAGCCCCATGGCGATCTCGTAGCTGATCACCTGCGCCGAGGCGCGCAGGCCGCCGAGCAGCGCGTAGGGCGACTGGGAGGCCCAGCCGCCCAGCACGATGCCGTACACCCCGATCGCGGCGGTGCCCAGCACCACCAGGGCCGCCACCGGCAGGTCGGTCAGCTGCAGCGGCGTGGTCACGCCGAACATCGACACCTCGGGCCCGATCGGGATCACCGAGAAGCCGATGAAGGCCGGGACCGCCGCGATCATCGGCGCCGCGATGTAGACCAGGCGGTCCACGTTGCGCGGGATCACGTCCTCCTTGAGCGACAGCTTCACGCCGTCGAACAGGGACTGCAGCAGCCCCCAGGGGCCCATCCGGTTGGGGCCGTGCCGCTGCTGCATGCGGCCCATGACCTTGCGGTCGGCCATGATCATCATCAGCACGGACAGCATCAGGAAGACGAACACGGCCAGGGCCTTGATCAGGGTGATCCACCAGGGATCGCCGCCGAAGGCCTCCAGCGCGGGATCGGCGGCCTGGGCCGCCTGCCAGGCGGCCGCCGTCGCAGCGTCGGGCTTCACTGTGGGCTCCCAGCACTCGTGGCGGTCCGGGCCGCAGGGACCGCCTCCAGGCGGACGGTGTCGCCCGCGGCGGCCCCCAGGTCGCGGCGGACGTCGCACTCGCGGGCGTTGGCGGGCAGCCAGACCACACGGTCGGGCATCGCGGCGGCGACGACCGCGGGAACGGTGACGGCGCCCCGCGGCCCGCTCACCCGCAGCTCACCGCCGTCGGCCAGGCCGGCCTCGGCGGCCGTGGCGGCCGAGACGCGGGCCAGGGCCGGCCGGGCGGTCCCGGCCAGGTAGGGCTCGCCGTCCTCCATCCGCCCGTTGCCCAGCAGCTGGCGCCAGGTGGCCAGCACCGCCTCGCCCCGCCCGGGGGCGGCGGCCGGCTCCGGTGCGGTGGCCGGGTCCGGGACCCGCTCGCCCCGCCAGGCGCCGAGCTCGGCCAGCTCGCGGCGGGCCGCGGCGGCGTCCGGCAGCCCCAGGTGGACGTCCATCTCGTCGGCGACCGCCGCCAGCACCCGCAGGTCCGACAGGGCCCCGGGCACCTTCAGCGCGTCGTCGAAGGGGCGGTGCCGCCCCTCCCAGTCCACGAAGGTCCCGGACTTCTCGGCGACGGCGGCCACCGGCAGCACCACGTCGGCGCGATCGGTGACGTCGCCGGCCCGCAGCTCCAGGGAGACGATGAACGGCACCCGGGCCAGGGCCTCGCGGGCCGCCTCCGGGTCGGGCAGGTCGTCCAGCTCGACGCCGGCCACGACCAGGGCGTCCAGCTCCCCGGCGGCCGCGGCCTCCAGCACGGCGGCGGTGTCGCGGCCCTCGCGCTCGGGCAGCGCGGCCACGTCCCAGACCCGGGCGGTCTCGGCGCGGGCACGGGCGTCGCCCACCGGGCGGCCGCCCGGCAGCAGGTTGGGCAGCGCACCGGCGTCGACCGCGCCGCGCTCACCGGCGCGGCGCGGCACCCAGGCCAGGCGGGCCCCGGTGCGGTCGGCCAGCCGGGTCAGCGCGGACAGAGCGCCCGGGCTCTGCGCCAGCCGCTCCCCGGCCAGCAGCACCGCCCCCTCGGCGCGCAGCGCCGCGTCGGCCTCGGGGGCCGCCTCGGCCAGGGCGTCCAGGGTCCGCGCCTCCTCCCCGGGCGCGGCCGGGACCAGGGTGCCCCCGGCCTTGTCCAGGCCGCGGCTGGCGAAGGGGGCCACGGAGAAGACCCGCCCGTTCCCGGCCCGGTGGGCCTTGCGCAGCCGCAGGAACACCACCGGCGACTCGTCCTCGGGCTCGAACCCGGCCAGCAGCACCGCGGGCGCCGACTCCAGGTCGGCGTAGGTGACCCCCAGGCCGGTCCCGGCCACCCGGGCGGCCAGGAACTCGGCCTCCTCCTCGGAGTGCGCGCGGGCCCGCATGTCCACGTCGTTGGTCTTGAGCGCGACGCGGGCGAACTTGGCGTAGGCGTAGGCGTCCTCCAGGGTGAGCCGCCCGCCGGCGAGCACCGCCGTGCGGCGCGCCCGGGACAGCCCCTCGGCCGCCATGGTCAGCGCCTCGGGCCAGGATGCGAACTCCAGGGCCCGGCTCTCCTCGTCGCGCACCAGGGGGCGCGAGAGCCGGTCGGGCCGGGTGGCGTAGGTGAAGGCCCACCGGCCCTTGTCGCAGTTCCACTCCTCGTTGACCTGCGGGTCGTCCCCGGCCAGGCGGCGGGTGACCTTGCCCCGCCGGTGGTCGGTGCGCTGGGCGCAGCCGGCGGCGCAGTGCTCGCACACGCTCGGCGTGCTCACCAGGTCGAAGGGGCGCGAGCGGAACCGGTAGGCGGCGCCGGTCAGCGCGCCCACCGGGCAGATCTGCACGGTGTTGCCGGAGAAGTAGGACTGGAAGGGCTCCCCCTCGGCGATGCCGACCTGCTCGTCGGCGCCGCGCTCCAGCAGCTCGATGAAGGGGTCGCCGGCGATCTGCGCGGAGAACCGGGTGCAGCGGGCGCACTGGATGCAGCGCTCCCGGTCCAGCAGCACCTGGCTGGAGAGCGGCACCGGCTTGGGGAAGGTGCGCTTGGTCCCGGTGAAGCGGGTCTCCCCCTGCCCGGCGGACATCGCCTGGTTCTGCAGCGGGCACTCGCCGCCCTTGTCGCAGACCGGGCAGTCCAGCGGATGGTTGACCAGCAGGAACTCCATGATCCCGCGCTGGGCCTTCTCCGCGGTCGGCGAGGTGAGCTGGGTCTTGACGACCATGCCCTCCATCACCGTGATGGTGCAGGAGGCCTGCGGCTTGGGCATCGCCCGGCCGTTCCCGGCGTCGGGGATCTCCACCAGGCACTGGCGGCAGGCCCCGACCGGCTCGAGCAGCGGGTGGTCGCAGAACCGGGGGATCTGGATGCCCAGCAGCTCGGCCGCGCGGATCACCAGCGTTCCCTTGGGCACCTGGATCCGGAACCCGTCGATGGTGACGGTGACCAGGTCCTCCGGCGGAACCGCGGGGGTGCCCCCGGACGAGGCGTCGGTCGTGACGGTCACGTGTTCCCTCCCCACACGGTCCGGTGTTCTGCAGCGCGGGGGAGCGACCCCCCGGACCCCCCGGAGGGGTCCCTGTCGGCGATCGCCATCACGCACCTCCCCACACGGTCGACTTGGCATGGTCGAACGGGCACCCGCCCTGTTCGAAGTGGTCGATGTACTCCTGCCGGAAGTACTTGATCGACGACATCACCGGGCTGGTGGCGCCGTCCCCGAGGGCGCAGAAGGAGCGGCCCAGCAGGTTGTCGCAGATGTCCAGCAGCTTCTCCAGGTCGGCCTCGGAGCCCTCGCCGGCCTCCAGCCGGTCCAGGACCTGGACCATCCAGTAGTTGCCCTCGCGGCAGGGCGTGCACTTGCCGCAGGACTCGTGGGCGTAGAAGGCGATCCACCGGCCCACCGCCCGGACCACGCAGGTGGTCTCGTCGAAGATCTGCAGCGCCCGGGTGCCGAGCATGGACCCGGCCGCGCCCACCGACTCGAAGTCCAGCGGGGTGTCCAGGTGCTCGTCGGTGAAGATCGGGGTGGACGAGCCGCCGGGGGTCCAGAACTTCAGCTCGTGCCCGGCGCGGATCCCCCCGGCCATGTCCAGCAGCTCGCGCAGGGTCACCCCCAGCGGGGCCTCGTACTGGCCGGGCCGCGTGACGTGGCCGGACAGCGAGAAGAACCCGAACCCGGCGGACTTCTCGGTGCCCATGGAGGTGAACCACTCGGCGCCGTTGGCCACGATCGCGGGCACCGTGGCGATGGACTCCACGTTGTTGACCACGGTCGGCGAGGCGTAGAGCCCGGCCACCGCGGGGAAGGGCGGCTTGAGCCGCGGCTGGCCGCGGTAGCCCTCCAGCGAGTCCAGCAGCGCGGTCTCCTCGCCGCAGATGTAGGCCCCGGCCCCGGCGTGCACCACCACGTCCAGGTCGAAGCCGCTGCCGAGGATGTCGGTGCCCAGCAGCCCCGCGGCGTAGGCCTCCTCCACGGCGCGCCGCAGCCGCCGGATGACGTGCAGCACCTCGCCGCGCACGTAGATGAAGGCCTGGTTGCTGCGGATGGCGTAGGAGGAGATGATCACCCCCTCCAGCAGGGTGTGCGGGCTGGCCATCATCAGCGGGATGTCCTTGCAGGTGCCCGGCTCGGACTCGTCGGCGTTGACCACCAGGTAGCGCGGGTTGGGGTTGTCCGCCGGCAGGAAGCCCCACTTCATACCGGTGGGGAACCCGGCGCCGCCGCGGCCGCGCAGGCCCGAGGTCTTGACCTTCTCCACCAGGGTGTCGGGCTCCATCGACAGGGCGGTGCGCAGCGCCCGGTAGCCGCCGGCGGCCCGGTAGCCCTCCAGGGTGGGGGCGTCGGGGCGGTCCCAGTTGTCGGAGAGGACGGGGGTGAGCGTCGTCGTCACTGTCCGGCCTCCTCACCGGCGCCGGCGTCGCCCGGGGCGGGCGCGGTCCAGCCGCGCTCGCGGGCCAGCCGCAGCCCCTCCAGGGACGGCCCCGCCGCCTGCGGGCCCTCGTCGGCGCGCCCGTCGGAGAACCCGGCGAGCACCCGGGAGGCCTCCTTCCAGGTGCAGACCGACCCCGGGCCGCGGGTGGGGCGTACGTCCCGGCCCAGGCGCAGGCCGTCGACCAGCTCCTTGGCACTGTCGGGGGTCTGGTTGTCGAAGAACTCCCAGTTGACCATCACGACCGGGGCGAAGTCGCAGGCCGCGTTGCACTCCACGTGCTCCAGCGTGACCTTGCCGTCCTCGGTGGTCTCGTCGTTGCCCACCCCCAGGTGCTCCTTGAGGGCGGAGAAGATCTCGTCGCCGCCCATCACCGCGCACAGGGTGTTGGTGCACACGCCCACGTGGTAGTCGCCCACCGGGCGGCGCTTGTACATGGTGTAGAAGGTCGCCACCGCCGTGACCTCGGCCGCGGTCAGCCCCAGCTGATCGGCGCAGAAGCCGATCCCGGCGGTGCTGACGTGCCCCTCCTCGGCCTGCACCAGGTGGAGCAGGGGCAGCAGCGCCGAGCGCGCCTTGGGGTAGCGGGCGATGATCTCCTTGGCGTCGACCTCCAGCCGCGCCCTGGTCTCCTCGTCGAAGGTCCTCGTCATCGGGGCCCTCCCCTCTCCGCTGGCTCCGTCACCGGTCCACGCCTCCCATCACGGGGTCGATGCTGGCCACCGCGGCGATCACGTCGGCGACCGTCCCGCCCTCGCACATCGCCGCCACCGCCTGCAGGTGGGTGAACGAGGGGTCGCGGAAGTGCACCCGGTGGGGCCGGGTGCCGCCGTCGCTGACCGCGTGGCAGCCCAACTCGCCCTTAGCGCTCTCCACGGCGGAGTAGGCCTGGCCCGAGGGCACGCGGAAGCCCTCGGTGACCAGCTTGAAGTGGTGGATGAGCGCCTCCATGGAGCCGCCCATGATGTGCGCGATGTGGTCCGGGGAGTTGCCCAGGCCGTCGGCGCCCAGGGCGAGCTTGGCGGGCCAGCCGATCTTGGGGTCGTCCACCATGACCGGGCCGGGCTCCAGCTTGTCCAGGCACTGCTCGATGATCCGCAGGCTCTGCTCCAGCTCGGCCACGCGCACCCGGTAGCGGGCGTAGACGTCGCCGCCCTCGGAGACCGGGATGTCGAACTCGTAGTCCTCGTAGCCGCAGTAGGGCTGCGCCTTGCGCAGGTCCCAGGGCAGGCCCGAGGCGCGCACCAGCGGCCCGGTCACGCCCAGCGCCATGCACCCGGCCAGGTCCAGGTGGGCCACGTCGCGGGTGCGGGCCAGGTAGAGCGGGTTGGCGTCGAGCAGCTTGCGCAGGGTCGCGATGCGCTCGGGCATCTCCTTGAGCAGCTCGCGGATCTTGCCCACGGCGCCGGAGGGCAGGTCCTGGGAGACCCCTCCGGGGCGGATGTAGGCGTGGTTCATCCGCAGCCCGGTGATGAGCTCGAAGATGTCGAGCACCATCTCCCGCTCACGGAAGCCGTTGGTCATCACCGTGGTGGCGCCCAGCTCCATGCCGAACGTCGCCATCGCCACGAAGTGCGAGGACATCCGGTTGAGCTCCATCATCAGCACCCGGATGACGTTGGCCCGCTCGGGGATCTCGTCGGTGATGCCCAGCAGCTTCTCCACGGCCAGGCAGTACGCCGTCTCGTTGAAGATCGGCGTGAGGTAGTCCATGCGGGTCACGAACGTGGTCCCCTGGGTCCACGTCCGGAACTCCATGTTCTTCTCGATGCCGGTGTGCAGGTAGCCGATGCCGACGCGCGCCTCGGTGACGGTCTCGCCGTCGAGGGTGAGGATGAGCCGGAGCACCCCGTGGGTGGAGGGGTGCTGCGGCCCCATGTTCACCACCAGCCGCTCGGCCGAGCTCGCCTGCGCCGCCGCGACGACCTCGTCCCAGTCGCCGCCGGTGGCGTCCACGTGCTCCTCGGTGGCCTGTGCGCTCATGGCCGCGCCTCCCTCCTCGCCCGGTCGTGCTCGCGTGGGGTGCTCATGCGTAGGACCTCCGCTCGTCCGGCGGGGGAACGGTCGCCCCGCGGTACTCCACCGGGATGCCGCCCAAGGGGTAGTCCTTGCGCTGCGGGTGGCCGTGCCAGTCGTCGGGCATCTCGATCCGGGTCAGGGCGGGGTGGCCGTCGAAGACGATCCCGAAGAAGTCCCAGGCCTCCCGCTCGTGCCAGTCGTTGGTCGGGTACACCCCGGTCGCCGAGGGGATGTGCGGGTCGGCGTCGGGGCAGCAGGTCTCCACCCGCACCTCGCGGTTGTGGGTGATCGACCGCAGGATGTAGGTCGCGTGCAGCTCGCGCCCGGTGTCGTCGGGGTAGTGCACCCCGGTCACCCCCAGGCACAGCTCGAAGCGCAGGTCCTCGGCGTCGCGGAAGCGGCGCAGCACCTCGGGCAGGTGCTCCCGGCGCACATGGAAGGTGATCTCGCCGCGGTCGACCACCACCCGCTCCACGGCCCCGCCGTAGCCGGCGGGGGCGTCGGCCAGCGCCTGCTCCAGGGCGTCGGCCACCGCGTCGAAGCCGGCGGTGCGCGGGTCGCCGGGGTCGGTGTAGGGCCGCTCGGCGCCGGGCGCCACGGTGCGGCGGACCCGCAGCCGGCCGTAGCCGGAGGTGTCACCGGTGTCGCCGGCGCCGAACATGCCGGTGCGCGTGACCGGCGCCTCGAGCCGCTCGCGTCCGGCGCGCTCGGGCAGGTCGTCGGCGGGCGTGTGGCCGGCCCCGTTGGACATGCTCATCGCCCGCCCCCCTCGTTCTGGTCGACCAGCGGGAGCGAGCGGCGCAGCCGCCGCTGCTCCTCCTCCTCGATCTCGCGCTGGCGGTGCGCGCCGAGCTTGGTGTTCTGCACCTTGTCGTGCAGCTTGAGCACGGCGTCCAGCAGCATCTCGGGCCGGGGCGGGCAGCCGGGCAGGTACATGTCAACCGGCACCACGTGGTCCACGCCCTGCACCACGGCGTAGTTGTTGAACATGCCGCCGCTGGAGGCGCACACCCCCATCGCGATGACCCACTTGGGCTCGGGCATCTGGTCGTAGATCTGGCGCAGGACCGGGGCCATCTTCTGGCTCACCCGGCCGGCCACGATCATCAGGTCGGCCTGGCGCGGCGTGGCGCCGAACTTCTCCATGCCGAACCGGGCCAGGTCGTAGTGCGGACCGCCGACCGACATCATCTCGATGGCGCAGCAGGCCAGCCCGAAGGTGGCCGGCCACATCGAGCTCTTGCGGGCCAGCCCCACCACCTGCTCGACGGTGCCGAGCATGACACCGCTCGGCAGTTTCTCCTCAAGTCCCATGAGGCGAACCCCCTTGTCCGTTTCCCGTGCGCGCCGTGCGGGGCGGCGCCTGCCGGATCAGTCCCATTCCAGGCCTCCGCGGCGCCATTCGTAGGCGTAGGCGATCGAGACGTTCACCAGGAAGAGGACCATCGCGATGAGGCCGAACAGGCCGAGCGCGTCGAAATGGACCGCCCACGGGTAGAGGAAGATGATCTCGATGTCGAAGACGATGAAGAGCATCGCCGTGAGGTAGTACTTGATGGTGAACCGGCCGCCGCCCGCGGGCTGCGGGGTCGGCTCGATCCCGCACTCGTAGGCCTGGAGCTTGGCGCGGTTGTACCGCTTGGGGCCGGCGATGCTGCCGACGACCATCGATACGACCACGAACGCGGCGCCGATCCCGCCGAGCACGAATACGGGTGTGTACAGCTCCATCGGTGGACGTCCCCTTCATGACGGGCGTGCGGATGCACGCCCGCTTGTGATCGCTTTCACGTGGGCGGCCGGCGTGGGCCCCTCGCTCGCCATCGCCCCTCCTAGGACGTGGGCGCCATCCGCGACATGCCGTTGATGACGCGGTCCATGGCGTCCCCGTGGGACGGTTCGGTGAGGTTGGCCAGCATCTTCAGCGCGAACCGCATCAGGGTGCGCTGGGGCAGGCCGTAGCGGGTCGCGTACTTCATGAACTCGGGGTTGCCGATCATCTTCACGAAGTACCGGCCCAGCGTGTAGTAGCCGCCGTAGGCGTCGCGGAGCACGTCGGGGTAGCGCATCAGGGTGCGCTCGCGGGTCTGCACGGTCGGGCGGGACAGCGCCTGCACGGCCACGTCGGCGGCGATCGCCCCGGCCTCCAGCGCGTAGGCGATGCCCTCGCCGTTGAAGGGGTTGACCATGCCGCCCGCATCGCCGACCAGCATCAGCCCGCGCGAGTAGTGCGGCGTACGGTTGAAGCCCATGGGCAGGGCGGCACCGCGCACGCCCCCGCGCCGGTTCTCCTCGGTGAAGCCCCACTCCTCGGGCATGCTCTGCGTCCAGCGCTTGAGCAGGCTCCGGTAGTCGACCTCCTGGAAGGCCGACGTGGAGTTGAGGATGCCCAGGCCGACGTTGCAGGTGCCGTCGCCGACGCCGAAGACCCAGCCGTAGCCGGGCAGCAGCGTGCGTCTGCCGCCGGTGTCGTCCCACAGCTCCAGCCAGGACTCCAGGTAGTCGTCGTCGTGGCGGGGGCTGTCGAAGTAGGTGCGCACGGCCACGCCCATCGGGCGGTCGTCGCGCTTGCGGATGCCCAGGGCCACCGACAGCCGGGAGGCGTTGCCGTCCGCGGCGACCACCAGCGGCGCCCGGTAGCGCACCTGCTCGCCGTCGGGGCCGGTGGCCACCACGCCCTGCACCCGGCCGGTGCGCTCGTCCACCAGGGGCTCGCGCACGTTGGTGCGCTCCAGCAGCTTGGCGCCGCAGGCCCGGGCGCGCTCGGCCAGGATGAGGTCGAAGTCGTAGCGGGTGCGCACGAGCCCGAAACCGGGGTAGGAGGCCAGCTCGGGCCAGGGCAGTTCCAGGCGCACGCCGCCGCCGATGATGCGCAGGCCGCGGTTGCGGATCCAGCCGTCGCCGTCGAAGGGCACGCCCAGCGCGGCGAGCTGCTTGACCGCCCGCGGGGTGAGCCCGTCGCCGCACACCTTCTCGCGGGGGAAGGAGGTCTTCTCCAGCAGCAGCACGTCCAGGCCGGCACTGGCCATGTGGCAGGCCGCGGCGGAGCCGGCGGGCCCGGCCCCGACGATGATCACGTCGGCTTCGAGGTCTGCGGTGGCCCGCCCGGAGGGGGCGTCGGGTGCGGTGGCGCTCACGAGTGGTCCCTGTGGCTGTGGGGGTGCGCGGTATGGGCGCTTTGTGCGCTTCTGGGGCGGGCCGTACGAGGGTGTCCGGAGTTACCCACGACACGTACCCTTGTGAAGCCCTTCACAAGGCCTCGCCCCGAAGTCTAGACCTTTCGCGTTCCAGGGGCGACCCCCATCTGCCATTCATCTCGTCCGGGCATTTTCAGTCGCAAACCGGGCAGATCGGCTTTTACCAGGGTTACTAAGGTCAACCTACGTCCGTTTCATCCTCCGAAATCACCTTCATCCTTCAGAAACACGAAAGGCACCAGAACATCAGTTCTGGTGCCTTTGTTGCTGGAGTGACGGGTGGGAAAGATAGGGGCCGACGCGCCGAGACCCGGCCCCCGTCCGGCTCCCCCGGCACGGATCCCCGTTGATCTCGGGAAAAGCGACCCTACAAGGGCGGGTTTAGGGGCGTTTTTCCCGAGATCAACGGGGAGGGGCCGGGGATGGTGTCACCGACCTCAGTGGTCAGTACAGCTCGGCCGGGCGGTAGCCGCGGTGCAGCGCCACCACGCCCAGGGTCAGGTTCCGCCAGGCCACCCGGGTCCACCCGGCGCGCTGCATCCGCGCGGCCAGCCCCGGCTGGTCCGGCCAGTCCATGATCGACTCCGACAGGTAGCCGTAGGCCCCCGTGTTGTCCGAGAACAGCCCGGCGATCCGGGGCAGCGCGGCCATCAGGTACCCGGAGTAGACCCGGTCCACCGCGCGCACCGGGATATGGCTGAACTCGCAGATCACGACCCGCCCGCCGGGCTTGGTCACCCGGTACATCTCGCGCAGGGCGCGGTCGGTGTCCTGCACGTTGCGCAGCCCGAAGGAGATGGTGACCGCGTCGAAGGCGGCGTCCTCGAAGGGCAGCTCCAGGGCGTCCCCGGCCACGCAGGCCACGCCCCCCGACACCGCCCCGCCGCGCCGGCGGGCGCCCTCGCTCAGCATGCCCTGGGAGAAGTCGCAGGCGATCACCCGCGCGCCGTTCCCGGTCAGCGCCTCGGAGGAGGTGCCCGTGCCGGCGGCCAGGTCGAGCACCAGCTCGCCGCTGTAGGCCTCGACCGCCCGCACGGCGGCCCGCCGCCACTGGCGGTCCTGTCCGAGCGAGAGCACGTCGTTGAGCAGGTCGTAGCGGCCGGCGATGCTGTCGAACATCGCGGCGACGTCGGCGGGCGACTTGTCGAGTTCGGCGCGGGTCATGCGCCCAGCCTAAGCCCGCTCCGGCGGGTCGGTGACGCCCGGCGATTCCGGTCACGCCGACACCCCCATTACGGTTACTGTACGAAGCCGATACATGACCGAACGTACGGATGGGAAGAAGGGCGCCCGTGGCCTCCACTCACCGCCGCCGACCACTCGCCGTCGCTCTGAGCGCGCTCGCGCTGAGCCTGCCGATCGCCGCGCCCCCGGCGGCCGCCGCCCCGGCGGAGCACACCGGGCACCCGGGGGTGGTGGGCGAGCGGCCCGTGGCCTGGACCCCGCACGTGCTGGACGGCAGGGTCACGTCCATCGCCAAGGTGGGCGGCACCGTCTACGTCGGCGGCTCCTTCCAGCGCGTGGCCTCGCCGGACCGCACCACCACCTACCGGCGCAGCAACCTGTTCGCCTTCGAGCACGGCACCGGCCGCGTGCTCGACTTCTCCCCCGACCCGGACGCCACGGTCGCCTCGGTCGTCCCGGCGGGCGAGGCCGGCGACGGGGTGTACGTCGGCGGCGCGTTCACCCGGATGGGCGCGCGGCCGGTGCGCGGCGCGGCGCTGGTCGGCCCCGACGGGCGGGTGGACCGGGGGTTCGACGCACGGATCACCGGCGGCAGCGTGTACCGCCTGGCCCGGCACGGCGACGACCTGTACGCCGGGGGCTCGTTCTCCTCCGCCGGCGGCGGGGGCGAGCGCGGGCTCGCCCGACTGGACGCCCGCACGGGGGACGCGGACGGCGGCTTCTCCATCGCGATCGGCCGGGAGCGCCGGGGGACCCTGCGCGTGCAGGACCTGGCGCTCAGCCCGGACGGCGGGCGGCTGGTCATCGCCGGGACCTTCATGGAGGTCGAGGGCGAGCGGCGCCCGCAGATCGCGGTCGTGGACACCGGCGCCTCGCCCGCCCGGCTCAGCCCGTGGTCGACCGAGGCCTACGCCGCCGAGTGCGACTACTCGCGGATGCACACCTACATGCGCCAGATCGACTTCGCGCCCGACGGCTCCTACTTCGCGGTGGTCACCGCGGGCGGCCCGCAGATCAAGCCGGGGCTGTGCAAGACGGTGGCGCGCTGGGAGAGCACCGACCGCCCCGGCGCGCGGCCGACCTGGACCAACCACACCGGGGGCGACTCGCTGTACGCGGTGGAGGCCACCGGGGCCGCGGTCTACGCCGGGGGGCACCAGCGCTGGATGGACAACCGGCACGGGGAGCACGACGCGGGGCCCGGCGCGGTCGAGCGCGAGGGCATCGCGGCGGTCGACCCGGCCACGGGCCGGGCGCTGGCGTGGAACCCGGGCCGCAGCCGGGGCCACGGGGTCGAGGCCTTCCTGGCCACCGAGGACGGGCTGTACGTGGGCAGCGACACCACGCGCCTGGGCGAGCGGGACCGGGCCCGGCTGGGGATGTTCCCGCTCGGCTAGCCGGGCACCGGGCTACTGCGCGGCCGGGGCCTGCTCTTCGGGGCGGGCCCCGTCGCCGTTCCCGGCGCCCGTCGTGCCGGCGCCGTCCGCGTCCTCGGCCCCGGCGCGGCCGGATCCGGCCGCTTTCGGCGACGGCGCAGGCCGCGGAGCCGCTCCGGCGGCCTGGGCGGCGTCCTCGTGGGCGGCGCCCTCTTCCAGCCGGCGGCTCATCCGGTCGGTCCGGGCGGTGATCCGCTCCGAGACCGCGTCGCGCTGGCGGGAGAGCACGATGTAGCTCACCAGGCCGCTGACCAGGGCGGCGAGGATCAGCGCGAGCGCGCCGCGGGCCCCCAGCAGGTAGAGGAGACCGAAGGCGACCCCGAACAGCAGGAGCCGTGCGGCGGTGTAGGCGAGGACGCTGCGCATGAAACTGCCTCACATGGGGTGGTCTGGTTCACTATCGTGGGGGTCGGCGGCATCGCCGACCGCCCCGTCCAGGATAAAGGGGCCGATCGGCGCTGCGCCCGCGGGGAGACCTGCCGCGGATGATGGGACGAATCAAGTCGACACCGCCTTTTGAAGGTCACGGTCCGATCACATATCGCGCACACTCCCCCTCCTCCCCCCAGTTTTTACGAAAACTAGGGAGGAAACGGACTATCTCGTGCACACTAGGGGATCAATCGCCCGCCTCCCCCAGACCACACGGCGGGCCCCGAAGGGGGATTGTGAAGGTGGAAAGAGGAAGCGAACGGCTACTGACTCCCGGAGAGGTCGCCTCCCTCTTCCGGGTCGACCCCAAGACCGTCACCCGGTGGGCCGCATCCGGGCGCATCAGCAGCATCCGCACCCCCGGCGGCCACCGGAGGTTCCGCGAGTCCGAGGTCCGGGCACTGCTCCATGGCGAGACCACCGAGTCCGCCCCCTGAGGCCCGGGCCGCACGCCCGGCGACGCCCGCTCCCCCGCAGGCGCGCGCCCCCATCAGGCGCGACGCCCGACACGGCGCTCCCCGCACACCCGCGGCGGATCGCGGATAGGCTGGATCCATGGTGTGGCTCGCTGGCCTGTTCACGCTGCTCACGATCGTGCTCTGGGTGTACGCGTTCTTCGACGCGCTCACCACCCCGGCATCGGAGGTCCGCAACCTGCCCAAACTCCTGTGGCTGATCGCGATCGTCGTGTTCACCCCCATCGGTCCGCTGCTCTGGCTCTTTCTCGGCCGCCCGCGGATCCCGGAGGCGGCCCCCGGCCCGGCCGCGCCCGAGCGCCCCGCGCCCTCGTTCGCGGACGCCGACCCGTCCGACGCCCACGCCGATCCGGGGCACCCCGGCCCGATCGGCCCCGACGACGACCCCGAGTTCCTGCGCCGCCTGAACAGGCGCATCAACCCGGACGACTGAGCACCACGGGCGGCCTCGCGGCCGCGGCGCCGTCCCTCAGGGCGCCGTGGACGCGCACGGCGCCCCGCACGGTACGGGTCCGCCCCCGCCTCGACACAGAGGCGGGGGCGGACCCGTGTGCGGTGCGCGGCCCTCAGGCGGGCCGGGCAGACGTGTCAGGCGTAGCTGTGCAGGCCGCTGAACATGTAGTTCACGCCGAAGAAGTTGAACATCAGGCAGGCGAAGCCGATCACGCCGATCCAGGCCGAGCGGGTGCCCTTCCAGCCGGCGGTCGCGCGCGAGTGCAGGTAGGCAGCGTAGACCACCCAGGTGATGAAGGACCAGACCTCCTTGGGGTCCCACCCCCAGAAACGGCCCCAGGCCTCGTCCGCCCAGACCGCCCCGGCGATGATGGCGAAGGTCCACAGCGGGAAGGCGATCACCACGAAGCGGTGCGAGACCCGGTCCAGCAGCTCGGGGCTGGGCAGCTTGGCGGCGATGCCGGCCACCCGCTCGCCCGCCGCGCGCTTGACCTCGGTCCGGTGGGCCACCAGGTAGGTGATGGCGGCGGCACCGGAGACCATGAACGCCCCGGTGGCCACGATCGCCGCGGAGACGTGGATCGCGATCCAGTACGAGTGCAGCGCCGGGACCAGCGGGCCGGCCTCGCTGTACAGCCAGCGGGCGGCGATGCCCAGCAGCAGCACCACCGGGAGCAGCACGAAGGTGCCCAGGTAGCGGGCCTGGTAGCGGAAGGCCGCGTACAGGAAGGCGGCCACGGCGCACAGGCAGATCGCCACCACGAACTCGAACATGTTGCCCCAGGGCCAGCGGTCGGCCGCCAGGCCCCGGGTGACGATCTGGCCCAGGTTGAGCAGGAACCCGGCCACGGACACGACCAGCGCCACCGTGCCCAGCACGCTGCGCGAGGCCGAGGCCCGCGGCTCGGAGTCGCGGACGGACACCTCCAGGCCGTCACCGCCGGAGGCCCCCGACGGCGGGTCGGCGTCCAGGTCCACGGTGGAGGAGCCGCCCACCGCCGCCGGGGCCGCCGCTCCGGGGGCGCCCGCGGCGAGCGGCACCAGGCGGTTGTTCTTCAGGGCCGTCCGGCGGCCGTAGGCCGCCTCCAGCGCGAACAGGAACAGGGCCGCGGCATAGGCCACGATCATCGCGATGATCAGGTGGTCGCTGAGCGACGCCAGGTCCTGGTCCACCGCCGCCTCCGCGGCGAGCTGGTACACCACCGGCTACTCCTTCGACGATGCGGGTCCGTCGGCCGCGGGCACGTCCCGCAGCCGGTCTCTGAGCTCGGTCGCCAGGCGGTGGAACTCCTGGCCGTTGGCGGTCGACTCGGTCTTGCCCAGCCCCGCCACCTCGACAACGGTACGCCCGTCCGCTCCGGCCGATGCGCGCACCCACGCCCGGCGCGGGCGCACGAACAGGGTGCCCAGCAGCCCCAGCACCGCCAGCGAGGAGAACAGCAGGGCGGGCAGTCGTCCCGGGTTGTGGGTCATCTGCAGGGTCGCGAAGTCCTCGTACCCGGTGAAGGTGACCTCCCCCGCGCCGTCCGGCAGCTCCCAGCTGTCCCCGGGGCGCAGCACCTCCGACTCGCCTGCCTCCTCCATCCGGGAGGTGTCCAGCTGGTACACCGACTGCGCCTGGCGCATGTTCAGGTCCCCGGTGTAGGCGGTGAGGGTGACCGCCGGGTCCTTGGGGGCGGGGAAGGTGGAGGCCAGCCCGGTCTCGCCGTCCTCGCCGGTGCGCTCCCCCGCGGTCGGCAGGAAGACGCCCTCGAACCCCAGCCCCTCCGGCAGCGCGTCGGGGACCTTGACCACGCCGTCCGCCGTCCGGCCCGGGTCGCCGTTGCGCGGCAGGAACGGCACCGGCTGGTCGAAGACGACCTCGCCCTCGCCGTCGCGGACCTCGAACTCGGGGGCGTAGCCGTGGCCGAGCAGGTACACCTGCACCCCGCCCACCGACAGCGGCTCGTTGACCTCCAGGGTGTGCGTGCGCTCCTCGGCGCCCGGGGCGTCCCTGTAGGTCAGCTCGCCGGAGAAGGACTCGGCCTGGCCGCTGAACCCGCCGTCCTCGACGAAGTCGGCCTGGAAGTCGTGCAGCGTGAACGAGAAGGGCGCCAGGTCGTCCTCGTCGGCCGCGACCCCGGGGTAGAAGGAGTCGTAGGAGGTCAGCGTGTTGGCGAAGCCGTCGCCCTCCACCACGAGCATGTTGCCGCGGTAGCCGAAGGCGTACCCCGCGGCCAGGGCGACGAGCAGGCCCAGCAGCGCGACGTGGAAGACGACGTTGCCGGCCTCGCGCAGGTACCCGGTCTCCCCCGAGAGCGAGTCGCCGTAGCGCTCCAGCCGGTAGCGCTTGAAGACGGTGCGGCCCTGCTCCAGCACCTGTTCGGGCGCGGCACCGGTGGTGAAGCGCGCCGAGTAGGGCATCCGGCCCAGGTGGCGCGGCGTCCGGGGCGGCCGGGCCCGCATCAGGCGCAGGTGGGCCCGGGCGCGCGGGATCACGCACCCGGTGAGGGACACGAAGAGCAGCAGGTAGATCGCCGCGTACCAGGGCGAGGAGTACACGTCGAACAGGTAGAGGCGGTCGAGCCAGGGGGCCACCGCCGGGTTCTCGGTGTAGTACTGGGCGACCTCGTCCGGGTTGACCACGCGCTGGGGGAGCATGGAGCCCGGGATCGCGCCCAGGGCCAGCAGGAACAGCAGGATGAGCGCGGTGCGCATGGAGGTCAGGACCCGCCAGGTCCACCGGGCCCATCCGGCCGGGGAGAGCGCCCCCGGCGCGGGGCCGCCGTCCGGGGCGCCGGGCCCCCGGTCCTCTCCGGCGCCCGTTCCGGCACCGCCGTCGGTGGTCGTGGTGGCCATGGGTCAGATCACCGTCTCGAAGCCTTCGGTCCATCCCTGCATGACGGCCGTGATGTCCGCCCACACCCCGGTGACCAGGAGCAGTCCCACCAGGACGAGCATGCCCCCGCCGACCGCGGTGATCGCGCGGGTGTGCCTGCGCGCCCAGGCGAACGCGCCCAGGGCGCGCCGGTAGGCCAGGGAGGAGAGCACGAACGGCAGGCCCAGGCCCACGCAGTAGGCCAGCGACAGCAGGGCGCCGCGCCCGGCGCTGCCCTCGGTGAAGGCCAGCGTCTGCACGGCGGCCAGGGTCGGGCCGATGCAGGGCGTCCACCCCAGGCCGAACAGCACGCCCAGCAGCGGGGCCCCGGCCAGCCCGGCGCCGGGCAGCCGGTGGAAGCGGAACTCGCGGTTCATGCCGGGCAGCACGCCCATGAAGGCCAGGCCCAGCGCGATGGTGAGTACGCCCAGCACCCGGGTGATGGTCTCGGCGTGGTCGATGAGCAGCCCGCCGACGCCGCCGATGAACACCCCCACCGCGACGAACACGAAGGTGAAGCCGGCGATGAACAGCAGGCTCCCGGCCAGCATGCTCCACTTGCGGGCCTGCAGCTCCTCGTCGGCCGAGCGCACCGCGGTCGCGGTGCCGGCCCCGCCGTCCGCCCCCGCGGCGCCCGCCCCGGCCTCGCGGGCGGCCCGGTTCCGGGCGGCCATGTCGGCGCCGGACAGGCCGGTGACGTAGGACAGGTAGCCCGGCACCAGCGGCAGCACGCACGGGGAGAGGAAGGAGACCAGCCCGGCGGCGACCGCGAGCGGGACCGCCAGCAGCAGCGACCCCTGGATCACCGTCTCGGCGATCATCCGTCCTCCTCGACGACCGTCTGCACCAGCCCGGTGAGCTGGTCGTAGTCGGTCTCGCCGATGACCCGCGCGGCGATGCGCCCTTCGCGGTCGATCACCAGGGTGCTGGGGATGGCCTGGGGCGGCACGGTGTCGCGGAAGGCCTGGGGGACCTCGCCCGGCTGGTCGTACAGGCTGGGGTAGTCCACCTCCTGCTTGCGCTCGAAGGCCTCGGCGGCGGTGCGGTCGTCCTTGATGTTGACGCCGAGGAACTCCACGTCCCGGTCGGCGAAGTCGCCGTGCACCTCGTTGAGGACGGGGGTCTCCGAACGGCAGGGCCCGCACCAGCTGGCCCAGACGTTGAGCACCAGGACGCCGCCCTCGTAGTCGGAGAGGGCGACCTCCTCGCCGTCGAGCGTCTCGCCGCTGTGGTCGGGGGCCTCCACCCGCTCCTCGGGGGCGAACTCGGTGGCGGTCCCGTCACCGGCGATGTAGCGGCTGTCGTCGGAGCCGCCGTCGGCCGTCTCGGCGGGGTCGGACGCGCACCCGGCGGCGGCCAGCGCGGCGGCCAGCGCCGCGGCGGGCAGCCGCCCGGCACGGCGCAGGGCGCCGGATCTGCGTGAGGGCATCAAGGAACCTCGGAACACACGGGTGAGGCGGGCACGAACGTCGACAACGACGAAGTGTAGTAGAGCCTCCCGCCCCCTGCCCGCCGGGGCTCGCTATGGCCGTGACATGCACGGACAGGGGGGAGGTTCCGAGGAATGCGGCATGGGGCGGGCCGGACGGGCGGCCGGAGGGGGGTCCGCCGCGCGGCGCTGTGAGCGCACTCACGGCGCGGCCGCGCTCAGGCGCGCCCGCTCGGCGCGCTCGGGGCGCGGGCGCCCGGGGGCCCACGGGGAGCTCACCCGGAGGGCGATGGGCGGGGCTGCACCGCCCCCTTCGGGTGGGCCTTCATCCAGTGCCGGGGAGACACCGCATCCGGTGCCGGGGAGGCACTGCATCCGGTGCCGGGGAGGCACCGCGACCGGTCAGCCGGCCTCGACGAAGGCCTCTCGGAGGTAGTCGTGCACGGCGCGCTCGGGGACCCGGTAGGACCGGCCCACCCGGATCGCGGGGAGTGCACCGGAGTGGACCATCCGGTAGACGGTCATCTTGGACACTCGCATGATCGTGGCCACCTCGGCCACGGTCAGGAACCTGACCTCTTCCAGGGGAGCCTTACTCCTGTTCATGTTCGGAACGCCCTCACTTCCGGACGTGCGCGTCGGTGTCCCTGCCTCTCCCCGCCGCGGAGGCCCGTCAGGAGCGGCGCGCCCTGGGTGCGCCGCCGACCCCGCCACCGCGCCGGGGTGTCGTTGAAGTAACTGCTGACACGTCCGTTTTCAGGGTAGATCCGCGTTCACGGCATTGAAAGGCCGGGTTTGCTGTCCCTGCAGCTATACGGGGGCGACGGGTCCCGTGAGGTTTAGGGGATGGGTATAAAAGCGCCCGGCCCCCGTCAGCGGGGTCCTCACCGGTCCTCCAGGCCCGCCTTGTACAGCACGTACGCCGACAGCGGCCGGTAGTCCTCGGTCGAGTATCCGTCGTCCAGCGGGACCGTGGCGTGCAGCTTTCCCTCGTCTTCGGCGAGGAAGAGTGCGGGATCGTTACAGTCGGCGAACCCCACCGCCGAGACGCCCGCCTCCCCGGCGGCACCCGCGAAACCGTGGTCGGCGATGACCAGCTGCGGCCACGGCTCGCCGCGGCGGCGCAGGTCCTCCAGCGCGGCCTCCATCGCGAAGGGGTGGTGGCTGTGCCGGGGCTCGCCCTCGGTGTCGGTGACCATCCCGACGCCGTCCCGCCAGACCAGGACCCGCTCCCCGGGCAGGTGGCCGCTGTCGGTGGCGTAGGAGAAGCCCTCGCCCGCCGTGACGACCGGGCAGCCGCTGCGCTCCAGGGCGCGCTTGAAGCCCCGGTAGGTGGCGTGCAGGTTCACCGGGTGGCCGGTGGCGACCATGACGCGCTCGCGGTCGCGGGCGGCGCGCGCCATCCGCTCGGCCAGCGCCTCCAGCGCGTCGGCGGTCAGGTCGGGGTCGATGGTGTCCACCCCGGACTCGTGGGCGGGGTCGGCCACCACACCGCAGCGCTTGGCCATCAGCGCCAGGATGTCCGGGTAGGCCCACTCGCGGGCGAAGGTGAGGCCGAACATGTGGTACGGGTCGCGCTCGGCGAGCCTGCGGTAGTGCCGCAGGTTCCCCTGGCGCGGGGTGTCCACGTGCCCGGCGATCCCGGTCCTGACCATGTGCGCGATGAGCTCGCTGCGCGAAGGCGGCGTCACCCGTTCTCCCCTTCCGTGTGGGCCTGGCGGCCGCTCGGCCCGGTCCGTGGTCCCCTCTCGTGCGTGCGCTACAGGCTCGGGTCGATCCCCTGGCTGGGGAAGACCGCCCTGCGGGTGGCCTGGATCGCCTGGTCCACCGGGTCGGCGGGGTCGAAGCCCGCCTCGAACGGGGTGAACCGGGGGGTGCGTCCGTCGGTCATGTACAGCGGCGGAACGTCGCCGGTGCGCCGGCGCACGAGCCCGCGCCACTCCTCGGGGGTGGCCGCCTCCGGGTCGACCCCGCCCCCGGCGGCCTCGGCCAGCAGGTGGGTCCAGGCCCGCGGCACGACCTGCACCAGCTCGTAGCCTCCTCCGCCCAGCACCACCCAGCGGCCGCCGGCGGTGGTCTTGGCCAGCTCGTGCAGCTCCCGGTAGACGCGGCGCTGGCCGTCCAGGCTGAGCATCAGGTTGGCCAGCGGGTCCAGCGCGTGCGCGTCCGCCCCGTGCTGGGTGACCAGCACCTCGGGCTGGAACTCGCGCAGCAGCGGCGGCACCACCGCGTCGAAGGCGCGCAGCCAGCGGGCGTCGTCGGTGCCGGCCGGCAGCGCGACGTTGACGGAGTACCCCTCGGCGCCCGGGCCGCCGCTCTCGGAGGGGCGGCCGGTGCCGGGGAAGAGCGTGAGCGGCGACTCGTGCAGGCTGATCGTCATCACCCGCGGGTCGTCGTAGAACATGGCCTGCACGCCGTCGCCGTGGTGCACGTCGACGTCGACGTAGGCGACCCGCTTGGCGCCCTGCTCCAGCAGCCAGGCGATGGCCAGCGAGGCGTCGTTGTAGACGCAGAAGCCCCAGGCGTTGCCGGGCATGGCGTGGTGCAGGCCGCCGGCGATGTTGGCGGCGTGCTCGCTCTCGCCCTGCCACACGGCGCGGGCCGCGGCCACCGAGGCGCCCGCCACGAGCGACGCCGCGTCGTGCATGTCCGGGAAGACCGGGTTGTCGGCGGTGCCCAGGGAGTGCGCCTCGTCCGGCTCCAGGGTCCGCCCGGCCCGCTTGACCGCCTCGATGTAGCCGGGGTCGTGGACGAGCTTCAACAGGTCGTCGGAGGCCGGCTCGACCGGGATGAAGGAGATGCCGGGGGCGTCGAACACGCCGAGCTCGCGGGCGAGCGCCATCGTCAGCTCCACCCGCACCGGGTTGAGCGGGTGCTCGGGGCCGAAGTTGTAGCCGGTCAGCCCGTCGTCCCAGGCGACGTGCAGCGAACAGGCCATGCGCCCTCCCCCTGGCGTTGGTGCGGTCCACGCGTGTGTCCGGTGACACACATACTCAAGCACATCCGGACGCAGCGGTGCGATCCGGGCGCGCACCCGTCCCCGTGCTCACCCCTCCGACAGCGCGCGGCTGCGGTCCCGGGCCGCCTCGATGGCGTCGGTGAAGGCGGTGCGCACGCCGTGGCGGTCCAGCTCCCGCACGGCGGCCGCGGTGGTGCCGCCCGGGGAGGTGACGGCCTCGCGCAGCACCACCGGGTGCTCGCCGGACTCGCCGAGCATCGCCGAGGCGCCGGAGATGGTCTGGCGCACCAGGCGCTGGGCGGTGGCGCGGGGCATGCCCATGGCCACGCCGGCCTCGACCATGGTCTCGGCGATGAAGTAGAAGTAGGCCGGGCCGCTGCCGGAGATGGCGGTGACGGTGTCCATGTGCCGCTCGGCGACGACCTCCACCTCGCCGACCGCGCGCAGCAGCCGCTCGGCGCGCTCCAGGTGGCCCTCGTCGGCGGCGCGGCCGCCGGTGATCGCGGTCATGCCCTTGCCGACCAGCGCCGGGGTGTTCGGCATGGCCCGCACCACCGGGACGCCGTCGCCCAGGTGCTTCTCCAGCACCGCGGTGGTGATGCCGGCCGCCACGGAGACGACCGTGGTGCCCCCGCCGACGTAGGGGCTCAGCCCGTCGAGGAGGTCGACCATGTCCTGCGGCTTGACCGCCAGGACCAGCGCGTCGGCGCCCGCGGCCTCGGCCGCCGGGACCGTGCGCACCCCGTAGCGCTCGCGCAGTTCGGCGGCGTGCTCCTCACGGGGCTCGGTGACCAGTACGTCGTCCGGGCCGTGCCCGGTGCTCAGCAGGCCGGCGAGCAGCGCCTCGCCCATCTTGCCCGCGCCAATGATCGCGATCATCCACTCACCCTTTCGGACGCATTCCACTGTAGGCCGGTCACGGAACGCAGCGTGACGCGTCCCTCCCGAACGCGGGTGCGGGCCCGGCCTCAGGACCGGGTGAGCAGGGAGCGTGCGGCGAAGGCGGCGTAGGCGGGGCGCTCGGCGAGGCGGCGCAGGAGGTAGCCGTACCACTCGCGGCCGTAGGGGACGTAGACCCGCACCCGCTCGCCGAGCCCGGCCAGGCGCTCCTGTTCGGCGGGGCGCGCGCCGTACACCATCTGGAACTCGTGGTCGCCGGGGGCGCGGCCGTGGCGCAGGGCGAGGGTGCGGGCGATGGCGATCAGGCGGGGGTCGTGGGTGGCGACCAGCGGGCGGGCCGGTCCGGCCATGAGCGTGTGCAGGCAGCGCACGTAGGCGGCGTCGACGGCGCCGCGGGTCCGGTGGGCGGCGTCCGGGGACGGCGCGTAGGCGCCCTTGACCAGGCGCACGCGCGCGCCGGGCAGGGCGGCGTACCGGCGGACGTCGTCCTCGGTGCGCCGCAGGCGGCTCTGCAGGACGATGCCGAGGCCGGGGTGGCGCGCGCGGAGGCGGTCGGCGATGCGCAGCGTCGGCGCCACCGTCCACTCGGCCTCCATGTCGAGGGTGGCGGTGGTCCCGGCCTCCTCCGCGGCGGCGCAGATGCGCGCGATGTTCTCCTCGGCGAGGGCCTCCCCCTCGCCGCCGAGCCCCAGGCCGACCGCGGTGGGCTTGACCGACACCTCGGCGGTACCGGTGAGGCCCTCCTCCCCGAGCCGCTCCAGCAGCACGCCGTAGGCGCGGGCGACCGCCCCGGCCCGGGCCGGGTGGTCGACGTCCTCGCCGAGGTGGTCGACGGTGGCGGACAGGCCCGCGGCGGCCAGGGCGCGCACGGTGCGCACGGCGTCGTCGAGCGTCTCCCCGGCGATGAAGCGCCCGGCCAGGGCCCGGGTGGCGCCGGAGCCCTCGGCGGCGGACCGGAGCCGCCCGCTTCCGGCGGCCGCGAGAACGGTACGTCTGAACACCACGACACGCCTCCCGGGTGGACGGCCCTCTCCCCTTTCGAGCCTACGCCCCGCGGGGCGGCCGCGGCGGGTCAGCGCCCGTCCGCCCCCTCCTCCTCGGCCGTGCCGCCGGGGTCGACGACGAAGGTGCGCTCGGGCGCGGCCGGGGCGCGCCGGCGCAGCGCGATCCGCTCGCGCCGGTCCGGGCGGCCGGGCCCCTCGGAGCCCTCGGAGCGACTGGCCCCCGCGGAGCCGCCGCGCCCGGTCCCGCCGTCCGAGGCGCCCGCGAAGTGCAGCCGGCTGAACGCCAGCGCCTCGGCCAGCTCCAGCTTGCGCGCCTCGCGGTCGGCCGCCTTGCGGGTGTTGACCTCCAGCACGATCTGCCCGTCGTAGCCGGTCGTGGCCAGGTGCTCCAGCACCTCGGCGCAGGGCTGGGTGCCGCGCCCGGGGATCAGGTGCTCGTCCAGGTTCTGCCCGCCGACCCCGTCGGCCAGGTGCACGTGGGACAGCCGCCCGCCCAGCCGCTTGGCCATGTCCATGGCGTCCGAACGCGACATCGCGGTGTGCGACAGGTCCAGGGTGACGTCCGGGTAGTCCCGGTCCAGCGGGTTCCAGCTGGGGGCGTAGGGCACCACCTCCCGGTCCCCCATGTGGACCGGGTACATGTTCTCCACGGCGAAGACCACGTCGGTCTCCTCCTGCATGCGGGCGATGCCCTCCTCGAAGGCCCGGGCGTACTCGCGCTGCCAGCGGAAGGCGGGGTGCACCACGATCGCCGTGGCGCCCAGCGCCTCGGCCATGGACTTGGAGCGGACCAGCTTCTCCCAGGGGTCGCGCCCCCACACCCGCTGGGTGAAGATCAGGCACGGGGAGTGCACCGCGGTGACGGGGACGCCGTGGTAGTCGGAGAGCCGGCGCAGCATGTCGGTGTCCTGGCTGACCGGGTCGGAGGAGACCAGGACCTCGATGCCGTCGTAGCCGAGCTCGGCGGCGATCTCGAAGGCGGCGGGCGTCTTCTCCGGGAAGACCGAGGCGGTCGACAGGACCACCGGCGCGTCGGGGACCTCGATAGCGCTCACCCGGTCAACCCTATGCGGTGGGCGGCCGGATTCGCCCGGCCCCCCGCGGCGCGGCTAGCCTGCCCGGGGTGAGAGCCGCACTTCAGGGGGCGATCCCCAGCCCCAACATCTGGAACAGCCCCCGGGTCTACGAGCTGGAGAACGCGGCGGTGGACCCGGACGGGCGCATCGCCGCCGCCATGGAGCGCATCCGCCCCCTGGCCGGCGCGCACGTGCTCGACATCGGCTGCGGCACCGGGTACTACCTGCCGGGCTTCGCCGCCGCGGCGGACCGGGTGACCGGGGTCGAGCCGCACGGGGAGCTGGCCGCCGCGGCCCGCGCCCGCACCGCCGGTCTGGAGAACACCGCCGTGCGCACCGGGGTGGCGCAGCGCCTGCCGGTCCCCGACGCCTCGGTCGACGTGGCCCACGCCCGCTGGGCCTACTTCTTCGGCCGCGGCTGCGAGCCCGGCCTGCGCGAGCTGTCCCGGGTGGTGCGCCGCGGCGGGGCCGCGTTCATCATCGACAACGACGCCACCCGCAGCACCTTCGGCTCCTGGTTCCGCCGCTTCCTGCCCCGCTACGACCCCGACGACGTCGAGCGCTTCTGGGCCGCCCAGGGGTTCGTCCGGGAACCGCTGGAGATCCGGTGGCGGTTCGAGCGCCGCGCCGACTTCGAGGCCGTGGCGGGCATCGAGTTCCCGCCCGCGCTGGCCGCCGAGATCACCGCCTCCCACCCCGGCCTGGAGGTGGACTACGCGGTCAACCTCTGGTGGCGCGAGTACTGAGGGCGCCGCACCTCACCGCTCGTCGAAGGCCACGCCCGAGCCGTCCGAGGAGACCTCCACCTGCGCCCGGTCGCCGGCCGCCGACGCGCACACGATGCCGCTGGAGGCGGAGGTGACCATCGCGTACTCCTCCATGTCGCAGCGGACCCGCTCCTGCCCGGTGCGGTAGCGGTAGCGCTCCTCGACCGCCTCCCGCGACACCGGGAGCCGGCCCGTCTCGTACTCGAAGGCGTCCGGGCCGGTGACGGTCACCTCGAACACCGCGCGGTGGCCCGCGTAGGTCGCGTCGCAGCTCCCGGTGGCGCCCTCCTCGGCGCGCAGCTCCCCGCACTCCACGGACGACTCCGGGTCGTACTCCATGCCGAACGCGTTGACGAACCGCTTGATCTCGTACTCCACCGACGCGGTGAAGTCGCCCGGGGGCGGTGCGGGCCCGAGGCTGCCCTCGTCGAAGGACGGCTCCTCGGCCGGGACCGGCCCGTCGCGGAACTCCCCGGCCGGCGAGGCCCCGCCCGGCGTCGCCCCCGGGGACGCGCCGTCCGTCGGGCCGCCGTCCGCCGGGGCGGACGGATCGGGCGTCGGGGAGGCGGTCGGCTCCGGAGCGGAGGCGGCCGGTCCGTCCCGGTCGGGCGGGAGCTCGCCGTCCTTGACGTAGGCGACCAGTCCGCACGCGGACGCGGCGGTCACGGCGCCCGCACAGGCGAGCGCCGTGACCGCCCTGCGGACCAGGGTGCTCATCGGTGGTTCCACGGCCGTCCCTCCCAAGTGCCTCGTCCGCGCCTCCCGCCCCCGGGTGCGCCCGCCGGACGCCCCTGCCCGCGCCCGGCCCTGCCTCGCCCGGTGTGACTCACCGGTCGGCCGCCTGGTTCCGGATCCGTGCCGCTTCCGTGCCGGGTCCCCGGCGGCCCCGTCCACGGCCGTCCACAGCGGGGTGAAACCGGGCCCGCCCTGTCGCCCCGAGGGGCTAGCGTGCAGTCATGGCGAAGAGCGCGAAGAGTACGTTCCGGTGCGGCGAGTGCGGCTGGACCACCCTGAAGTGGGTGGGCCGGTGCGGGGAGTGCCAGGCCTGGGGCACCGTCGAGGAGGCCGGGTCCCCCGCCGCGACCGCCGTGGCCCCCACCCGGGTGGCGACCGCCGCGCGCCCGATCACCGAGATCGACGTGGAGTCCGCGCACGCCTCCCCCACGGGGCTGGACGAGATGGACCGGGTGCTCGGCGGCGGGGTGGTGCCCGGCGGCGTGATGCTGCTGGCCGGGGAGCCCGGGGTCGGCAAGTCGACGCTGCTGCTGGAGGTCGCCGCGCTCTGCGCGGACACCGGGCCGGTCCTCTACATCACCGGGGAGGAGTCCACCGGCCAGGTGCGGCTGCGCGCCGAGCGGCTGGGCGCGCTCTCCCCCAAGCTCTTCCTCGCCGCCGAGACCACCGTCGGCGCGGTCGCCTCGCACGTGGACGCGGTCGCCCCCTCGCTGCTCATCGTGGACTCGGTGCAGACGATGAGCGCCCCCGAGGTGTCCGGCGTGCCCGGCGGCGTGACCCAGGTGCGGGAGGTGGCCGGGGCGCTGATCCGCATCGCCAAGGAGCGCGGCATCGCCACGGTGCTGGTCGGGCACGTCACCAAGGACGGCTCGATCGCCGGGCCGCGCCTGCTGGAGCACCTGGTCGACGTGGTGCTGCAGTTCGAGGGCGACCGCCACTCCCGGCTGCGGATGCTGCGCGCGGTCAAGAACCGGTACGGCCCCACCGACGAGATCGGCTGCTTCGACCTGGGCGAGGCCGGGATCATCGGCATGCCCGACCCCAGCGGCCTGTTCCTGACCCGGCGCGACCAGCCGGTCCCCGGCACCTGTGTGACGGTCACCCTGGAGGGGCGCCGCCCGCTGATCGCCGAGGTGCAGGCGCTGGTGGCCCCCACCAACCTGCCGCAGCCGCGGCGGGCCACCTCCGGGCTGGACCAGGCCCGGGTGAACATGGTGCTGGCGGTGCTGGAACGGCGGGCCGGGGTGCGCCTGGCCAACGCCGACGTGTACCTGTCCACGGTGGGCGGGGTGCGGCTGGGCGAGCCCTCGGTCGACCTGGGCCTGGCGCTGGCGGTCGCGGGCTCGGCGCGGGACGAGGCGCTGCCCCGAGGCCTGACCGCCCTGGGGGAGGTGGGCCTGGCCGGGGAGGTGCGCGCCGTGGACGGCGTGGAGCGCCGCCTGATGGAGGCGCAGCGACTGGGCTTCACCCGGGCCATCGTCCCCCGGCACAGCGAGGTGCCGGTCGAGGGCATCGAGGTGGTCGGGGTGGACGACGTGTCCGAGGCCCTCGCCACGGCCCTGCCCGCCCGGCGCCGCCGCTCGGCCTGACCGCGCACGCTCCGGAACCGGAAACCGCCCGGCCACGGTCCCCGGCCGTGACGACCGGGGACCGTGGGGCGGCCAGTCCGAGGCGGACCTCGGCCCCGCAGCCCGCTCCGGCCTGCTTGCCGGGCGGCGGGGCCCTGCGGTGCAAGGGAGAAAGCAGCAACGACGAGGAGACCGGGCGATTCCCCGGGCACCCCGGTCGGCCGCCGAGCCTCTCGCGGTCCGGGCAGGCGGCGCGCCGGGTCGGCCGCCCGGCTTGCCTGGTTCTCTCGTTGATCTCGGGAAAAGCGACCCTTCCCGCCCGTTTTTAGGGTCGTTTTTCCCGAGATCAACGCGGAATCGGGTGAATCGGGCGGCCGGGGAACCGCCCGGCTTCTCGCTCGGCCGGCCGTGCAGGACCGCGGCGCCGGAGGAGGCGGGGTCCGCCGCCTCCGGCGCGGGCCGGGGTGCGGGGAGCGCACCGCGTTCCCTACGGACACGCGGCGCGAACCGGCTTCCGGGCCTGCGGCGGCAGACGGCCGCGGACGCCCATCAGCGCGCCCGGCGGCAACCCCGGCCCCTCGACGATCCGGGCTCAGTTCAGGCGGAAGACCTGGCGCTCCCGCTCCTTGCCGGAGGAGTAGTCGCCCTCCAGGGCGGCCACGTAGGTCCCGGGGCGCTTCGCCGTGACGTCGCCGTCCCGGCAGTCCTTCCAGGACCGCTTGCGGTCCCAGGTGAACGTGCTCTTCTCCGGGACGCCGCGCTCCAGCTCGACCTTGTTCTCGTCCTTGCGCTCCGCGCAATCGGCGGTGGAGAAGACCCGGTCGTCCCCGGAGGTGATCCGCACCTCCATGGCCTCGGGGCCCAGGTCCACGGTGCAGGTCTGTTCGGCGGTGTTGACGGCGGTCAGCTCGATCTTCGGCTTGGCGTCCCAGGCGTAGTCGCTCCTGTCGGTCTCCACCGTCACGACGACGTCGGAGGGGCGGCAGGGGTCGCCCGCCTTCTTCGGCGCGGGGAACTCCTCGTCCTCGCCGTCCTTGCCGTCCCCGCCGTCCTCGGAGTCCGAGTCGCCGCCGGACCCCTCGTCCGCGTCCCCTCCGGAGCCGTCCCCGGAGGAGTCGTCGTCGCCGTCCTCGTCGTCCTTCTCGTCCTCGTCGCCGCCGTCGTCGGACGAGGTGCTGGGCGTCGGAGACGGTGCGACACTGGGTGAGGACTCCGCCGACGGCGCGGCGTCCGGGGACGTCCCGGCCGCGTTGTCGGTATCGGAGGCCGACGGGCGGCAGGCGTAGGCGATCAGAGTCACCACCGCCAGCAGGCCCACCAGTACGAAGACACGCCGCTTCCAATACGTCCCGGGGCTGACCGGTCCCGGGTGTCCAGCACTTGACGCCATGGGCGTAGTATTCCGGTTCCCCCGGCGTGTCACATACTCAACCCGCCGTATTCCGACCACGAATGGGCATGATCGACAACCCTTATTCCACCGCGGTTCTCGCCTGGTACGAGCGGAACGCGCGCGACCTGCCCTGGCGCGCCGACGGGGCATCGCCCTGGTCGGTGCTGGTGAGCGAGGTCATGCTGCAGCAGACCCCGGTCGTGCGGGTGCTGCCCGCCTGGGAGGCTTGGATGCGCCGCTGGCCGACCCCGGCCGATCTGGCCGCCGAGCCCTCCGGGGAGGCGGTGCGGATGTGGAACCGCCTGGGCTACCCGCGCCGCGCCCTCAACCTGCACGCGTGCGCTCGGGCGATCACCGAGCGCCACGACGGCGAGGTGCCCCGCGACCACGCCGAACTGCTCGCGCTGCCCGGGGTGGGCTCCTACACCGCGGCCGCGGTGGCGAGCTTCGCCTACGGGCAGCGGCACGCGGTTCTGGACACCAACGTGCGCCGGGTTCTGGCCCGGGCGGTCACGGGGGTCCAGTACCCGCCGAAGGCCGCCACCCGGGGCGAGACGGCGCTGGCCGAGGAGCTGCTCCCGCCGGACGCGCCCACCGCGGTCCGGTGGAGCGTGGCCGTCATGGAGCTGGGGGCGCTGGTGTGCACCGCCCGCTCCCCCGCCTGCGCCGACTGCCCGATCGCCGACCGGTGCGCGTGGCGGGCGGCCGGCCACCCCGCCTACGACGGCCCGCCCCGCCGCGGACAGCGCTACGCCGGGACCGACCGCCAGGTCCGCGGCCGCCTGCTGGCTGTGCTGCGGGCCGCTCCCGGGCCCGTGGACAAGCCCGCCCTGGACGCGGTGTGGGACGAGCCGGTCCAGCGCGAGCGCGCCCTGGACGCCCTCATCGCCGACGGCCTCATCGACCCGCTGGACGACGGCCGCTACGCCCTGCCCGGCTAGACCTCCGCCGGGACCGCGCGCCCTTGCCGACGGGGGCGGGCGGAGCCGGCGGGGCGGGCGCCCTCGTCAGCGGCCTCCGGTGCGTGGACGAGGGGCCCGCGGAGGCCCTGGATGGGGAAGTCGGCCGTCGCCGTCCAGGGCCCTCGCCGGCCCGCCTCCGCGCGCGCCGCCGTTCTCGCCGTCCCGTTCGCCGCCGCCCGCCCCCGGGTCCGCTCCGCCGTCCTCACCGCCGCCGTGCTCGTCGAGCCATGCGGCCAGTTCCGCCGGTTGCATCGGCCGGGGGGCGGTCCGGCCCGGCCGCCGCGGCGCCGCCCAGACCCACCGGGGGCGTCCCGCGGTGGCCCCCTCCGCACCGATCGACCAGTCGCGCCCGTACCGCGCGCGCAGCGCGTCCAGCAGCGCGTGCACCTCCAGTGCCGCGGCCAGCTCGTCCCGGTCGGCGGCCTCCACCTCCTCGGTGCGCCCCGGCGCCTCGGGGTGCGGCCGCGAGGCCGTGTAGACCTCCGCCCCGCTGTAGAAGCCGCGCCGCGTCCCGAACCGCCAGCCGGACCACCCCGCACCCACCGCTCCCCCTCTCCGCGCCCGCCGACCGTGATCCGCCGGACCGCGGCTGCGGGCCCCGCCGGTCCGGTCCGTCCGGGGCACGACGCTAGGGCGCGGCCATTCCCGGCGTCCCCGAGGTTTCTCGAAATTTCTCACGACGCCCCTCACCGGCCGTTCGGGCGGAACAGGTCGCCGCGGATGCGGGCCAGCAGCCGGTGCGCCGCCGCCTCCCGCACCGCCGCCGCGGACAGCGCCTCGAAGACCGCCCGGTAGGGCACCACCGCCTCCGGGTCGTCCAGGCGCAGCTCCGCGCCGATGGTCTCCACGATCACGAGCCGCTCGTCGAAGATCCAGAACCCGTGCGAGGGCACCACCCGCACCCGCGCGCCGGTGGGGACGATCGCGATGTCCACCGCCCGCATGCCCACCATCCCCGCGATCCGGTCCAGCTGCCCGGCCATCACCTCCTCCGGGCAGATCAGCATGCGCAGCGCCGGCTCCCACAGCAGCACCTCCACCCGGTGGTGCGGCCGGTAGAGCACCTCCTGGCGGCGGATGCGGGCGCGCACCCCCTCCTCGACGTCGCCGTCGGGCGCGCGGTGCAGCTCGACCGTGCGGCGCAGCATGTGCCGGGCGTACTCGGGGGTCTGCAGCAGCCCCGGCACGCACGCCGACTCGAAGACCCGGATGCGCCCCGAGGCGCTCTCGTCCTGGCCGAACGCCCGCTGCCGGGCGCGGGTGCCGGCCGCGAGCTGGCGCCGCCAGCTCGCGTAGTGGGTCTCCATGGCCCGCCGCTGGGCGATGAGCTCCCCCGCCGCCTCCGGTGCGCCGCAGACCGCCGCCCAGCCGCGCAGGTCGGCCGAGGAGGCGGTCTGGCGCCCGTGCTCCAGCTTGCTCACCTTCGAGGGCGCCCAGTCCAGCGCCTCGGCCAGGGAGCGGCCGGACAGGCCGGCCTCGGTGCGCAGTTCGCGCAGACGCCTCCCGAGGGCGTGCCGCGCCGTCTGGTAGTCGTTCATCGGATGAGTGTGGACAGGTACCGGGTGTAGGGGAGCGCGTGGTGCCACGCGGCGTCGCGCGCCCGGACGGCCCGGAGCACCTCCTCGGGCTCCCGGAGGAGGACGGCCCCCGCGAACCGGTCGCCCTCGAAGCGCAGCCGGGCCACGGCGGAGCTGTCGAAGACCCAGAAGTCATCGGCGGGCAGCTCCCCCACCACCGGGTGGCCGCGCGGGAGGTAGCGGATGTCCTCCCCCGCGGCCAGGTTGTAGGGGGTGCCCCACAGCTCCCACCTCAGGTAGTCCGAGGGGGGATCGTCGACCAGCCTGACCCGCTCCACACGCTTGCCCTTCGCCGTCTCGGCACGCACCAGCTCCAGCCACGGCAGAAACCACCCGATCCCCGGATCGCGCCCGGCGAGCCACTCCCGATAGGGCCCGTCCTCCTCCGCCACTCCGTAGGTGCGGCGCGTCTCCAGGCGCCAGGCCGTGAAGCGGCAGTCCCGGAAGAGCCTGTCGAGGTCCGGGCCCGGGGGGATCAGGTCCGCCACGTCACTCCTTGGGGGCGTATCGTGTCAGGAGCTCACGGGGTACGACGACGAATTCTTCCCCTTCCAGGACATTCCTCACCTGGGCCAGGGCCTCGGGGTCGGTGAGCCGGCGCCCCTGCACGACGTACTCCCCGCCGTCGGTCTCGTAGAGGCTGGGGCAGCCGCTGCCCTGGGACGTGGTGCCGATGAACCTCAGCTTCATATGCCCTCCCTGGCCCTGGTGCGTCGTGATCATCGTCGGTCAGGGCCGCGGGCGACGCCACCCCTTCGCCGAATCGGACACCGCACCGGCTTCAGGGCACGCGGCCGGATTTCCCCCGGCCTGCGCGGCACCCCGGCCTGAGCTGCGCCCGGACCCGCACCGCGCCTGGGCCCCCGGCGCCCGCCCCCGGGCACACGAAAGCGGGCCCCGCCTCGATGAGGCGGGGCCCACGGTGCTCCTGCGGACGGGACGGGCGGGTGCGGTGCGGCCCGGCCGCTCTGTGCGGCTGGTGCCGGGCTACTCCGACGAACCCGCCGCGGTCTCCTCCACCTGCGGGGCGTCGGGGACCGAGTCGGGCTTGGGCACCCCGGTGAAGGTGAACCGGGCGTCGGCGCCCTCGCCCTCGGCGTCGATCACCACGATCTGTCCGGGCCGCAGCTCGTTGTAGAGGATCTTCTCCGAGAGCTGGTCCTCGATCTCGCGCTGGATGGTCCGGCGCAGCGGCCGGGCGCCCAGCACCGGGTCGTAGCCGCGGGAGGCGAGCACCTTCTTGGCGTTCGACCGCAGCTCCAGGCCCATGTCGCGGTCCTTGAGCCGGCCGTCCAGATTGGCGACCATCAGGTCGACGATGTCGATGATCTCCTTCTCGGACAGCTGGTGGAAGACGATGACGTCGTCGACGCGGTTGAGGAACTCGGGCCGGAAGTTCTGCTTGAGCTCTTCCTGGACCTTGGCCTTCATCCGGTCGTAGTTGGTCTTCTCGTCGTCCTCCTTGGCGAAGCCCATCGCCGCGCCCTTGGAGATGTCCCGGGTGCCCAGGTTGGTGGTCATGATGATGACCGTGTTCTTGAAGTCGACGTTGCGACCCTGGGCGTCGGTGAGCCGGCCCTCCTCCAGGACCTGCAGCAGCGAGTTGAAGATGTCGCCGTGGGCCTTCTCGATCTCGTCGAAGAGGACCACGGAGAACGGCTTGCGGCGCACCTTCTCGGTGAGCTGGCCGCCCTCCTCGTAGCCGACGTAGCCGGGAGGCGAGCCGAACAGCCGGGAGACGGTGTGCTTCTCCATGAACTCGCTCATGTCGAGCTGGATCAGCGAGTCCTCGTCGCCGAACAGGAACTCCGCCAGCGTCTTGGACAGCTCGGTCTTACCGACGCCGGACGGGCCGGCGAAGATGAACGAGCCGCCGGGGCGCTTGGGGTCCTTCAGGCCCGCACGCGTGCGCCGGATCGCCTGGGAGAGCGCCTTGATGGCGTCCTCCTGGCCGATGACGCGCTTGTGCAGCTCGTCCTCCATGCGCAGCAGCCGGGAGCTCTCCTCCTCGGTGAGCTTGAAGACCGGGATGCCGGTGGAGGCCGCCAGGACCTCGGCGATGAGCTCCTCGCCCACCTCGGCGACGACGTCCATGTCGCCGGCCTTCCACTCCTTCTCCCGCTGGGCCTTGGAGTTGAGCAGCTTCTTCTCATCGTCGCGCAGCGAGGCGGCCTTCTCGAAGTCCTGCGCGTCGATGGCCGACTCCTTGTCCTTGCGGACGTCGGCGATCTTGTCGTCGAACTCGCGCAGGTCCGGCGGGGCGGTCATGCGGCGGATGCGCATCCGCGAGCCGGCCTCGTCGATCAGGTCGATCGCCTTGTCCGGCAGGAACCGGTCGCTGATGTAGCGGTCGGCCAGCTGGGCCGAGGCCACCAGCGCGCTGTCGGTGATGGAGACCCGGTGGTGCGCCTCGTAGCGGTCGCGCAGCCCCTTCAGGATCTCGATGGTGTGCGCGATGGTGGGCTCGTCGACCTGGATGGGCTGGAACCGCCGCTCCAGGGCGGCGTCCTTCTCCAGGTGCTTGCGGTACTCGTCCAGCGTGGTCGCACCGATGGTCTGCAGCTCACCCCGGGCCAGCATGGGCTTGAGGATGGAGGCGGCGTCTATCGCGCCCTCCGCCGCGCCCGCGCCGACCAGCGTGTGCAGCTCGTCGATGAACAGGATGATGTCGCCGCGGGTCTTGATCTCCTTGAGCACCTTCTTGAGGCGCTCCTCGAAGTCGCCGCGGTACCGGCTGCCGGCCACCAGCGCGCCCAGGTCGAGCGTGTAGAGCTGCTTGTCCTTGAGCGTCTCGGGGATCTCGCCCTTGACGATCTTCTGGGCCAGCCCCTCGACCACCGCGGTCTTGCCGACGCCGGGCTCGCCGATGAGCACCGGGTTGTTCTTGGTCCTGCGGGACAGGACCTGCATGACCCGCTCGATCTCGTTGTCCCGGCCGATGACCGGGTCGAGCTTGCTCTCCCGCGCCGCCTGGGTCAGGTTGCGGCCGAACTGGTCCAGCACCAGGGAAGTGGAGGGGGCCGACTCCGAGGAGGCCCCGGTGGCCTGCGGCTCCTTGCCCTGGTACCCGTGGAGCAGCTGGATCACCTGCTGGCGCACCCGGTTCAGGTCGGCGCCGAGCTTGACCAGCACCTGGGCCGCCACGCCCTCGCCCTCGCGGATCAGCCCGAGCAGGATGTGCTCGGTGCCGATGTAGTTGTGGCCGAGCTGGAGCGCCTCGCGCAGGGACAGCTCCAGGACCTTCTTGGCGCGCGGGGTGAAGGGGATGTGGCCGGAGGGGGCCTGCTGCCCCTGGCCGATGATCTCTTCGACCTGCTGCCGGACCGCTTCGAGGCTGATCCCCAGGCTCTCCAGAGCCTTCGCAGCGACGCCCTCACCCTCGTGGATGAGGCCGAGCAGGATGTGCTCCGTACCGATGTAGTTGTGGTTGAGCATCCTGGCCTCTTCCTGGGCCAGGACCACCACGCGCCGTGCGCGGTCGGTAAACCTCTCGAACATGTCTCGTCGCTCCTCACAGAGCGGTCAGGCAGGGGCGGAAGTTCCGACCCTCACGCTTTTCCGCTTTTCGGCCCTTCGGGGGGTGAAAGCCCTCGGAGGGCGCTGCCGCACCCGTCCCCCGCGCCGCCGGACACCCGCCGACCGGAGGACGCACCCGCATCGTCCGGTTGCCTCCGACCATCGTTGCCAGAGACTTTCCCCGACGATAGGGCGTTCACCCTCATCCAACTACCAATCGGGCCTTCGGTGTTCCGACTACGCCGCAAGCGAACGGCCCGCGCGCCCTCCGCATTCGCGGGGCGCACGGACCGCCTGTGCATTCCTTCGGATGTGCTCTGAGCGAACAGGGCCGCCCCGGGCCGCGCCGGCCCGGCCCCGGCGCCGCACGGGCGCACCCGCGCGGCCCGGCGCACGGCCGGACCCGGCGCTCCCCGGGCCGGGTCGGACCCGACCGGGGAGGGTCCGCGACCGGGGTCTAGCGGCCCTGCGCCGCCTCGTACTCGGCGACGATCGCGGCCGGGATGCGGCCCCGCTCGTTCACCTGCTTGCCCTGGGCCTTGGCCCAGGCCCGGATCTCGGCGCTGCGCTCACGGCTGGGGGCGCTGCGCTGCTGCCGCCGACCGCTGCGCCCGGTCTTGGCCGGGGCCTTGCGCGCCGCCGACACGTACGGGGCCAGGAGCTCGCGGAGCTTGGAGGCGTTGTCGGTACTCAGGTCGATTTCATAACTCGTTCCGTCGACCCCGAACGCGACCGTCTCGTCGGCCTCTCCGCCGTCCAGATCGTCGACGAGAAGCACCTGAACCTTTTGTGCCATGGATGTAGACCTTTCAGCAGTGCGGTGCGTCGGCACCTGAATATAAAGCTATCCGCCCCCGGGACGGAAGACAATTCTCGACGCGATGAAAATCGCCGAGGTCCGCGCCCCGGGCGGAAAAGATCGCCGCGGCGTCCGATTCGGGCCCGCGACACGCCTGCGACGGGCCGGTATACGGCGGCCACCCGGCCCCGCTACCGGTCCCGGCGCGGGCGCTCCGATCCCTCTTCCCCGGCGGAGCCGTCCTCCTCCGGACACGTGTGCGCAGCGGCTTCCTCGCCGGTTCCGGCCGGACGCCCGGCATCGGGCGGGGCGCTCGCGGCCGCATCGGCCCGGGCCTCGCTCACCAGCCTGCCGTCCGACGTCCGGGGCGCCATCTCCTTGCGGAGCAGCTTGACGACGAACGTACAGAAGACCGTCGCGACAACAGCGGGGGGGATCAGCGCCGACAAAACGTCGCCCATCGGACGCACACCCTTCCTTGTTGTTACTTTATGCAGCAATTACCCCACGGAGAGGGTCGGCGGCCTCCGCCTGGGCCGCAAGCGCGGCAACCGGCGCGCACGCCCCGCGATACCCGGGATTGACGGGTGGGGACCCCGACATCATAGACACCTCGGCGGACCTGTCGGTGCCGCACGCCCCCGGCGGGCCCATTACGGCATCGGTATGGCGGCGGACGGATAACGCGCCGGGACGGTGATGCGTTCCCGATCTCCCTTAACCACGGGTGTCGCAGCCGAATCGGGACCGAATTGACGACTCTTCGTAGCGTTTGACCCCGAAGCGGTCACCGCCGGTATATCAGAGCCCTCCTCTCCCCCACGGCCCGGAGCGGGAACCGGGGGTGCGGGTTCTCCATGGCACCGGCAAGATTACCCGGCTCTTTACACCGGCCGAACGCGGGCTCGCATATGGTGCATCGGCGGTCCGCGGTTGTGGGATGGTGGCACCGGCGGCCGCGCCCGCCATCGCGCGGCGGCTTCGGGATCGCCCGCGCCCTGCCACTGCGGGCATTGGTGGGAAGGACCTGTCGTGGAGTTCCACGCCGATCTGCATATTCACTCCAAGTACTCGCGGGCGTGCAGCAGGGATTGCGACCTGGAACACCTCGCCTGGTGGGCGGCGCGCAAGGGCGTCGACGTGGTCGGCACCGGTGATTTCACTCACCCGGCGTGGCGCGAGGAGTTGCGCTCGCACCTGGTCCCGGCCGAGCCGGGGCTGTTCCGGCTGGCGCCCGAAATCGAGCGCCGGGTGCTGCGCACCCTGCCGCCCGCATGTCGGAAACCGCCGCGCTTCATGCTCTCCGTGGAGATCTCCACCATCTATAAAAGGGGCGAACGCACCCGAAAGGTGCACCATTTGCTCTACGCCCCGTCCATGGAGGCGGCCGAGGCGATCACCGCCGATTTGGCCCGCATCGGCAATCTCGCCTCCGACGGCCGGCCCATCCTCGGGTTGGACTCGCGCGACCTGCTGGAGATCACCCTGTCCAGCGACCCGGGCTCCTACCTGGTCCCCGCGCACGTGTGGACGCCCTGGTTCGCGGTCCTGGGCTCCAAGTCCGGCTTCGACCGGGTGGAGGACTGCTACGCCGACCTGGCCGACCACGTCTTCGCCGTGGAGACGGGGCTCTCCAGCGACCCGGCGATGAACTGGACCGTCCCGACGCTGGACCGCTACACCCAGGTCAGCCACTCCGACGCGCACTCCCCGCCGATGCTGGCGCGGGAGGCCACCCGCTTCGACACCGACCTGGACTACTACGCGGTGCGGCGCGCCCTGGAGACCGGCCAGGGCTACCGCGGGACCGTTGAGTTCTTCCCCGAGCACGGCAAGTACCACATGGACGGGCACCGCAAGTGCGGGGTGCGGCTGGAACCGGAGGCCACCCGGGGCCTGGACGGCCGCTGCCCGGAGTGCGGGCGCCCGCTGACGGTCGGGGTCGCCCACCGCGTGCGCGAGCTGGCCGCGCGGCCCGAGGGGTACCGCCCGCAGGGCGCGGCCGGCTTCACCAGCCTGGTCCCGCTGCCGGAGATGGTGAGCGAGATCGTCGGGGTGGGTCCCAAGAGCAAACGGGTCCGCGGCGAGGTGGACCGGCTGGTCGCCGCGCTCGGCCCGGAGCTGGAGATCCTCACCCGCAGCCCGCTGGAGGAGGTGCGCCGGCACGGCGGCGAGCGGCTGGGCGAGGCCGTGGCCCGGCTCCGCCGCGACGAGGTGATCCGGGACGCCGGGTTCGACGGCGAGTACGGCGTGATCCGCATGTTCCGCCCCGAGGAGCTGGCCGCCCCGGCCGAGGCGGCCCTGTTCGACGTGCCCACGGGCGGCGGTGGCGGCACCGGTGGCACGGTCGGCCCCGGTGGCCCCGCCGGTGGCGCTGCCGACAGCGGCGCGAAGCCGACGGCGGGGGCGGACGGCGCCCCGGGCGCCCCGGGCGCCGAGACGGAGCCGCAGAAGGAGGAGCGCAAGGATCGGAGGAAGGCGCAGGGGACGCCGGATTCCCGGACCGGTGCGCCTTCAGGCGGCCGTCACCCCGGGACGCGGGAGGCCTCCGCCCCCGCGCTCCTCTTCGACGAGCCCGGTTGCGAGGCCTCTGAGGCCTCCGAGGCCTCCGCGGGCTCCGCGCCCCCCTCCCCCACGGGCCCTGCCTCCGGAAAGGCGCCCGCGGACGGCGGCGCCGACGCCCCGCCCCTGTTCCCGGACGGCCCCGGTGCCGACCACCCGTCCTGCCGGGGCCTCCTCGACGGGCTCGACCCCGAGCAGCGCGCCGCGGCCGAGCACCCCGACGGCCCCCTGCTGATCGTCGCCGGGCCCGGGACCGGCAAGACGCGCACGCTCACCCGCCGCATCGCGCACAAGGTGGCCGAGCGCGGCCTGCCGCCGGAGCGCTGCCTGGCCATCACCTTCACCCGCCGTGCCGCCGCCGAGCTCCGCGAGCGGCTGGAGGACCTGCTCGGCGCGCACGCCGACCCCGTCACCGTGACCACCTTCCACGGGCTGGGCCTGACGGTCCTGCGCGAACAGCACGAGCGCGCCGGGCTCGGTGAGCGGTTCGGCGTCGCCGACGCCGAGCGGGCGCTGGAGGTCGCCGTGGAGGCCACCGGGTCCGAGAAGGCCGCGCGGGCGCTGCTGGCCCGCCGGGACACCCCCGCCGCAGAGCCCGACGAGGAGGCGGAGGCCTACCGCAAGCGGCTGCGCGAGCACGACCTGGTGGACTTCGCCGACCTGGTCGCCCTGCCCGTGCGCCTGCTGTCGGAGGACCCCGGCCTGGCCGAGGCCTACCGGCGCCGCTGGACATCGGTGAGCGTCGACGAGTACCAGGACGTGGACCCGGCCCAGTACGCGCTGCTGCGGCTGCTCAGCGGCCCGCAGGGGGACATCACCGCCATCGGCGACCCCGACCAGGCCATCTACCGCTTCCGCGGCGCCGACGTGGGCCACTTCCTGCGCTTCGAGCAGGACCACCCGGGCGCCGCCGCGGTGCGCCTGTCCCGCAACTACCGCTCCAACGCCACCATCGTGGACGCCGCCGTGGCGGCGATCGCCCCGGGGTCGCTGGTGCCCGGGCGCGAGCTGCGCGCGGTCGGCGACTTCTCCGACCCCCCGCGCATCGGGGTGCACGCGGCCGCCGACGAGCGCGCCGAGGCGGCGTTCGTGGCGCGGGCGATCGACCGGCTGCTGGGCGGCACCTCGCTGCACTCGCTGGACAGCGGCCGGGCCGACGGACAGGGCGATGGGGAGCTCTCCTTCTCCGACATCTGCGTGCTCTACCGCACCTCGGCGCAGGCCGAGGCGGTGATGAGCGCCTTCGACGCCTCCGGGGTGCCGTTCCAGAAGCGCACGCACGACCGGCTGTCCGCCCGGCCGGGGGTGCGGGCGCTCGCCGCCGAGCTGCCGCTGACGCCGGGCGAGGGGGTCGCCGACCGGGTGCGCACGGCGGCCGCGGCGCTCGCCGAGCGGTCCGCGGGCGACGAGGAGGCCGCCACCGCCGCCCGGACCGCGGGCGAGCTGGTGCTGCCCCTGGCCCGCCGGTGCGGGCCGGACCTGGAGCGCTTCCTGGCGGAGCTGGCGCTGGGCGCCGAGGTGGACGCCCTGGACCCGCGCGCCGACCGGGTGTCCCTGCTGACCCTGCACGCCGCCAAGGGGCTGGAGTTCCCGGTGGTCTTCCTGGTCGGCTGCGAGGACGGGGTGCTGCCGTTCCGCTTCCCGGGTGAGGACCGCGACGCCGCGGCCGAGGCGGAGGAGCGCCGGCTGTTCTTCGTGGGCCTGACGCGCGCACAGCGGCGCCTGTACCTGTCCCGGGCCGCGCGCCGCACCCGCAGGGGCGCCGCGGCCGACAGCGCGCCCTCGCCGTTCCTGGCGTCGGTCCCCGGGGAGCTGACGATGCCCGTGGACGAGGAGTCGGCGGCCCGCCGCCGCCCCAAGGACCGCCAGCTGCGGCTGATGTAGGCCCGCACCGCCCACGCGGACTCCACGGCCCGCTCGCGGCGGCTCCCGCCCCCGCCCCGGCGGCGGGCGTCCCCGGCGCCCGATCCCGACACGGTCGGCGCCCACCGGTCAGGGCGCGCCCCTGGTTCAGGGAACCATCAGCCGCTCGTCACACGGTCGGGTGCCGGGGGCCGGGGAACACATGGACACGATCGGTAGAGACCTCCGTCGAGACCGCGATGGCGCACGGGGGCGAGACGGTGCGCCGGGCGTCCCGTCCGACTGTCTGAACAGGGTCGCGGGGCCGTTCCCGGTTCTGATCGCCACGCTTCCGACGTCGTCGAAGGTGTTCTCCGCGGTGGTCGGGACCTGATCTCACCGCTGCGCGGCAGAACCGCGCCCGCATGCCCGGCGGCCGCTCAGGCGCGGGGCGCCCCCGGCGCGTTGAGGTGCAGCAGCATGCGCGTGTTGCCCAGGGTGTTGGGCTTGACCCGCTCCAGGTCCAGGAACTCGGCGACGCCCTCGTCGTAGGAGCGCAGCAGTTCCTCGTAGACGCGCGGCGAGACGGGGGTGCCCTGGATCGGCTCGAAGCCGTGGCGGGCGAAGAAGGCGGTCTCGAAGGTGAGGCAGAACACCCGGCGCACGCCCAGCTCGCGGGCGCGGGAGAGGAGTTCGCCGACGATGCCGTGGCCGATGCCGCGGCCGCGGGCCACCGGGTCCACCGCCACGGTGCGCACCTCGGCCAGGTCCTCCCAGAGCACGTGCAGGGCGCCGCAGCCGACCACCCGGCGCGGGCCGAGCGGGGCCTCGCCCACGGCGGGGATCTCCGCCAGCTCGGCGACGCAGAACTCCTGGATGTCCTCGTAGAGGTTGACGGTGCTCTTGGAGAGCACCCGGCGCTCGGGGCTGTAGGTGTCGATCAGACCGCGGATGCGCGCGACGTCGCGGGTCCGGGCGCGGCGGACGGTGACGCGGTCCTCCGGCGCCCGTGCCCCTTCCTGGGCGGGGTCCATGGGGCGCCAGCCTAGCGCCCGGCACGCGGCGGTGCCCGGCGCCCCGCCCCCTCGCCGTGCGGCGACGGGGCGGACCGGGCGCCGGGCACCGTGCGGTCGTGGGCCTCGGGCTCAGATCAGCTGCTTGCGGGCGGCCCAGACCACCGCCTCGATCGGGGTGTTGACCCCCAGCTGGTCGCAGATGGCGCGCAGCCGGCGGCGCAGCGTCCGAGCGCTGAGTTCGAGTCGGCGGGCGGCGACGTCGGTGGTGACCCCGGTGGCGATCTCGGCGAGGAGCTGGATCTCGTCCTCGGTGAGGCTCTGCGCCGCGGGCAGGTGCTGGCCGGTGTCGCGGGGCATCGCGGGGGCGGGCACCATCCCCCCGTCGCGCAGATGGGCCCCAGGGGCCTTCACGGCACGCCGTTCCAGTGTTGCCTGTTCCACTCCGTCCTCCCTCATCCGTGGTGAGCGCGGAACATCGGGCCGCCGCAACGAAAGCCCGGACGAGGGACCGTGCCTGTGCCCTCCTGGCACACGGAGCACAAGCCCGGCGGCGCGTGCCCCGGTGTGCGCGGTCTGGGACGGACAGACCGCGACGGGCGCGCACCTGGGGAGGGACGGTGACGAACGGGCCGCTCCCGGCCATCCCCACTCGCGTCGAACTCTTCTGCTGCGTCGGGCGCGCGGACAACTCCGCTCGCCTGGAAAACGCTAAGCGGAGGGAGAGAGGGCGTCAAGGTCCATCAAATCACCCTAAGCGACACCACAGAGGCGCAACGTGAACACAGCACGCCGCAGATCATTTCCAGCGCGGGACTGACCTGCGCAAAGAACCTCCGTGACCTGCGACTCCTCTAGAGAGGGGCGCCGGAGCACCGCACGGCCCCCCGGGGAGGCTCCCGCCCCAGGTCAGCACGGTGCCACCCGCTCGTTACATCACGATGGCGTAACAGTGGGCGCGGAGGGCGGACCGCCCCGGCGGGGGCGGCCCGGACCGTTCACTCCGGCTTGACCAGCGGGAACAGGATGGTGTCGCGGATGTTGCGGCCGGTGAAGGCCATCAGCAGCCGGTCGATGCCCACCCCGACGCCGCCCGTGGGCGGCATGCCGTACTCCAGGGCCCGCAGGAAGTCCTCGTCGAGCTGCATCGCCTCGGGGTCGCCCCCGGCGGCCAGCAGCGACTGCTCGGTGAGCCGGCGGCGCTCCTCCACCGGGTCGACCAGCTCGGAGTAGCCGGTGCCCAGCTCCATGCCGAAGCCGATCAGGTCCCACTTCTCGGTGAGCAGCGGGTCCTCGCGGTGCTGCCGGGTCAGCGGGCTGGTCTCCACCGGGTAGTCGCGCACGAAGGTGGGCTGCACAATGGTGTGCTCGACCAGCTCCTCGAACAGGTGCTCGACCAGCTTGCCCTGGCCCCAGTCGGGGCTCCACTCCACACCGCGGCCGTCGGCCAGCTTGCGGACCTGCTCCAGGGGCGTGCGCGGGGTGACCTCCTCGCCCAGCGCGCCGGAGACCGCGCCGTAGAGGGTGACCTGCGGCCACTCCCCCGACAGGTCGAACTCCTCCTCGCCGCGGCGCACCGCGGTCGAGCCGAACACCGCGCGCGCCGCGCCCTGGATCAGCTCCCGGGTGACCTCGGCCATCGTGTCGTAGTCGGCGTAGGCCTGGTAGAACTCCAGCATCGTGAACTCGGGGTTGTGCGTGGAGTCCGCGCCCTCGTTCCGGAAGTTCCGGTTGACCTCGAAGACCTTCTCGATGCCGCCCACGACCAGCCGCTTGAGGTACAGCTCCGGCGCGATGCGCAGGAACAGGTCGAGATCGTAGGCGTTGATGCGGGTGGTGAACGGGCGGGCGGTGGCGCCGCCGTGCACCTGCTGCAGCATCGGCGTCTCGACCTCGATGAAGCCGCGGTCCTCCAGCGTGCGGCGGATCGAGCGGACGGCCGCCGAGCGCCGGCGCACCATCTCCCGCGACTCGGGGTTGACGATCAGGTCGACGTAGCGCTGCCGGACCCGCGCCTCGGGGTCGGTGAGCCCCTTGTGCTTCTCCGGCAGCGGGCGCAGGCACTTGGAGGTCAGCGCCCAGGAGTCGGCCATCACCGACAGCTCGCCGCGGCGGGAGGTGATCACCTCCCCCTCCACGCCGACGTGGTCGCCCAGGTCGACGTCGCCCTTCCACGCCTCCAGCGACTCGGCGCCCAGCCGGTCCAGGGACATCATCACCTGGAGGTCGCCGGAGTCGTCGCGCAGCGTGGCGAAGCAGAGTTTGCCGCCGGTGCGGTAGAGCATGACGCGGCCGGTGATCCTCACCCGGTGCCCCGTCGCGGTGTCCGGCTCCAGGCCGCCGTGTTCGCGGCGGACGTCGCCGATCGCGTCGGTGCGGGGGTAGCCGACCGGGTAGGGGTCGACGCCCTCGGCGCGCAGGCGGTCCAGCTTCTCGCGGCGGACCCGCATCTGCTCGGGCAGGTCGTCGTAGCGCACGTCAGTCACGCACTTCATCTTAACGGCGCGGCCGCACTGCCCCGGCGCACACCCGCCCCCGCGGCCGCCTGCTCAGCCGTTGTTGCGCTCGAAGACCAGGCGCAGCCCGACCAGGGTGAGCCAGGGCTCGTGCACGTCGACCGTCTCGCACTCGGAGACCACCAGCGGCGCCAGGCCGCCGGTGGCCACCACGGTGACGTCGTCGGCGCCGACCCCCGCGGCCGGGTCGGCCAGCTCGGTGGCCATCCGGTCCACCACCCCGTCGACCTGCCCGGCGAAGCCGAAGACGACCCCCGAGCGCAGCGCCTCGGCGGTGTTCTTGGCGATCACCGAGCGGGGCGTGGTGATCTCCACCATGTGCAGCTGGGCGCCGCGCCGGGACAGCGCCTCGACCGAGATGTCGATGCCCGGGGCGATCGCGCCGCCGATGTACTCGCCCCGCGCGCTGACCGCGTCGAAGGTGGTGGCGGTGCCGAAGTCCACCACCACCGCCGGGCCGCCGTAGAGCCGCACCGCCGCCAGCGCGTTGATGATCCGGTCCCCGCCGACCTCCTTGGGGTTGTCCATCCGCACCGGGATGCCGGTGCGCACCCCCGGCTCCACCACGACCACGGGCACGCCGGGGTGGCGGCGGCCGAACATCTCCCGCATCTCGTGCAGCACGCCGGGCACCGAGCAGCACATGGCGATGCCCTCGACCCCGCCGCCGGTGGCCGAGGCGCCGATCAGCCCGCCCATCAGCACCGCCCACTCGTCGGCGGTGCGGTGGGCGTCGGTGGCCACCCGCCAGTGGTCGACCAGCTCCTCGCCGCGGAACAGGCCGAAGACGGTGTGGGAGTTGCCGACGTCGATCGCCAGGAGCATTCGGGGGGTCCTCACTCGGTCGCACGGACTCGGGTCGGGGGCGGGCGGCATCGCGCCGGGGCGCACCGGGGCGCACCCGGTCACACCGGGCGCAGGTCCAGGGCGATGTCCAGGGCGGGCGAGGAGTGCGTCAGCGCCCCCACCGCCAGGTAGTCCACCCCGGTGGCGGCCACCTCCGCGGCCGTCTCCAGGGTCAGGCCGCCGCTGGCCTCCAGCCGGGCGCGCCCGGCCACCAGCGCGACCGCGGCGCGCAGCCGGTCGGGGCCGAAGTTGTCCAGCAGGATCTCCTCGGCGCCGGCCTTGAGCGCCGGCTCGATCTGGTCCGTCCGGTCCACCTCGACCTCCAGCGGCACCCCGGGGAAGGCCGCGCGCACCGCGTGCACCGCCTCCTCCACCCCGCCGGCGGCGACCACGTGGTTGTCCTTGACCAGCGCGGCGTCCGAGAGCGCCATCCGGTGGTTCTCGCCCCCGCCGCACCGCACCGCGTACTTCTCCAGCGCCCGCAGCCCGGGCAGGGTCTTGCGGCTGTCCCGGACCCGGGCGCCGGTGCCGGCCACGGCCTCGGTCCAGGCCCGGGTGGCGGTGGCGATCCCGGACAGGTGGGTGAGCAGGTTGAGCGCGGTGCGCTCGGCGGTGAGCAGGTCCCGGGTGCGCCCGGTGACGGTCATCAGCACGTCGCCGCGGGCGGCCCGGTCGCCGTCGGCGGCGCGCCGGCGCACCCGCACCGCCCCCTCGGCGGCGAGCCAGAAGGCCAGCTCGGCCAGGGGCAGCCCGGCCACCACTCCGTCGGCGCGGGCCACCACGTCGGCGGTGCTGATCTGGGCGGCGGGCACGGTCGCGGCGGTGGTCACGTCGGTCTGCGCGCCGTGGGTCAGGTCCTCGCCCAGGGCGGTGAGCACCGTGCGCACGTGCGCCTGGGCCGCCGTGCGCCACGGCAGCACCAGTTCCGGACGGGCCCCGGGTGCGGGCCCCGGGGCCACCGGGGCGCCGATCGCCTCCAGTTCGGCGCGCAGCTCCGGGGGCGGCGAGCCGTCCGCGGGGCGCTCGCCGAGCCGGGCCCGCACCCCGTCGGCGGCCAGCTCCAGGCGGACCGGGCGGCCGCGCAGCCGGGGGTCGGGGGCGGGCCGGTCGGACCGGCGGTGCGCGCCGCGGCTCTCGCCGCGCTCCCGGGCGGCCCGGACCACCAGGGCGGCCACGGTCGCCAGGTTGGTGGCCTCCCAGGTCCGAACGCACGGACGGGGCGGATCGGCGGCCCCGGCGGCGAACATGGCGGCGGTGTGCTCCTCGATGCGGGCCAGGCCCTCGGCGTCGCGCAGCACCCCGGCGTGCCGGGACATCAGGGTGCGCAGCTCCTCCAGCCCCTCGGGGTCGGCCAGGGCGGTGGGCCCGGCGGGGCCGGGGGCGCCCGGGGCCGCCGGCGCGGGCGGCCCGGCGGCCAGGCCCGCGGCGATGCGCTCGGCGAAGACCACCCCCTCCAGCAGGGAGTTGGAGGCCAGCCGGTTGGCGCCGTGCACGCCGGTGCGGGCGCTCTCGCCGACGGCGTAGAGCCCGTGCACCGCGGTGCGCCCGTCGGTGCCGGTCTCCACCCCGCCGGAGGCGTAGTGGGCGGCCGGGGCGACCGGGACCGGCTCGGTGACCGGGTCGATGCCGTCGGCCCGGCAGGCGGCCAGGATGGTGGGGAAGCGGCGCTCCCAGAGCTCGGCGCCGAAGGCGCGCCCGTCCAGCAGCACGTGGTCGGCGCCGGTGTCGGCCATGGCGCGGGCGGCGGTGTGCGCCACCACGTCGCGCGGGGCCAGGTCGCCCAGCTCGTGCACGCCCTCCATGATGCGGCGGCCGCGGACGTCGGTGAGGAAGGCGCCCTCGCCGCGCACCGCCTCCGACACCAGCGGGCGGCGGCCGCGCGCCTGCGGCCCGGTCCACAGCACGGTGGGGTGGAACTGGACGAACTCCAGGTCGGCCAGGGGCGCCCCGGCGCGGGCGGCCAGCGCCGCGCCGTCGCCGGTGGAGACCTCGGGGTTGGTGGTGGAGGCGAAGACCTGGCCCAGGCCGCCGGCGGCGAGCACCACGGCCGGGGCCAGCACCGCGCCCACCCCGTCGCGGTCGCCCTCCCCCATCACGTGCAGGGTCACCCCGCGCACGGCGGGGCCGCCGTCCGGGGCGGTGCCGGGCAGCGCGTCCAGGACCAGGGCGTGCTCGATCACCTCGATCCGGGGCTCGGCGCGGACCGCCTCCACCAGGGCGCGGATGATCTCGGCGCCGGTGGCGTCGCCCCCGGCGTGCGCGATCCGGTCGGCGCGGTGCCCGCCCTCCCGGGTGAGCTCCAGCCGGCCGGCGCCGTCCCGGTCGAAGCCGGCGCCCAGGGCGACGAGCCGCTCCAGCGCGGCCGGCCCCTCCTCGGCCAGCAGGTGCACGGCCAGCGGATCGCACATGCCCGCCCCGGCCTCCAGGGTGTCGGCCATGTGCGCCACCGGGTCGTCGCCGGGGCCGACGGCGGCGGCGATGCCGCCCTGGGCCCACCGGGTGGACCCCGCCTCCAGCAGGTCCTTGGTGACCAGGACGGCGCGGGCGCCGGGGGCGCGGCCGACGAGGCCGAGCGCGGTGCTGAGCCCGGCGACGCCGGAGCCCACGATGACGGCGTCGGCCTCGGCGGTCCACCCCGGGTCCGGGGCGGCGAGTCTGCCGGGGGGCGGTGCGGTGGTCACGGTCGGGCCTCCTCCTGGGACGGCGGTGCTCACAGGGTGAGCGGCACGTTGTCGATCAGCCGGGTGCTCCCGACCCGGGCGGCCACCAGCAGCACGGCCTCGCCCCGGTGGTCGGGCCCGACCTCGGCGAAGGTGTGCGCGTCGACCAGCGCCAGGTAGTCCAGCTCCACCGGCGCCTCGCCGGAGGCCGCCTCGCGGAGCACCTCGCGGGCGGCGTCCAGGATGCCGACCGGGCCGGTGACCGAGGCGTCGGCCCCGGCCAGCAGCGCGCGGGAGAGCGCCAGCGCGCCGGTCCGCTCGGCCGGCGAGAGGTAGACGTTGCGGCTGGAGGTGGCCAGGCCGTCGGAGTCGCGGACGGTGGGCACGCCCACCACGGTCACGCCGAACGCCAGGTCGCGCACCATGCGCCGGATGACGGCCAGCTGCTGGGCGTCCTTCTGGCCGAAGACCGCCACGTCCGGGCGGACCATGTGGAAGAGCTTGGCGACCACGGTGAGCACGCCGGCGAAGTGCCCCGGGCGCGAGGCGCCCTCCAGCACGTGCCCCATCGGGCCCGGGTCGACGGTGACCAGCTGCTCGCCGGGGTACATCGCCTCGACCGCGGGGGCGTAGACCACGTCGACGCCCTCCTCGGCGCAGGTGCGCAGGTCGTCCTCGAAGGCGCGCGGGTAGCGCTCGAAGTCCTCGCCGGGGCCGAACTGCAGCGGGTTGACGAAGATGCTGACCACGACCGCCTCGGCGCGCCCGCGGGCCGCGGCGATCAGCCCGCGGTGCCCGGAGTGCAGGGCGCCCATGGTGGGCACCAGGGCGGTGCGGCCCAGCCCGGCGCGGATGCGGGCCAGCTCCTCGGGGGTGCGGGCGACGACCGGGGCGCGGTCGGGTGCGGTCATGGGGGAGTCCTCACGGTCGTGTGCGGGGTGCGGTCGCGGGGGGCGGTCCTCACGCCTGGAGGACGTCCAGCAGGCGTTCGGCGTCGTGCGGCTTGAGCAGGCCCGCCTCCAGGGCGCGGTCGGCGGTCAGCCGCGCCAGGGCGACGTAGGCCGGCACGCTCTCGGGGGCGTGGGCGCGCAACCGGGCCAGGTGCCCCTGGACGGTGCCGGCGTCGCCGCGCAGCACCGGGCCGCTGAGCCCGTCGATGCCCAGGCGCAGGGCGTTGTCCAGCGCGGCCCCCAGGAGCGGGCCGAGCATCCGGCCGGGGTCGGCGACGCCGGCGGCGCGCAGCTGCTCCCGGCTCTCGGCGACCAGGGTGACCAGGTGGTTGGCGCCCCCGGTGAGGGCGGCGTGGTAGAGGCCGCGGCGCTCCTCGGCGATCCAGACCGGCTCGGCGCCCATCTCCACCACCAGCGCCTCGGCGATGGGGCGCAGCGCCTCCGGGGCGCTCACCCCGAAGCTGCAGCTGGCCAGGCGGTCCAGGTCCTCGGGGCGGCCGGTGAAGGTCATCACCGGGTGCAGCGCCATCGGCAGCGCACCGGCGTCGGTGGCCGGGGCCAGCACGCCGTGGCCGCGGCTGCCGCTGGTATGCGCCAGCAGGCGCCCCTCCAGGGGGGCGCCGGTCTCGGCCAGCCCCCGCACGAGCGGCTCCAGCGCGTCGTCGGGGACGGTCAGCAGCACCAGCCCGCTGGCGGCGACCACCTCGGCCGGCTCCATCACCCGGGCATCGGACAGCCGCTCGGCCACCCGCCACCGGGACGCCTCGGAGACGGCGGTGGCGGCCACCACCCGGTGCCCCGCGCGCTCCAGCGCGGCGCCCACCGCCGACCCGACCCGCCCGGGGCCGATGACACCGACGGCGAGCCGGGCCGGGCGGTCCCGCGTGTCCTCGCTTGCGCTCATGGTCGGTCCTCACAACACCTGGCCTGCTCGGTTCCGGTCCCTGGCGGGTACCGGACGCTGTCGGCCAAGCTTACTTCTCCTCCCGGGGCGCCCGGTCGGCGCGCCCCAGCACACGGCGCCGGCGCCGGTCCGAAGCGGACCGGCGCCGGTTCCGCCCCGCGGGGCGCCACCGCGGGGAGGGGGGTCGTCGACCCGCGCACGGCGGGCCCGGGGTCACCCGTTGATGACCATCACCCCGGAGTTCCAGCAGTTGCCGTTGGCCTGTCCCAGGATGGCCGTGGCGTTGCCGCAGCCGTTGGCGCCCACGTTGGCGTCGATGTGGGCGACGTTGCCGCTGACGACCGAGCCGTTGCCGGACGAGCCGCTGTTCACGTCGGCGAAGGCGGGCGCGCCGGCGGCCAGGACGGCGGCGGAGGCGGCGGCGACGGCACCGGCGGCGAGGGTCTTCTTCAGCACTGGCTGTCTCCTTTGCGTGCCGGACGGGGGGATCTCCGGCCGGCGAGAGTGTGGGTACTTCGCTCGAGTCCTGCGCAGGCTCGAGCACCATCTACCCACGAGAACGCCGCGTTTCATAGGCGTCCACCTGCATTCATCACCGTGCGCACCTGTCTCTGGACGCACTGTGAGGCGACTTTTCCGGACTTTCCCCGGCAGTGGCGGCCGGCGATGTGATCCAGGGCACACCGGTTCGGGGTGGTTTCACGCCCTCCTTCCGGGGCGTTTCGGCTCGAAGAGTTCCGACCCGGTTCCGGTCCGGCGATTCCGCCGGTTTCCGTCGGCGGCCCCGGCCGGGAACGGGCCTCAGGCGGACCTCAGGACGGGTCGCTGCGGGTGGCCCAGCGCTCGGGACCGCCGGCGCGGGTCCGGGCCTCCTGGCCGAGCCGGGACAGCGCGTCCACCGCGCGGCGCGCCTCGGCGGCGTCGCGGCCGGCCGCCCACGCGCGCACCGGCCCCGGCGGGGTGTCCACCGCCACCGTGGCCCGGCCCAGGCGCCGGCCCAGAGGGCCGGCCTCCATCCGCACGCTCTGCAGCCGGGCGTGCGGCACGTACTCGGTGACCGTGCACAGCACCCCGCGCCGGGTGGCGAACAGCCGGTCGTCGAAGCCCATCGCCGGGCCTGCGGGGCGGCGCCCCCGGGCCGGGCGCAGCGGCACCTCGGCCGCGCGCGTGCCCGGGAACGCCTCGTCGAGCAGGGCGTAGGCCAGGCCCCGCGGCGCCACCGGGAGCAGCGTCGAGGAGTCCATCTGGCGCTCGCCCACGTACCCGGCCACGTTGGCCTCGACCCGCACCACGCCCAGCGACCGCCACAGCACCGGCTCGACCACGCGCACCGCCTGCACCCGCCCCGGCGGCACCGTCTGCATCCGCGCCTGGAACGCCCCGTAGCGCAGCCGCAGCCCGTCCGGGGAGAGGGAGGCGTAGAAGTCGGTGTAGCGGATGAGCGGCCCGAGGAAGCCCCGCACCAGCCCGAGCAGCAGCGGGACCGCGCCGCCCAGCACCCCCGGCTCCGCGAACGCGAACCCGGCGACCATGAGCAGCATGAACGCCAGGAACGCGGCGAGCACGGGGAGCCGGAAGGCCAGCGCCCCCAGCAGCAGCCCGAACGGCAGCCGGTACAGCGGGCGCTCGGGCGCCTCGGGCGCGTTCCGGGCCAGGCCGGCGGCGTGCGCGAGCAGGGCCGCGCGCAGCCGTTCGGCGCGGGGGCGGGCGAGGTAGCGCAGCCGCACCTCCCCGGTGTCGCCCCCGGCGAGCTCGATCCGCAGCTCGGCCAGACCGAACACCTGGGCCAGCACCGGCCGGACCACGTCCACCGCCTGCAGCCGGCTCAGCGGCACCTCGCGGGAGAGCCGGCGCACCAGGCCCTCGTGCACCACCAGGTGGTCGCCCCGCAGCTCGAAGCCGCTGTTCCACCAGGACAGCATCGCGTGGGCGGCCGAACCGCAGGCGACCGCCAGCACCGCCAGCGCGGACCAGGCCACCCCGAAGGGCAGCAGCACCGGCCCCAGCACCGCCAGGAAGACCACGGTGGACACGGCGGTGCGGAAGGCCGCCGAGCCCCAGTGCGGGCGCTGCGGCCCGTGCACCACGTCCTCACCGGGGCGCGGCGGCGGCCCGGGCGGGTGCGGGGGCGGTCCCGGGGGGCCGCCCGGTCCACCGGGGGCGCCGGGCGGCAGGAAGCGGACGTTGCCGCCGCCCCCGAACGGGGACGGCCCGTGGCCGGGCGGCGGAGGCGGAGGCGGGCCGGGCGGCCCGGCGGCCGCGGCCTGCGGCGGGTGCCGCTCGGGGTGGGGCGGCCCCGGCGGGGGCGGGGCGGCGTGCGGGGCCGAGGCGTGCGGCGCCCACAGCGGCGCGGGGCGGCCCTGCGGGCCCGCTCCCCCGCCGCGCAGCCGTCCGGGGTCGACCCGCGGGGGCGCCACCTGCTCGACCGCGTTGGTCTCGGTGGGACCGGTGACCTCCCGCAGGGGCCGCGGCTCCGGTCCCGCCGGGCCCTGCGTCGCCCCCGGTCCGCGCGGGGGCCGGGCGTGCTCTTCGGCTTCGGGGTCGCTCACGCGTCACAGTCCCGTCGAGAAGGTCTCGCTGCGCGCGGCCAGCCGGTCGCGCAGCAGCACCGCGTCGTCCAGGCCCAGGCCGGGGATGCGGGTGTCGGCGGTGGTGGCCGCCGTGCGGACGCGCACCGTGGCGATGCCCAGCGCCTGCTCCAGCAGGTCGGCGGTCACGTCCACCACCTGCATGCGCCCGTAGGGGACCACGACGAGCTGGCGGACCGCCGTGCCGTGGGTCAGGTACAGGTCGGTGGGGCCCTCGGCGTAGCCCCAGGACCGGCGGGCCGCCCCGGCGGTGAACCAGGCGGCGGCCAGCGCCAGCAGGGCCGCGGCGGCGGGGACGGCGGCGGCGCCGGGGCCCAGCCACAGCCCGGCGGCCACGGCGCCGACGACCCCGCAGGGCACCGCCACCGCGGCGGCGACCACCCGGCGGTAGGCGTCGAGCGCCGGCAGGACCCGGGTCCACGCCGTGCCCTCGGGCGGGGCGAAGGCCTCCTGCGACCGCTCCCCGGGGGCGTCCGGCGCCCCGCCCGCGCCCTCCGGTTCCGTCGCGCGACCGTCCTCCGCGGCCCCGGGCCGCGGTTCGCGGTGCTCTGAGTCAGACGCGGCGAATTCCACGATTCCAGTCAATCATCCCGGGGCCGCCGCGCGCCGCTGCGCCGTGCGGCGCGGGGCGGACCGGGCGCCGGGCCTCAGCGGCCGACCGCGAAATTGCGCTGCGTGCGCTCGTGCAGGGTGATGCCGACCGACACCGAGACGTTGAGCGATTCGGTGGAACTGAACATCGGAATGGTGACCGTGGCGGCCGCGACGTCCCGGAAGGGGTCGGACGGCCCGCCCTTCTCACTGCCGAAGAGCAGCGCCAGCCGGCCGCGCAGGTCGCCCAGGCCGCGCACCGGGAGGTCGCCGTGGGCGTCCATGACCGCCAGCGACATGTCCTCGGCGCCGCGCACGAAGTCCACCGCCTGCTCCCGGTCGGCCAGCACCACCGGGAGGGAGAAGACGTAGCCCCGGCTGGAGCGCAGCAGCCGCCGGTCGGCGATGGTGGACAGGTCGCTGTCGACCAGGACGATCCCGGCCGCGCCCAGCGCCAGCGAGGTGCGCACGATCGCGCCGATGTTGCCGACGATCTTGACCCCGTCGAGGATCACCACGTCGCCGGAGCGCCGGGCGATGTCGGCGAACTTCGCCGGGCGCGGGACCCGCGCGATGCCGAAGGTCTTGGCCTTGCGCTCGCCCTTGAACAGCTGGTTGACGATCCCGCTCTCCATGAGCCGGGCCGGAACGCCCTCGCGCTCGCACAGTTCCAGGAGCTCGGGCGGGAAGGGGGCGGCGTCGCTGCTGTAGATCTCGATGAACTCGACCCCGGCGGCGATGCTCTGCATGAGGGGTTCCACGTCTTCGATGAGCGTGGTCTTGATATTCGACCGCGAGCCTTTGGTGACATCGGCGATCCGCTGCACGGCGGGGTCGGATTTACTCGTGATCGTTTCCAGGTCGGCCATGCGGCGATCCTACCGTCTCCGGATCACACACGGCCCCTACCAGGGAAGACACCCCGGACTCGACCGCCCCGCGGCCGCCCCGCGAACACTGGGGGCCACATTCCGCGGCGGGAAGAATGCATCGGAAAACAGTTCATGGAATTGTCGGAGAATCCTCTGCACCACCACCCCGACCCGGGAATCGCGCGGAAAGCCCCGGGGCCGCGGGGCCCTGGTCGAGAGCGGCGACGGAACAGCGGGCGCCCCGCTCATGGGCCCCGGCCGGGCCGCGGGTCGACGGAGTGCCAGGGGGAGGGCGGCGACGAGGAAGCGGGGCGGTTCCCCAGGGTCGCCGGTCGGCCGCCGGGCCTCTCGCGGTCCGGGTGATCAGCGGCAACGACGGCGCAGCCGGTACCCCGCTCACTCGCCGCGGCCGGGTGCCGGCGCCCCGGGGGTACCGGCGATGAGCAGCAACGACGGTCGGCCGGTGCCCCGCTCACGCCTGCTTGCCGGGCGGCGGGTCGCCGGAGTGCCAGGAGGAAGGCGGCGACGAAGCGGGGCGGTGGTTCCCCGGTGTTGCCGGTCGGCCGCCGGGTGGCCGGTGGTCCGGGGCGATGGCGGCGACGGCACGGCTGGTGCCCCGCTCACGCCTGTCGGCCGGGCGGCGGGGCCCTTCGGTGCCAGGGGAACGGGCGGCGACGAGGAAGCGGGGCGGTTCCCCCAGGTCGTGTCCGGTGGAGTGGTGGAGCTTTCGGCCGCGTCCTTGTGAGCGGTGCGGCCGCTGCGGCGCGATCGGAGACCCCGCCCCGGGTGCGCGCCCCCTCATTCTTGCCGTTGATCTCGGGCAAGTCGGGGTAATACCGGCGGGTATTACCCCGACTTCCCCGAGATCAACAAGGGTGTCGGTGCGGGCGGCGGGCAGTGCTCCCCCGGGGGCGGACTGGGGCCCGCAGAGTTCCACCACGCCGGCGGACACGACCCCGCCACCTCCCCCGGACCACCGACCACCCGGCGGCCGGCCGGCGGCACCGGGAAACCGCTTCCCCCTGTCGTCGCTGCTCATCTCCCTGCGCCGGAGGTCCCTGGCGCCCGGCAGGCAGGCGTGAGCGGGGCACCGGCCGTCCCGTCGTTGCCGCTGTTCCCGGACCGCGAGAGGCCCCGCGGCCGACCGGAGGCACCGGGGAACCGCCCTGCCATCGTCGCCGCCGCCTCCCCCTGGCACTCCGGCGGCCCGCCACCCGGCCGGGGCCCGAGAGCGGGGTAGCGGTCGGGCCGTGGGCAGCGTCTTCTCCTGGAGCGCGAGGATCCCGGCGGGCGACCCACGGCGCAGGGGAACCGCCCCGCGTCCTCGTCGTCGCCGCTCACCCGGGCTTTCGGTGTCCTGCCCACGTAAGGCGAACCCGGGAGACCGCCCTCCGTCGCCGGAGCGTCGTCCCAGGTCCGCCGTGTTCGGAGCCGGCGAGGGGAATCGAACCCCTAACCTATCGCTTACAAGGCGATTGCTCTGCCGATTGAGCTACGCCGGCCGGCGTCGTCGGCGGGGCCGCCGACACCCAGTCGAATGGTACCGGTTCGCGCCTACTGCACGGGCGACCGGCGCCGGGCGACCTCGTAGAGGGCGACCCCCGCGGCGACGGACGCGTTGAGCGACTCCGCCCCGGTGATCGGGATGCCCGCCACCGTGTCGCAAGCCTCCCGCACCAGGCGGGACAGCCCCTTGCCCTCGGAGCCGACCACGACCACCAGAGGGTCCTCCGCCAGCGTGATCGCGTCCAGGCGGACGTCCCCCTCGGCGTCCAGGCCGACCGCGAACAGGCCGTCGCGCTTGTAGCCCTCCAGCGCCCGGGTCAGGTTGACCGCCTGGGCCACCGGAAGCTTCGCCAGCGTCCCCGCCGAGGTCTTCCAGGCCGCCATGGTCACGCCCGCCGCCCGGCGCTCGGGCACGAGCAGGCCGTGCGCCCCGAAGGCCGCCGCCGAGCGCGCGATCGCGCCCAGGTTGTGCGGGTCGGTCACCCCGTCCAGGGCGACGATCAGCGGCGCCTGCCCCGCCGCCCGGGCCCGCTCCACCAGGTCCTCAGGGTCGGCGTAGCGGTAGGGGCGCACCTGCATGGCCAGGCCCTGGTGGGCCGCGCCGGGCAGGCCGTTGCTGTCGCAGCGCCGGTCCAGCTCGGCCCGGGTGACCTCGTGGATCTCCAGCCCCGCGTCCCCGGCCAGCCGGGTCGCCTCGTTCACCCGGGCGTCCGGGTCGAGGCTGTTGGCCACGAACAGGCGCACCGCCGGCATCCCCGCGCGCAGCGCCTCGACCACCGGGTTGCGGCCGATGAGCAGCTCGCCGCCCGGGGCCTGGCGCGGAGCGTCGCCGCCGTCCGGGCGCCCCTGCGGCCCCGGCGCCCCGGCCCGCCCGGCGGAGGAGGACTTGGCGGCCCGGGACTTCTGCTTGCCCGAGTACCAGTGCCGCTCCTCCTTGGGCAGGGTGGTCTTCTTGCCTTCGAGCGAGCGCCGGTTCTTGCCCCCGCTGCCCTTGGTGGGGCCCTTCTTGTTCTTCTTCGCCGGCATGGTGGACCGTCTTCTCTGCTCGGTGTCGGGTGTGCTCGTGCGCGGACGCGCCGAGGCTCGGGCCGGTCCCCGGCCGCTCGGGCCGGCGCGCACCGGGCGCCGCGAAGCCCCTGCCGACCTGTGATGATAGGCGCTCCACGCGGGTGCCCCCGCCGCGCGGGCGGGGGCGCCCGAGCATGCCGGGGCGCTCAGCCCCGGCGCAGCTCCCAGCGCGGCCCCTGCGGGGTGTCCTCCACCGCCACGCCGGCCTCGGCGAGCCGGTCCCGGATGGCGTCGGCCGCCGCGTAGTCCTTGCGGGCCCGCGCCGCCTGCCGCTGTTCCAGGGCCACCGAGACCAGGGCGTCGACCACCTCGCGCAGCCCCTGCCCCTCGCCGGCGGACCACTGCTGCGACTCCGGGTCCAGGCCCAGCACCCCGAGCATGGCGCGCAGCTCCGCGGCCAGCTCGGCGGCGCGCTCCTTGCGCCCCTCGCCCAGCGCGGTGTTGCCCTCGCGCACGTGCCCGTGGACGACGGCGAGCGCCTGGGCGGTGCCCAGGTCGTCGTCGAGCGCGGAGGCGAAGGCGTCCGGGACGCGCGCGGCCGGCCGCACCGGCCCGGCCAGCTCGGCGGTGCGGGTGAGGAACCCCTCGATGCGCTGGTAGGCGGCGGCCGCCTCGCCCAGCGCCTCCTCGGAGTAGTCCAGAAGCGAGCGGTAGTGCGCCTGGCCCAGGTAGTAGCGCAGCTCCACCGGGCGCACGCGCTGCACCATGTCCTTGATCAGCAGCGAGTTGCCCTGCGACTTGCTCATCTTCTCGCCGCCCACGGTGAGCAGTCCGTTGTGCATCCAGTAGCGGGCGAAGCCGTCGCCCGCCGCCCGGGACTGGGCCAGCTCGTTCTCGTGGTGCGGGAAGACCAGGTCCACCCCGCCGCCGTGGATGTCGAAGGCGGAGCCGAGGTACTTGGTGGCCATCGCCGAGCACTCCAGGTGCCACCCGGGGCGGCCCTCGCCCCACGGCGTCTCCCAGCTGGGCTCGCCCGGCTTGGCGCCCTTCCACAGGGCGAAGTCGCGCGGGTCGCGCTTGGCCGAGTCCGAGTCGGTGTCGCCGGCGCCGAGCATGTGCTCCACGCGCTGGCCCGACAGCGCCCCGTACTCGGGGTGGGAGCGCACGTCGAAGTAGACGTCGCCGGAGCCGTCCTCGGCCGGGTAGGCGTGGCCGCGGTCGATCAGCCGGCGCATCAGCGCGACCATCTCCGGCACGTGGCCGGTCGCCCGCGGCTCCACCGTGGGCGGCAGGCAGCCCAGTGCGTCGTAGGCGGCGGTGAAGGCCCGCTGGTTGCGCTCGCTCACCGCCCACCAGGGCACGCCCTGCTCCTCGGCGACGCGCAGGATCTTGTCGTCGATGTCGGTGACGTTGCGGCACAGCGTGACGCTGTACCCGCGGTAGGTCATCCAGCGCCGCAGGATGTCGAAGGTGACCCCGGAGCGGATGTGCCCGATGTGCGGAGCCGCCTGAACCGTCGCCCCGCACAGGTACAGCGAGGCACACCCCTCGTGCAGGGGGGTGAAATCGCGGACCTGGCGGGCTCGGGTGTCATGGAAGCGCAGACTCACGGTCCCAAGGGTAGCCGCTCCCCGCCCTCCGCCGCGGCCCCTCGGCGCAGTCGGCCCGCCCCGGCCGGACCGCGCGGCGCCCCCCCCGCGGACGGCGCCGATTTCCCGACGTGCCGGGCCTTTCGGCCACTTTCGGGCGGATCCTCGTGTTCCCCGCCGCCGCTGGGCTAGTCTCTGCCCACGATGGCCGTGAAATCCTCCTCTTCCGCTCCTTCTCCGGCACGGCGGCGCCCCGCGGCCGGCCCCCCTCCCGCGGGCGGGCCGCCCGGCCGGCGCGCTCCGCGCGGTCCGCGCACCGCCGCCATCGGGCTCACCGCCCTGGGCGTGCTGCTGATCGCCGCCTGCGCCGTCGTCCTCTCCTACAACGGCATCTACCAGCTGGCCCTGCAGGGCAACGTGCCCCCGGACCGGGCGCACCTGTACCCCGGCGTCTTCACCCTGCTGCTCCTGCTGGCGTTCTGGGCCAGCTTCCTGCTGCGCGCGGCCGCGCGCCCGCAGCGCCTCCAGGTCGACGGGCTGATCCTGCTCCTCATCGTGGCGGCGGCCGGAGCCGCGGCGCTCTCGGCGAGCGAGCAGCGGCTGGTCGGCGCGGTCGCGGTGGTCGTGGCCGCCGTGGCGCCCTGGGTGGCGCTGCTGGTGGCGTTCGTCCTGTTCATCCGGGTGTGGCGGCACCTGAACGGGGAGATGCCCGACCGCCGTGCCCGCCGCGCCGCGCGCCCGGCCTCCGAGGGCGCGGCACCGGAGGGCTCAGGTCAGGGCCCCGGCGAGGACGGGGAGGACGAGAGGGACGGCGAAGACGGCGGGGAGCGGACGGAGAAGGCGACCGCCCCCGGCCAGGGGGCTTCGGCGGACGCGGACGAGCCGGTCGAGGAGCCGAACGAGAAGCCGGGCGGCGACGGGCCCGCCGGGCCCGAGGCGCCCACTCTGCTCTGGCCGCGCGCGGGCGCGCGCACCGGCACCGGGGCCCCCTCCGCCGAGTCCGCAGCCCTGTCCGGCAACGACGAGGACACCGACCCGGTGGCGGCGGTCCGCGTGCTCCGCGGATCCGAGCCGCGCGGCCGGACCGATGACGACGGGGAGGACGGGGACGACGGGGAGGACCGCGCCGGGGCCGGCGGCCTCGCCGAGGCGGAGCAGCCCGGGGAGGAGCAGGACACGGAGGAGCCCGACGACGCGTCCGGTCCCGGCGCCTCGGCCCCCGCCGCCTCGCCGACCACCTCCCTGCGCCCCGAACTGCCCAGGCGCGACCCCGACGCCGGCAACCCGATCAAGCGCGCCGCCGAAGAGCCCCCGGTCCCCGAGGGCGGCGCCCCCGTTCCCGAACCGCTCCCCGACGACGAGGACGGGGGCGTCCGGGACCGAGCCGTCCCGGACGCGGAGCCCGACCTGGAAGACGTGACCGGAGCAGACGGTGTCGCCGGTGCGGACGGCCCGGAGGGCGGCCTGGACGGTGCGGGCGGCCTGGACGGTGCGGGCAGTGCACGCGGTGCGGACGAGGGCTTCGTCGACACCCCGCTCCCCGACGACCCCGCCAGTGACGAGGCCGCCGCAGGGCCCACGGACGTCCCGCCGCCGGACGCCGACGGCCGTGTGTTCGGGACGCCGCCGGGCGCCGAGCCGATGCCCAAGCGCCCGATGGTGCTCAAACCGCGCCGCGCACCGATGAAGGAGTTCCCCGGGGCCGCCGCGGAACCCCCGGCCGGTCGGGTCCGCAGCGGGCCGACCCCGCCGGACGCCCCCGAGGACGACTGACCCCGCCAGACGGACCGAAAATCGGACGTCGTCGCCGCCCGAATCGTGCCCTCTCGGACACGCAGGGAGATCTCCCCTAGCCGGGGACGGCCCACGGCCCCGTTCGGGGCTTCTCCAGGGCCCTGTGCCCCCTGTGCCCCCTGTGCCGGGGGCCGTGCACCGGATGCGCGACGACGACGAGGGGCGCCCGGGGTCTCCCCCGGGCGCCCCTCGTGTACGCGTCGCGGCGCCGCCGCCGGCCGTCCCGGCCTGCGGCGAGGGCCCTCAGCCCTCCGGCGGCAGGCACAGGGCGGTGGCCACCGCCGCGATGCCCTCACCGCGCCCGGTCAGCCCCAGGCCGTCGGTGGTGGTGGCCGAGACGGTCACCGGTGCGCCCACGGCCTCGGAGAGCACCTTCTGCGCCTCATCGCGGCGCGGCGCGAACTTCGGCCGGTTCCCGACCACCTGCACCGCCACGTTCCCGATCTCGAACCCGGCGGCCCGCACCCGCGCCGCCGCCTCGGTGAGCAGCGCGGGGCCCGAGGCGCCTTTCCAGCGCTCGTCGCCGGTGCCGAACTGCGACCCCAGGTCCCCCAGGCCGCAGGCGGAGAACAGCGCGTCGCAGGCGGCGTGCGCGGCGACGTCGCCGTCGGAGTGGCCGCTGACCCCCGTCTCGCCCGGCCATTCCAGGCCGGCCAGGAACAGAATTCTTCCGGACATGAAAGGGTGGACGTCGGTTCCGACGCCCACCCTCGGCATTCTCATCATGGACGTTTGTCGTTCTCTGTGACCGGAATCAGCTCGTGAGGACTTCGTCGAGAAGGGCCTCGGCCTTATCCTCGTTGGTCTTTTCCGCGAGGGCGAGCTCACTCACCAGAATCTGCCGCGCCTTGGCGAGCATCCGCTTCTCGCCCGCGGAGAGTCCGCGCTCCTTGTCGCGCCGCCACAGGTCCCGGACGACCTCCGCGACCTTGTTCACGTCGCCGGAGGCGAGCTTCTCCACGTTCGCCTTGTACCGGCGGGACCAGTTGGTGGGCTCCTCGGTGTGCGGGGCGCGCAGCACCTCGAAGACCCGGTCCAGACCGTCCTGGCCCACCACGTCGCGAACGCCGACCTCTTCGGCGTTCTCGGCGGGCACGCGTACCGTTAGATCACCCTTGTCGACCCGGAGAACGAGGTAAGTCCTTTCCTCGCCCTTAATGGTTCGCGTCTCGATCGCCTCAATACGAGCAGCCCCATGATGGGGGTAGACAACGGTGTCGCCGACCTTGAAAGCCATGTGACAAGTACCCCTTCCGCTACCACAAGGGTACCACGAATCCGTGACTTAACGTACCTATTCCGTTTACGTCAACGCAGGTCAGCGACGGATTTTAGGTCTTGACAAAGCCATCGGGCGGTGCTCGCGGCGACCCCGTGCGCCCCTGCCCGCACGGGTTCCGGCCGGTCGGGGACGGGGTGGCGGGCCTGTTCGGTCACACCCTGCGACGGGTTGTGGACCGCCTCGTCGACCCCCTTGCGGTCCGCCCGCGCCCTGCACCGCCCGCCCGCCCCAGAAGGGAGGGAACGCCCTGCGTACACGTTCAACGCGCGACACCCTCCGATCGAAGCCGGATTCCGACGTGATATACGCCACTTTTCCGCGGGGCCGCTCCCGGCCCCGCGTCCGCTCCCCCTCCCGGAGCCCCGTCCGGGGGCGTCAGGCCTCCGGCTCGAAGTCCTTGGGCTTCTCCCCGGTCACCATGTAGACCAGGTTGTCGGCGACGTGCACCGCGTGGTCGCCGAACCGCTCGTAGAACCGGCCGGCGAGGGTGACGTCCATGGTCGACTCCACCCCGTGCTTCCACTCCGGGGACAGGATCCGGCGCAGCAGCTTGCGGCGCAGCTTGTCCATCCTGTCGTCGTCGCCGTCCAGCTCCAGGGCCGATTCCACGTCGCGGTTCTCCACGACCTCGCCGGCCTTGATGACCAGGAGCTCGGCCTGGTGCCCCATCTCCAGCACGGTGGAGCGCAGCTCGGTGGGGATGGCCGAATCGGGGTGGCGGCGCCGGGCGATCTTGGCGATGTGCACCGCGTGGTCGCCCATCCGCTCCAGATCGCCGGACATGTGCAGGGCGGTGATGATGGTCCGCAGGTCGGTGGCCACGGGCTGCTGTCGCGCCATCAGGTCGAAGACGCTCGCCTCGATCTCCTCGTCGAGGCGGTTCAGCTCCTCGTCCTCGGAGATCACCTCCTGGGCCGCGGTCAGGTCGGCGTCGAGCAGGGCCGTGGTCGCCCGTGCGATGGCGTGGCGGGCGAGCCGCGTCATCTCGATGAGGCGGCCGCCGAGGGCGTCCAGCTCCTCGTGGTAGGTGTCGCGCATGGTCTCAATCGTCCCAGCCACTAGTTGAAGGTCACCGTAAGCATCGGTGAATATTCGCGAAACCTCGGTTGTAACACATGGTCACACGGGTAAAGAGGCGGTCTGTCCGCTTACGATCGAAGTGTGCAAGGCGAACTCGTGACCGCGATCGCGGCCCTGCTCGGGCTCGCGGTCGGGCTCGGCACCGGCCTGGCTCTCCCGCTCGGCCGGGGCCGCACGCCCCCGTCCCCCGACCCTCCGCAACCCTCCGACCTCCCGCCCGGGATCGCCGAGGTGCTGGCCGCGCTGCCCTCCTCGGCGGTGGTGCTGGACCCGGCCGACCGGGTGCTGCGCGCCAGCTCCGCCGCGCGCGCCTACGGCATCGTCCGCGGCGAGGAGCTGGTCATCGGCGACCTGCTGGTCCTGGCCCGCCAGGTGCGCCGGGACGGGGTGATCCGGGAGACCGAGATCGAGGTCGCGGTCCGCAAGTTCGGCCCCGACTCCACCTCCTTCGCGGTGCGCGTCGCCCCGCTGGGCGGCACCGGCCTGGTGCTGGTGCTGGCCGAGGACCAGACCGAGCGGCTGCGCGTGGAGGCGGTCCGCCGCGACTTCGTCGCCAACATCAGCCACGAGCTCAAGACCCCGGTGGGCGCGCTCTCCCTGCTGGCCGAGACCATCTCCGACGCCAGCGACGACCCGGAGGCGGTGCGCCGCTTCACCGGGCGCATGCAGCAGGAGGCCGGCCGCCTCACCCACGTCATCCAGGACCTGATCACCCTGTCCCGGATCCAGGGCGCCGAGCCGATGGCCGACCCCGCCGAGGTGGAGGTCGACGCCGTGATCGAGGAGGCCCTGGACACGGTGCGCACCGCCGCCGACGCCAAGCGGATCGAGCTGGTCGCGGGCGGTGCCGGCGGGCTGGAGGTGCTGGGCGACGAGGGGCTGCTCGCCACGGCGCTGCGCAACCTGGTCTCCAACGCCGTGGCCTACAGCCCCAAGCAGACCCGCATCTCGGTCACGGCCGAGGAGACCGAGAGCGCCGTGGAGATCAGCGTCGCCGACCAGGGCATCGGCATCCCCCCGCAGGACCTCGAGCGCATCTTCGAGCGCTTTTACCGGGTGGACGCCGCCCGCAGCAGGGCCACCGGGGGGACCGGCCTGGGCCTGGCCATCGTCAAGCACATCATGACCCACCACCGCGGTGAAGTCACCGTGTGGAGCAAGGAGGGTTCGGGGTCGACGTTCACACTGCGCCTGCCCCGGACCGAGGACGCGGAGCGGGCCCCGGCACACGCCGGATGACCCCGGGCCGCATCGACCCAATGCGATTGGGAGGCAGCGAAAGTGACGCGTGTACTCGTCGTTGAGGACGAGGAATCCTACAGCGATGCCCTGTCGTACATGCTGCGCAAGGAGGGGTTCGAGGTCGCCGTGGCGGAGACCGGGACCGTGGCGCTGGAGCAGTTCGAGCGCAGCGGGGCCGACCTCGTCCTGCTCGACCTCATGCTGCCCGGGCTCCCCGGAACCGAGGTGTGCCGGACGCTGCGCCAGAAGTCCAACGTGCCGGTGATCATGCTGACCGCCAAGGACGGCGAGATCGACAAGGTCGTGGGCCTGGAACTGGGCGCCGACGACTACGTCACCAAGCCCTTCTCCTCCCGGGAGCTGGTGGCCCGGATCCGCGCGGTGCTGCGCCGCCAGGGCGAGGAGGAGCCGGTCGAGCTCGCCGCCCTGGAGGCCGGCCCGGTGCGGATGGACGTGGAGCGGCACGTGGTGACGGTGCGCGGCGACAACGTGCAGCTGCCGCTCAAGGAGTTCGAGCTGCTGGAGGTGCTGCTGCGCAACGCCGGCCGGGTGCTGACCCGGATGCAGCTGATCGACCGGGTCTGGGGCGCCGACTACGTGGGCGACACCAAGACCCTGGACGTGCACGTCAAACGGCTGCGCGCGAAGATCGAGACCGACCCGGGCGCCCCCCGGCACATCGTCACCGTGCGCGGTCTGGGCTACAAGTTCGAGCCGGACGCGGACTGACCCGGGCATCCGGGCGGGACGCGCCTGCCCGTCAGACCTCGACGAGCACGGTGAACGGGCCGTCGTTGGTCAGCCCCACCCGCATCCGGGCGCCGAACGCGCCGGTCTCCACGTGCGCGCCCAGGTCGCGGAGCTCCTCGACGACGGCGTCGACGAGCGGCTCCGCGACCGGGCCGGGCGCGGCCGCCTGCCAGGTGGGCCGCCGCCCCTTGCGGGCGTCCCCGTAGAGCGTGAACTGGCTGACGACCAGGACCGGGGCGCCCGCGTCGGAGCACGAGCGCTCGCCCTCCAGGATGCGCAGGTTCCAGATCTTGCGCGCCATCGCGCGCGCCTGACCGCCGGTGTCGGTGTGGGTCGCCCCCACCAGGGCCAGCAGCCCCTCCCCCGGGACCGCCCCGACCGTGCGCCCCTCGACCTCGACCGACGCCCCGTCGACGCGCTGCAGCACCGCGCGCATCCGCGCTCCTCCCGCTCGCTCCCTAACCCAGCATCCGGAAGTGGTGGGTGCTGGAGATGACACCGGACAGGGTGAGCACGAAGGACGTGATGGCCTCCGCGAAGTCCTCCACCTGCCACTCCTCGGGGCCTTCGTACCACGGCAGGCGCTTGTTGGCGCTCTGCTCGCCGGCCCCCGCGGCCGCCAGCACGCTCGCCCAGCGGTCCACGTTGTCGAAGATGAGCGCGTAGGGCAGGTAGCGGGAGAACAGCTCCACCCGGCGCTCCTTGGGCACGTGCTCGGCCTCGGCCGTCATCAGGAAGGCGCGGAAGCCCATCGTGTGCGCGAGCACGCTGCTGCCCCGGGCCGTCTTGGCCGGCATGTACTGGGCGCCCAGCGTCATGGCGGCACCGGCGATGACCACCGCCAGGCCGGTGAACGCGGCGTGGGTGAAGGCCGCCAGCACCGCGGTGAGCGCCACCCCGCCCACGGTCACCCCGATCCCGGCGCTGGCCCAGCGGTTCCGGGTGACGTTGGGGCGGCGGGAGAACCACTTCAGGCGGACCATGTCGCGGTAGAGCTCGTCGCGGACGGCGCCGAGGCGTTCGCCGAAGCCGTCCCGGCGCAGCCGGGACAGGCGGACCTCGACCCGCCGGTCGAAGATCGCGTCGATGAGCATGCGCTCGTAGGGCAGCAGCTCCTCGTCGGCGGGCGGGACCCGCTTGCTGAGCAGCCAGTCGGCCGAGGCCGGGTGCTCGTGCGGCAGCTCCTCGATCAGGTAGTGGCCGCGCACCGCCAGGTCCACCACGGTGGCGGCCAGGTCGACCACGCCCACCTGCTCGTCCAGCAGCGTGCCGATCTGCCCGGGGTGCACGCCGTCGGGCGGGCGGAAGCGGATTCCGCCGGGCAGCCCGGGGCCGGGCTCCAGCGGGACGTTGTCGGCGGCGCCGGACTCGGTGCGCAGGGCCCGCTCGTCCCGGCCGCGGATGCGCACCAGGGCCGCCAGCCCGCCCAGCAGCCCGATCAGCAGCACCCCGAAGACCGAGCCGGTGACCGGGGTGATGGCGAAGGCCGAGGTCAGCGACCAGGTCCGGTCCAGCACCGGCTCGACCCGCGCGGTGCCGGGCGGGTAGGCGGCCACGATCGACAGCCGCTGTCCGGGCACCATGTTGGCCTGCAGGAAGCGGGCGGTGAGCGCCTCGTGCCCGCCCATGTCCGAGGAGGTGCAGTAGATGGAGCTGCGCGGGTCGCCGGCGGTGCAGGACAGGGCCACCGGCGGCAGCGGCGCGTCCACCTGCACCTGGGTCTCGGTGACCGCCTCGCTGTACCCGGCCACCGGGGTCCACTCCAGCTCCACGCCGTCGGCGGTGCTCTGCAGCGTGCCGCGCACGGTGTAGGTGAGCACGGCCGCCGGCGCGTCGCCGCGCTCGACGACCAGGTCCACGGCGTCGCCGCGCTCCTCGGTGCGCACCTCCAGCTCCCGCCCCGAGGGGTCCTCGGCGCCGGCCCCGGAGACCGGGTAGAGCCGGTCGTGGTCGGCGTCGTAGGGCGCGCGGGCCTGCAGGCTGCGGGTGAACTCCCGGCCGGATCCGGCCCCGAAGTCGAGGGTCTCCTCGGCGTGCACCACGCCCGCCTCGTCGATGCGCAGCCGGATGTCGACGGTGGTCGCGTCGGCCTCGGCCCCCTGGGGGACGGTGTGCGTGTCGGTGGTGTCCCGCTCTTCCTGCCGGTCCCGGCCGGGTACCGGCGCCGCTCCCGCCGGTGCCGCCCCGGACGGCACCGTCCAGGGCAGCACGGCCAGGGCCGCGGCGCACACCGCCGCGGCCGGGCGGGCTCCCCGCCCGCGGAGGCCGGTCTCGGACATCGCCAAGCGAGCTTAGCGGCTCCCCCTCGGGGGTCCGTACCGGCCGACCCTCGGAAACCCGTCATAATCGACGTCGTCGTCGGACGTCGGCGGTCCAGGAGGTGAGACGGCGCATGGCCGGCAGGGGGACGCGCTTCGAACGCGCGGGCCGCAGGAGGGGCGCGGGGCCGCGCGTCCTGCTCCCCGAGCGCCCGCCGCGCCCGCCGATGGGCCCGGCGGTGGTCCTGGTGCTGCTCACCGGACTGGGCGCGGTGGGGCTGGCCGGGTTCCTCACCATCTCGGAGGTGGTGGAGCGGCCGGCCGCCGCGGACCCGGTGCGCCCGGCGGCCGCCCAGGAGGCCTCCGCCCCCGGTGCGCAGGGCGCCGGGCCCGTCTCCGCGGCCGGCGACCCGCTCCGGGCGACCGGGGAGATGGCCGAGGTGGCGTGCCCGGCGCCGGAGGTCGACCCGGACGACCAGCGGTCGATGGAGGCGTTCCTGCACGAGATCACCGACTGCCTGGACGAGGCGTGGCAGGAGCAGTTCGCCGCCGGCGACATGGAGTTCGAGCCGCCCAACCGCGTGTTCTGGTACGCCTCCGGGCAGAGCCCCTGCGGCGACTTCCCGGCCGAGGGGACCGCGGCCTTCTACTGCCAGGCGAACAAGGGGCTCTACCTGGGCGTGGAGGACATCGTCGCCTCCTCCCAGCGAAGCGACCGCCCGGAGAGCTACACGTTCATGCTCAGCCACGAGTACGCGCACCACGTGCAGGGCGAGTCCGGGATCCTGGCCCGCTTCCAGGCCGCGCGCGGGTCGGTCTCCGGCGGGGAGCGCGACCTGCTCACCCGCCGCAGCGAGCTGCAGGCCAACTGCCTGGGCGGCACCTTCCTGGGGTCGGTCGAGACCAGCCTTCCGATCGGTGAACGGGAGCGGGCGCATATCCTCGATGACGCCGGGCGCCGGGGCGACTACGACGTGGAGGACCGCACGCACGGCTCCGCCGAGAGCGGCGCCCTGTGGACCGAGCACGGGATGGACCGCAAGGACCCCGCCGCGTGCGACACCTGGAGCGCGGACGAGGGCCTGGTCGACTAGCGGCTGCGAGGAGGAGCGTGGACGTGGGGCAGGGCCGGCGGCGCACCGCGCTCTTCGCGGCCCTGGCCGCGGCGTCGGTGGCGCTCTTCGTGCTGCTGTGGACGGCGGCCGGCGGGTCTTCCGCCCCTGCCCCCGGGGGCGGATCCTCCGCCCCCGACGAGGCCGCCGCGCCCGGCGCGGACTCCCGGGTTCCCGCCGGGCGGGAGGCCCTGGTGGACAACCCGCTCTACGACACGGGGCGGCTGGCCCCGCTGCCCTGTCCTGTGCCCGACCCGGACGTGGAGGACCCGGCGTCCATGGAGCGCTTCCTCGACACGGTGGCCGACTGCCTCGACCAGGCGTGGTCGACCCAGTTCGCCCAGGCGGGGCTGCCCTACGACCCGCCGTCCCGGGTGTTCTGGACCGAGCCCGGCAGCAGCCCCTGCCGCGACTACCCCTCCGAGGCGGGCGCCTTCTACTGCCGCACGAACCAGAGCGTGTACATCGGCACCGAGGACGTGGTGCGCAAGTGGCAGGGCGAGACCAACGGGGCGGTGTACGCCTCGCTGCTCGCCCACGAGTACGCCCACCACGTGCAGGGCGAGTCCGGCCTGCTGGAGTACTACCACGAGCGGCGCGGACGGGAGTCCGGCCGCAGGGCGCAGAACGCCTGGACGCGCCGGTCCGAGCTGCAGGCCAACTGCCTGGCCGGGGCCTTCCTGGGGTCGGTGGCGGTCTCCTACCCGCTGGAGGAGCGGGACACCGCGGCGGTCCTGGAGGACGCCGAGGCCACCGCCGACCGGCCGGACGGCCCCGAGGAGGACCGCACCCACGGGTCGCAGGCCAACAGCCGCGCGTGGACCGAGCGCGGCCTGGAGGGGCAGTCCCCCGGCTCCTGCAACACCTGGACGGCGGAGCCGGCCCTGGTGCAGTGACCGGAACCGGGCGCGGCGGCCGGTGCCGGCCGCTCCCGTCCCCGCACACCGCCCCGTGCGGCCGGGGGCCGCGTGGGACAATCCGAGCATGCCCGAGGACCGCGCCCGTCCCGCCTGTAACGCATGCGACCCCCGTGACGCGAGCGTCGTGGAGCTGAGGATCCACGGGGTCAGCGGCGGGCAGGCCGAGGAGCTGCTGGACGTCGAGCCCGCGGTGCGGGTGGGCGGCGACCGGCTGGCCGGGTTCTTCCGCTGGCGCCGCGCCCCCGACACGCGGACGGTGCCCGGCGTGCCCCGGGAGATCTTCGCCTGGGGCAACCTCACCTCCGGGCGGGCCTCACGTGCACTGTGGCTGCTCCTGCTCCCCTTCATCCTGGTCAACATCGCCTACTGGATGCGCCCGGCGCCGCCGCAGGAGGGCGCCCCGCCCTCCCGCCTGCACCGCGCCGCCGACCTGGCCTACGGGTCGGCCTCGCGGCTGCTGGCGCTGGGCCTGACGGTGCTCCTGGTGCTGGCCGCGGCCGGCGTCGGCATGGACCTGGTCGGCTGGCAGTGCCCGGCCTACGGGGAGCGCTGCGCCGCGCTGCGGCCGCTGCTGGGCGCGCTCTCGGCCCCCGGCGGGCTGCTGGCCCGCCCCGGGCTGTCGCTGGCGGCCGGCGCCCTGCTGCCGCTGGCGGTGGTGGCCCTGCTGTGGCGGCTGTCCCGGCGCACCACCAGCGTCTACGAGGCGGCCGCCCAGGGAACGGCGCCGACGCCGTCGGCCGCGGCGCCGCTGAGCCGGCCGCACTTCTGGCGCAACAGCATGATCATGGGACGGCTGCGGTCGGTGCACATCGCGGTGGCGGTGGGCGCGGTGGGGCTGGTGGCGGCGGTCCCGGCCGCGCGCTTCGACGCCGCCGCGGGGGCTCCGCCGGTCGGCGCCGGGCTCGTCGGCCTGCTCGGCGCGGTGCTCGCCGGCGCGTCGCTGATGGCCCTGGTGCCCGGCACCGCCCACCGGTGGAACCGCAGCGCCGACCGGGTGTGCGCGCGGCTGCGCGACACCGCCCTGGGCCTGCTCGCCGCCACCGTGCTCTACACCGCCTGGCCGCGGCCGGGGTGGACCGCCCAGGGGCGGCTGCCCGGGTACGCCGACGGGCTGACCGGGCTCCTGGCGGCCCTGGGGCTGCTGGTGCTGGTGCTGTTCGCGGCCGCCGCGGCGCTGTACGCGCGCACCCCGCTCAAGCGGGACACCGCGATGCGCGGCCTGGCCGGGCCGTCGGCGGCCGCGGTCGGGCTGCTGCTGGGCGGGGTGTTCTCCTCGGCGGTGGTCTACCAGAGCGCGGGCTTCCTGGGCGGCTGCCACTACCCCGGCGCCGAGCGGGCCGGATGCGTCCCGCTGGCCACCCCCGCCCCCTACTCCTGGCTGCAGCTGGCCTTCGCACTGGAGGCGGTGGTCGTGGCGGGCGTCGCGCTGTGGCTGTGGCTGCGGCTGCGCCGGCGCACCGCCGAGGAGGTGTCGGCGGCCGCCGCCCTGTACGGGCGGCGGCGCGACGCCTACCGGACCCGGATGATCGCCCGCGCGCGGGCGATGGGCCGGATGACCGAGTCGCTGCCGGTGGCGCTGGCGGCGGTGCTCGTGCCCGGCCTGGCCCTGGCCGTGCTGGTGGCCGCCCGCGCGGCCGGGCGGCCGGGCGCCGAGGAGGCGCTGCACGGCGCCGCGGGGGTGCTGGTCACCGCGGGCTCCTGGCTGGGCACGCTGATGCTGGCGGCGCTGTTCGGCGTCGGCTTCAGCGCCTACCGGCGGCGCCCGGTCCGCCAGGCGGTGGGGGTGCTGTGGGACGTGGGGACGTTCTGGCCCCGGGTGGCCCACCCGCTAGCCCCGCCCTCCTACGCCGAGCGGGCGGTGCCGCAGCTGGTGGCGCGGGTGGCCGCGACCGCCGAGGCCGGCCGGGGGGTGGTGCTCTCCGGGCACTCCCAGGGCTCGGTGCTGGCCGCGGCCACGGTCTGGCAGCTCCCGCCGCACGTGCGCCCCTCGGTGGCGCTGGTGACCCACGGCTCTCCGCTGCACCGGCTCTACACCCGCTACTTCCCGGCCTACTTCGGGCCGGCGGCGCTGGCCGACGCGCAGGGGCGGGTGGCCCGGTGGCGGAACCTGTGGCGGGTGACCGACGCGATCGGCGGCCCGGTGCACACCGCCCCGGAGGGCGCCCGGACCCTGGAGGACGCCGAGCCGATCCCGGACCCGCGGCGCTACGACATCCCGGCCGGGGAGGCGCTGTACCCGGAGATCCTGGGGCACTCGTTCTACGTGCTGGACCCGGCCTACGCCGACGCGGTCCGGGAGGCGACGGCGCTGCTCCTACCAGGGACCGTAGGGCCCGCTGCCGCCGCCGCGCCCGATGCCGCGGACGGCGGGGCGCACGTCGAGGATGAAGATGAGCGCGGCGACCAGGGATAGGAAGGTCAAAAAGCCCCCCATGCCCAGCGCCGCCAGCAGCGACAGGCCGGTTCCCACGCCCAGGATCGCCACCCACAGCGTCTTGGTCTGCTTGTCCATGGCGGTATAGGCCTCGGCCGGCGTGCGCGCGGCCTCGATCAGGGCGTACAGCGTCGTCACGAAGATGGCGATGTAGATGGCCTGGTACAGATAGCCCATCAGAACCATGGGAGTCCCCGCCCGTCCTGGTCGCGTCCTGGTCGTCTCAGGGTAAACGCGGCAGTGGGCCCGATCGTGCCCAGCGCCCGCGGGAGGGGCGCGTCACATGGGCAGGTGCCACAGGGAGACCGTGGTGGCCATGAGCAGGCCGGCCGACCCCAGCACGGCGGCGCTCTGGGCGCGGGTCAGGGCGCGGCCGGGCTGCAGCAGGCGGCGCACCCGGGCCAGCACGTCGGTGTGCTCGGCGGTGGCGGCCAGCGCCCCGGCCGGCGCGGAGGCGCCGCGCTCGCCGAACCGCATCAGCGCGGTGGCCAGCTCGCGGGCGGAGCGCTCGCGGCGGGCCTGGTCGTCGGCGCACATCTCGATCAGCAGCGAGACGGTGCGGTAGTAGGCGCGCATCATCCCCAGCCGGGGGAAGGCGCGCTTGAGCGAGGAGAAGGGCAGCAGCACCAGGTCGTGGCGCTGGCGCAGGTGGGCGTGCTCGTGGGCGATGACCGCGGCCAGCTCGCTGGAGTCCAGCACCTCCAGGGCTCCGGCGCTGATCACCACCTCCGAGCGCAGCACCCCGGGCAGGCAGTAGGCGGCCGCCGCGGGGTGGTCCAGGATGCGCGCCCCGGGCACGCCGGGGTCGTCCCGGCCGACCAGGTGCAGCAGGTCGCGGTGGCGCCGCCGGGTGCGCACCACCTGCACGAAGGAGGCCACCAGGCAGCAGAACAGGAGCAGGGTCAGCCCCAGGGCCAGCAGGATCGCCGCCACCTGGGCCGGGCCGAAGGGGCTGGCCGCGGTGACCGCCAGGTGCAGCCCGTGCTCGGCGGCGTCCCGGGCCACGGCGGCCAGACCGCCGAAGACGCCGCGGCCGTAGGGGTCCAGGCCGAAGGCGAGCAGCGCCCCGATCGTGGACACCCCCCAGGCCAGCCCCAGGGCCTGCCAGGCGATGACGGCCACATAGGGGCCGCGGAAGGGCCACTGGGCCCGCCGGAGTCGTGCCGCGGCTGCGAAGCAGCCGACCGCGATCGCGGAGAGGAGTGCGGCACTGACCATACGGCTACGTCCTCTGCTCGTCGTTTCCCTCGAGTGCGCGGCGCAGGGCCTCGGCCTCCTCGTCGCTCATCGAGCGCACGAAGGCGGCCAGCGCCGCGTCGCGGTCGCCGGTCTGCCCGAGTGCGTCGAACATCAGCTCCGACACGTAGTTCTCCCGGCTGGCGGCCGGGCGGTAGCGCCACGCCCTGCCCTCCCGGGTCCGGTCCACGACGCCCTTCTTCGCCAAGCGGTCCAGGACCGTCATCACGGTCGTGTGCGCCAGGTCCCGTTCAGCCAGAGCGCGACCGACCTCGCGTACCGTCATGGGCGCGCTCCGCTGCCACAGTACCTCCATCACCGCGCGTTCAAGGTCGCCGAGCCGATTCATACCGCTGAGTCTACGGCGGGTAGTACTACCCCGTGTGGCACCCCCCGGTCAGGCTCGCCTTCCCCTGCGCCGCCGGGCGCGCCGGAACCCGTGGCCGGACGCGCCGCCGGGCACCGCCGCGCGGCCCGGCCGATCGGCCCCTCATCCCATGTACCGACATTTCGCCCGGGCCTTGCCGCGCCCTGCCCGCAGTTCGCCGTCTGGGCCCTAGGATCACGGTGTGTTCAGCTCGCTGTCCCGCAGAGCGACCGCGCTCGCGGCCTCCTCACTCGTCGTGGCGACCGCCGCCACGCTCGCCGCCGTGCAGGGCGAGCACGGCCCGGCGCCCGCCCAGGACGCCCGGACCGCGGCCGGCAGCGCCCTGCACGGGCCCGTGCCGGACGGCCCCGCCGTGCACCCGCGCCCGGGGTCGGTGGCCGTGTGCGACGAGCCCGGCACCGACGAGATCGTCCGCGTGCCCGACCCCGCCGCGCCGGAGGAGGGCCGCCCGATCTGGGTGCGCCGCCCGCCCGGCCCGGACAGCGCCGACCTGCCCGTGCTGTACCTGCTGCACGGCTCCACCGGCACCCACACCGACCTCAAGGACGCCGGCATCGGACCCCGGATGGACGAGCAGATGTGCCGCGCGGGCGTCGAGTTCGTGATCGCCGCCCCGTTCGGCCAGGAGACCGGGGGCGCCGACACCGAGTGGGGCGACGCGGTCGACGACGACTACCGGATCGAGACGTTCGTGACCCGCAAGGCCGTCGAGGCGGTCGAGGGCGACCTGCGCCGCCCGCGCGCGCTGCGCGCCATCGGCGGGTTCTCCATGGGCGGCTACGGGGCCGCCGCACTCCCGCTGCGCCACCCCGGCCTGTACTCCCAGGCCGTCAGCTGGGCCGGGTACTTCAAAGTGGACGACCCCAGCGGGACCTTCGGCGACGCCCCCGAGGAGCACGCACCGGACCGGCTCCTGGACGACCCCGAGGTGCAGGACATCCGCTTCATGCTCATCGAGGGGAAGCAGGACCGCACCCCGCTCCAGGAGGGCAGCATCCACGGCGAGGCCGAGCGCTTCGCCGGACTGCTGGAGGAGCGCGACATGGAGGTGGAGACGCTCTTCCCCGAGGGGGCGCACACCTACGACGCCTGGCTGCCCACGTTCCCGCAGGCCGTGGACTTCCTCACAGAAGGATGGACCCGCCGGCCCGCGACCGGGGCCGAGAGCGGGGACTGACCCCCTCGGCGACCGCACCCTCCGGCCTCCTCTCCCGACCCCGGGTGCACACCCGCCCCCGCACCCTGTCCATGATGGGAACAGCGTGTGGTTGCGCCCTGTTGTGCGGAAGGGCCCGCACCCGCGGGGCACGGCACCTCCGGTGCCGCTGGGAGAAGGGGGACGACAGGACAGTGGAGCCGGACAGACCGGGCGCCGCGGACCGCGCCGACACCGGCGGCCGCCTGCGCGTGGCCATGCTCAGCATGCACACCTCGCCCCTCGACCAGCCCGGCACCGGCGACGCCGGGGGCATGAACGTCTACATCGTGGAGGTCGCCAAGCGCCTGGCCGAGCGCGGCGCCCAGGTGGACGTGTTCACCCGCGCCACCACGCCCGGCCTGCCCCCGGTGGCCGAGCTGGCGCCCGGCGCCGCCGTGCGGCACGTGGCCGCCGGCCCCTACGGCCCCCTCGACAAGCTCGACCTGGCCCGCTACCTGTGCCCCTTCACCTTCGGGGTGCTGCGCGCCGAGGCCGGCCAGCCCATGGGCCACTACGACGCGGTGCACGGCCACTACTGGCTCTCCGGCCGCGCCGGGCTGGCCGTGGCCCACCGGTGGGGGGTGCCGCTGGTGCAGTCGATGCACACCCTGGCCCGGGTCAAGAACCGCTCGCTGGCCGCCGGCGACGCCCCCGAGCCGGAGCTGCGGGTGCGCGGCGAGGACCAGCTCGCCCGCTGGTCGGACCTGCTGGTGGCCAACACCGACGACGAGGCCGGCCAGCTCACCGAGTACTACGGGGCCGACCCGCACCGGGTCGCGGTGGTCCCGCCCGGGGTGGACCTGGACGTGTTCACCCCCGGCGACCGGGCCGCCGCGCTGCGCCGCCTGGGCATGCCCGAGGACACCGTGCTGCTGCTGTTCGTCGGGCGGGTGCAGCCCCTCAAGGCCCCCGACGTGCTGCTGCGGGCCGCCGCGCGGCTGCTGGAGCGCGACCCCGCGCTGCGCCGCCGCCTGGTGGTGGCGGTGGTCGGCGGACTGTCCGGCAGCGGCGCCGCCGAGCCGCGGCGCCTGGCCGACCTGGCCCGCTCGCTGGGCATCGCCGACGCGGTGCGGCTGGAGCCGCCGCGCGGCCGCGCCGGGCTGGCCGAGTACTACCGGGCGGCGACCGCCACCGTGGTCCCCTCCTACTCGGAGTCCTTCGGGCTGGTCGCGGTGGAGTCCCAGGCCTGCGGCACGCCGGTGGTGGCCTCCCGGGTGGGCGGGCTGCCCACCGCGGTCGCCGACGGCGCCTCGGGGGTGCTCATCGACGGCCACGACCCCGACGACTACGCGCGGGCGCTGCACACCCTGGTCGAGCGGCCGCGGCTGGGCGCGGCGATGGGCCGGGCCGGCGTGGCGCACGCCGCCGGGCTGAGCTGGTCGGCGACGGCCGAGGGCCTGCTGCGCGCCTACCGCGCGGCCGCCGCGCCGGCGCCCGCGTCCCCCGCCGCCTCCGAGGCGAGGGCCGGATGACCGGCGCGGGCACCCGGACGGGCACCATGGAGGGCATGCAGGACATGGAGGGGACCCACACTCCGCAACGCCGGGCGGCCGAGGCCGTCGACGCGGCGGTGCGCGAGGCCGAGCTGGAATGCGAGCGGCCCCGGCCGGGCGCGTTCCTGGTCACACTGCCGGGCCGGCGCAAGCTCAAGACGCTGGTCTGGCTCGACGTGGGCGCGCACAGCCTGCTGGTGAAGTCGTTCTTCTGCCGCCGCCCCGACGAGAACGAGGGCGGCTTCTACCGCTGGCTCCTGGGGCGCAACGAGGACACCTACGGCATGGCGTTCTCCGCCGACGAGGCGGGGGACGTCTACATCACCGGGCGGCTGCCGCTGGCCGCGGTCACCCCCGAGGAGGTCGACCGGCTGCTGGGGTGCGTGCTCACCTACTCCGACGACAACTTCAACACCGCGCTGGAGCTGGGCTTCGCCTCCTCCATCCGCAAGGAGTGGGCCTGGCGGGTCAAGGGCGGGTACAGCCTGCGCAACCTGGAGGCCTTCCGGCACCTGGTCTCCGAGCCCGCCGAGGGCGGGGGCGCGAACGGCGCGGCCCCTTCGGGGAGCGCGGTCGAGCGCCCCGGGCCGGCGAGTCGCTAGGCTGACGGCCATGGGCAAGCTGGTTCTGCTGCGACACGGCGAAAGTGTCTGGAATGCCGAAGGACTGTTCACCGGCTGGGTGGACGTCGACCTGTCCCCCGCCGGGGAGGCCGAGGCCCGCAAGGGCGGCGAGCTCCTCGCCGAGGCGGGGATCCGTCCGAAGGCGGTGCACACCTCGGTCCTCAAGCGGGCGATCCGCACCGCGAACATCGCGCTGGACGCCGCCGACCTGCACTGGCTCCCGGTGCACCGCAGCTGGCGGCTCAACGAGCGCCACTACGGCGCCCTCCAGGGCAAGGACAAGGCGCAGACGCGCGAGGAGTACGGCGAGGACCAGTTCATGGTCTGGCGCCGCTCCTACGACACCCCGCCGCCGCCGATCGCCGACGACGACCCCTGCGCGCAGACCGGCGACGCGCGCTACGCCGACCTCCCTCCGGAGCTGATGCCGCGCACCGAGTGCCTGGCCGACGTCGTGGACCGGATGCTGCCGTACTGGTACGACGCGATCGTCCCGGAGCTGGCGGCCGGGGGCACGGTGCTGGTGGCCGCGCACGGCAACTCGCTGCGTGCGCTGGTCAAGCACCTGGACGGGATCTCCGAGGAGGCCATCGCCGGGCTGAACATCCCCACCGGGATCCCGCTGGTCTACGAGCTCGACGACGACTTCACCCCGCGCAAGCGCGGCGGCGAGTACCTCGACCCGGAGGCGGCCGAGGACGCCATCGAGGCCGTCAAGAACCAGGGCAAGTAGGAGCCGGAGGGGCACCGCCGAAACCGCCGTCGGGACCGCCACGGGCCCGCCGCGCACTGCGCGGCGGGCCCGACTGCGCGGTCTCCGGCAGGGGTGCGGGGGCCCGCCCGGCGGGAGATCAGTAGACGAGGGCCTGGGCGCCCTCGGCCAGGGTCTCCTCGACGAAGGTGGGGGCGCCCGCGATGCGCACGCCCGGCCGCAGGTCGTCCTCGGTCAGCTCGCGCCGGGCCGCGCACTGGGTGCAGACCGTCACCGTCCCCGCGGCCAGGACGCCCTCCAGCAGGTCCGCCAAGGGGGCCGCGTGCGGCAGCGCGAAGGCCTCCGCCCGGCCGGGGACGGCGAACCAGGCCGCCTCCCCGGTCAGCCAGAGCGACACCCGCGCCCCTGATACGGCCGCCGCCGCGGCCACCGTGAAGCCCTGATTGCACCGCTCGGGGGCCTCTTCGCCCGCCGTGACCTTGATCACCATCGTCCGCGTCATGGGGCCACCCTAGCGAGGGGGCCGGACCCGGGCCCGGCCGCCGTCCCCGCCGCCCCGCCGGGTCCGGGCGCCCGGCGCGCAGTAGCATCGGTCGGCCGGGCCGCGGCGGGACCGCGGCAGGGCCCGCGGCGGGCGGCACCCCGCCCACGGAGCGAACGGAGCACGGCCATGCTCATCATCACCAACACCGCGGCGGGCAGCGCGGAGACCGACATGCTCCGCGCGGCGGCGGCCGAGGAGCTCGACGGGGCCGAGGTCGTCTCCTGCTCGGACCCCCGCGGGCTGGAGGAGGCCCTGGAGGGCGGGCACGGCACCGTCGTGGCCGCCGGCGGCGACGGCAGCCTGCACGCGCTGGCCAACGCCCTGTACCGGCGCGGCGAACTCGCCTCCCGCACGGTCGGGCTCGTGCCCATGGGCACCGGCAACGACTTCGCCCGCACGCTCGGCCTGCCCTTGGAGGTGCCCGCGGCCGTGGCCGCCCTCGCCCGTGCGCGGCCCCGGCCCCTGGACCTCATCGTCGACGACACCGGCGAGGTCACCGTCAACGCGGTGCACCTGGGCGTGGGCGCGGACTCCACCCGGGAGGCGGCGCGCTGGAAGAGGCTGCTCGGGCCGCTGAGCTTCCCGGTGGGCGGCGCCATCGCCGGCGCGGCCGCCCGGGGGTACCGCCTGCGGATCGTGGCCGACGGAGCGGAGGTGGACGGCTCCGGCCACCGGCTGCTGATGGTCGGCCTGGCCAACGGGCGCTTCATCGGCGGGGGCGCGGGGCGCGTCTTTCCCGGCGCCGCGCCCGACAGCGGCGTGATGGACCTCGTGGTCTCCCGCTCCCGGGGCCTGGCCGGACGGGCGCTCCACGCCCTGCGGCTCCGCCGGGGGACCCACCCGACCGAGGCCGAGGTGCACCACCGGCCCGCCCGCACCGTCTCGGTCACCGCCCTGGGGGAACCCTGCTCGGCGAGCGCCGACGGGGAGGTCGCCGAGGGGGTCACGGCCCGCACCTGGCGCGTCCTCCCGGGCGCCTGGACCTTCCTCGTCCCCGAGGAGGACGACCGGGCCGATCCGGCAGCGCGGTCCGAGCGGTCCGAGCGGTCCGAGCGGTAGGAGCGGTAGGAGCGGTCGGAGCGGAGCGCGGGGCCCAGGGCCCGCACCTGGGTGCGGGCCGCCCTCCGATCCGCGCCCTCAGACCACGCCGAGGACCATCAGCAGGCCCGCACAGGCCGAGGCCAGGGTCCCGCCGCCGAGGAGCAGGGCCTGGCGGCGGCTCCGCGCCGCCTCGGGGGCGCCGTCGGCCGAGCCCAGCCGCACGATGCGCACCCGGCCGTCCGGCGGCGCGGCGATCACCGGCCGCCCCTCGCGCAGCTCCACCCGGCCGCTCACCGCCACCGGGGCGCCGGGGGCCAGCAGCCACTCCCGGTACTCGAACTCGATGGTCTCGCCGCGGAAGAGCCCGGAGATGCGCCCCTTGACCCGGGGCAGCAGGTCGTCGGCGGGCGCCTTCACACCCTTCTCGGGGCGCCCGACCACGCGCTGCAGGGCGAGCCCCACGCCCTCGACGGCGGCGTCGGCCGGATCCACCAGGACCGGCCCCGAGGTCCCCTCCTCGCCCGGGGCGACCAGGGCGAACGGCTCCTCGCTGGTGTAGTCGGCGATGGGGTCGGCGCGGCGCTCGCGCTCCCCGGTCCGCGCGTCGGCCTCCACCGACCAGTAGTGCCGCAGCACCTCGTGCCCGTGCCAGACGCAGGCCAGCCGCGCCAGGGGCGACTCGTCCCGCCCGCCGGGGCCGGCCACCGCCGCCCCGGTGACGGTCACGTCCTCGCCCCGCATCGCCGCCAGCGCGCGCGGGCGGACCCGCTCCAGGCCCCGCTGCTCCGCGTACCGGCGCAGGGCGCGCGCCGCGAGAACGGCCAGAACCGCCGCGGCGGCGATGAGGACCGCACCGATCACCACCATCGTCAGGTCCCCGTCCTCCGCTCGTATCCAGCTGCCGTGCCCCTCTTCTTTACCAGCTCCGGGCGCATCCGGAGGCCCGGAGGCCGCTGTGGGGCGGGCCATAGCGGGCCCCGCGGCGGCGCGCCCGGGTCCGGCATGACCGGGGCACGCCTCCGCCGCCGCTACTCTCGGACATTATGCAGCCGGATCTACACCCCGATCTCGAAAAGCTGTCCTTCCTGATCGGCCGCTGGGAGGGCGTGGGCGTCGCGGGCTACGAGGGCACCGAGGAGTTCCAGTTCGGCCAGCGGGTCGAGTTCTCCTACGAAGGCGGCCCCTTCCTGGCCTACAGCGCCCAGGCCTGGCGGATGAACCCGGACGGCACGCTCGGCGAGTACGTCACCTCCGAGAGCGGCTACTGGCGGGCGCGCCCGCCGGGCACCGAGCGCCCCGAGGGCGCGGGGGAGGACGTGCCGCCCGTCCACGTCGAGGCGCTGATCGCGCACCCGGAGGGCTTCAACGAGGTCTACCTGGGCAACGTGTTCGCCAACCGGGTGGAGATGTCCACCGACGCCGTGCTGCGCACCGAGACCGGCCTGGAGGTCACCGCGGGGCACCGCCTGTACGGGCTGTTCGGCGAGGACCGGGAGATCCTGGGCTACGCCTGGGACATGGCCGCGCAGGGGCACGAGCTGCGCTCGTACATGTCGGCCCAGCTCCGGCGGACGGGTGCGGACGGGAAGGACGGGAAGGCCGCGCAGAGCGCCGACGGCGGCGCTCAGGAGGCATGAGAAGGCCCCCGGGGTTCCTCCGCCTGGGGCGGCGGGGTCGGCTGGACAATGTCCGGCCTCCCGGGGGCCTCGGTGTCCGCTGTGGATTCGCCGGGGCGATCCGTCGTGGAACGACTCGCCCTAGCGGGCGGCCACCTCGCAAGTCCTCAAAGAAACCACTCCAGGACCACCTCCTTTCTTGCGTGGGACCGACACTACGTCCGGGGTTCTCGGCGGGGCAAAGGGTTTTTCTCCCGCCCCTCCCCGGCCGCGTCCGGCCCCCGCCCGCCCCCTCGACCGGCGTCCCGCGCGCAGCTCCGGCGGTGCCGGGGGCGCCGTAGACTCGGTGACATGTCCCACCGCACCTGGCGGGAAGAGCTCCGCTCCCGCGGCTACCGCGTCACGCCCCAGCGGCAGCTGGTGCTCCAGGCGGTGCGCGAGTTGGAGCACGCCACCCCCGAGGCCATCGGCAACCGCGTGCGCGAGACCGCCGAAGGGCTGAACACCTCGACCGTCTACCGCACCCTGGACCTGCTGGAGCGGGTCGGCCTGGTCACCCACACCCACCTGGGCCACGGCGCGCCGTCCTACCACCTCACCGAGGACGCCGACCACCTGCACATGGTGTGCCGGGGCTGCGGCACCGCCTCCGACGCGCCGCTGGAGCTGGCGGACGGGCTGGTGCGCGGCCTGGCCGAGCGCAGCGGCTTCCGGGCCGACGCCCGGCACCTGACCGTCTACGGGCTGTGCCGCGGGTGCGCGGACGCCGGTCCGGACGCGAACGCATAGGCTCGGGGACATGAGCTCTCCGCTGCTGGCCCGCCCCGGGGCGGTCCCCGCCGAAGCACCCGACGCCGACGTCGCCGCGCACTACGGCGAACCCGTGCAGGAAGGCCGCGCCATGGAGCGCGCGGCGGCTTGGACCGACCGCTCCGACCGGGGCGTGGTGCGGGTGTCGGGGGCCGACCGCCTCACCCTGCTGCACAGCCTCACCAGCCAGGCGATGGAGGGCATGGCCCCGGGAACCGCCTCCGAGGCGCTGCTGATGGACGCCAACGGCCGGATCCGGCACCACATGGCGGTGCTGGAGGACGGCGCGGCGGTGTGGCTGCACACCGAGCCCGGCCAGGCCGCCGAGCTGGCCGCCTTCCTGGACCGGATGCGCTTCATGATGCGGGTGGAGGTCGAGGACCTGACCGGCGAGCGGGCCGTGCTCACCGTGACCGGCCCGGACCGGGACGCCGCCCTGGCCGCCGCCGGGGAGGCGGCGCCCGAGGCGTTCGCCGAGGCCCCGGTGCGCCGCGCCGACGAGGAGACCGACCTGCTGCTGCCGCGCCCGGCGCTGTCGGCGGCCGCGCGCGCCCTCACCGGCGGCGGGGCCCGCGCCGCCGGGATGTGGGCCTATGAGGCCGCCCGCATCGCCGCCCACCGCCCGCGCCAGGGGCTGGACACCGACGAGCGCACGATCCCGCACGAGGCCGGATGGGTGGGCACCGCCGTCCACCTGGAGAAGGGCTGCTACCCGGGGCAGGAGACGGTCGCCCGGGTGCACAACCTGGGGCGCCCCCCGCGCCGGCTGGTGATGCTGCACCTGGACGGCACCGCCGAGCGGCTGCCGGCCCGCGGCGCCGCGATCGAGCTGGACGGGCGCGCGGTCGGGGCCGTCGGGTCCTCCGCCCGCCACCACGAGCTGGGGCCCGTCGCGCTGGGCCTGGTCAAGCGCAACGTCCCGGTGGACGCCGAGTTCACCGTGGACGGCATCGCCGCGGGCCAGGAGGTCGTCGTGCCCCCGGACACCGGCGCCAACGCCGACATCAGGCTCCGCCGCTCCCCCCGCTGAGGCCCTGCCGAGCCCCACCGAGCCCCACCGGGTCCCGGCCGGGGGCCGCCGCGGGCGGACCGGTGAACGAATCCGCGGGGAGACGCACCGCGCGGCGCGCGAACGGCCTCACTTTCTTCCCTCCAGGCGTCTTAGCGAAACCTGAACACCGCGGTTCATTGCCCCGTCACCTGTCGCGGGTATACGCATGGGAACGGGCCCGCCATCGCCGACGGGCCATGACCTGCACAGGCCCACGGAGGCAACGGTGGACGGAATCGCGGCGACCCTGCACCTGATCGCTCTGGCCCTGATCGGCCTGGGCGCCTTTCTGCTGCTGCGGGCGCTCAAGGCCAGACGCCACCGCCTCCGGCTGCAGAACACGCCGTTCCTGACCACACAGGAGCTCAGGGAACTGACCGACCTGCCGCCCGCGGCGGAGGTGAGCGCCACCGCCGAGCCCGGCCCGGACGGGCCGCTGAGGGCGCCCTACTCCGGGACGCCCTGCGTGTGGTACCGGATCGAGGCGGTGCACCACCACTACCGCTCGAGTGCCGGGGACCGCCTCCAGCCCGACCGGCTGCTGCTGGAGGAGTCCGACGCGGCGTTCCGCCTCCGCGACGGCCGCGGCACCCTGCACTGCGTTCCGGCCGGTGCCGACATCGAAGGGGCCGAGCCGCACTACGACCGGTTCGTGCCCTCCGCGGCGGTGTCCGGGCGCGAGGAGGTGCCCACCCGTCCGCCCGCGCCGACGGCGACGCTGAGCGCCGCCGCCCCGAGCGGCCTCACCCCGGGGGTGGCCTACCGGGAGTGGGCGGTGCTGCCCGGCCAGACCCTGTTCGTGCGCGGGGCGCCGGTCCGCGGCGCGGACGGCGGGGTGCACCTGGCGTCCACCCCGCAGACCCCGCTCACCCTGTCCGCCCGCACCCACCGCGAGCTGCTGCGCGCCGACCGCGGACGGGAGGCGCTGGGCTACACCGTCCTGCCGGCCGCCGTCGCCCTGCTGGCCGGGCTGGTCCTGCTGCTGGAGGTCTGAGGGGCCCGGAGCCGGCGCGGGGGACGGCACGACGGCGGGCGCAGGGACGCCGCGGCGGCTCACCCCAGGGCGGCCGCCAGGCGCTCCTCGTGCAGGCGCTCGCCCCAGGCCGGCGGCAGCGGGGCGAGCTCGCCGCCCACCCGCCAGCTCAGCAGCATGTCGGCCAGGGCGGGGTTGCGCGGCAGGGCGGGGCCGTGCAGGTAGGTGCCGACCACCTGCCCCTGGACGGCGCCCTCGGTGCCGTCGCCGTTGCCGATCCCGGTCGCGGTCGTCGACAGGGGCCGCGCCGAGGGGCCCACCGCGGTGCGGCCCTGGTGGTTCTCGAATCCGGTGATCCGCCCCGCGCCCAGCGCCGGGTCCACGTCGGCGACGATCTCCCCGACCGCGCGGGTCTGCCCCCGTCCGCTGCGCACGTCGAGGATGCCCACCCCCGCCAGCGGGTTGTCGTCGTCGTCGCCGAAGCTCTCGCCGACGATCTGGTAGCCCGCGCACACCGCGAGCACCGCGGCGCCGGCCTCCGCGGCCCGCTTCAGGCCGCCGTCGGCGCGCAGCCGCTGGGCCGCCAGGATCTGCGGCCGGTCCTCGCCGCCGCCGAGCAGGTACACGTCGCCCTGCTCGGGCACCGGGTCGCTGGAGAGCACCTGCACCGTCTCGGTGGGGATGCCCCGCAGCTCGGCGCGGCGCTTGAGGACCAGCACGTTGCCCTGGTCCCCGTAGGTGCTGAGCAGGTCCGGGTAGATCCAGACGATGCGCAGGGCGCTGCTCGTGTCGGTCATGGTCACCTGTCCTCGTCGCGGGGGCCTACTGGACGCGGCCGTAGGCCGCGCGGATCTGCTGGAAGGCCGTGTAGTTGGCGATGACGTCGACCTTGGCCAGGTCGGGGCGCTCGCCCTTGAGGCGGGCGACCACGTCGTCCACCCGGTCGGCCACCTCGAAGGGCACCCCGTCGGTCTCCAGCCGGAGCGCCAGGTCGGTGCGGCGCTCGCCGAGCACGAACACCCGCCTCTCGCGCAGCACCGTGTAGTCCACGTCCCACAGCCAGGAGGTGTCCTTGCCGTCGGGCACCTGGGCGTTGACCGACAGCAGCACCGGCACGTCGGGCGGGCCCAGCACGGCGAACGACTCCAGCCACCCGGCCGGGTTCTTGGCCAGCAGCAGGCGCACCTCGGTGCCGTGGGTGACCACCGAGGTGTAGCGCCCGGCGACCGAGCGGATCTCCCGCAGGCGGGGCAGCGACTGCTTGGGGTGGATGCCGTAGGCGGCCCCGACCGCCATGGCGATGGCCGCGTTGGAGCGGTTGGCGTCGCCCGGCAGGTTGAGCTCCATCCGGAAGCGCACCCCGTTGGGGTCGACCACCACGTCGTCGTCGTTGTCCACCGCCCAGCCGGTGTCGGGGCGGGCCAGGCCGCACTCGGGGCACTCCCAGTGCGGGTCGGGGTCGCGCTTGAGGTGGCCGCCGCACTCGGGGCAGCACCAGGAGTCCTCCTTCCAGCGCTGCCCGGCCGAGACCCAGGTGGCGTGCCGCGCGCCCAGGCCCGCCCAGGCGACCAGCGGGTCGTCGGCGTTGGCCACCACGTGGGTCTCGCTGGAGCGCAGGGCGTCCCGCCACTTCTTGGCCAGCAGGTTGATCTCCGAGGCCCGGTCCATCTGGTCCCGGCTGAGGTTCATCAGCACGGTGACCGCCGGGTTGGTGGCATTGATCACCTGGGGGAGGTACTTCTCGTCGACCTCCAGCACGCCGTTGCGCGCGTCGGGCTCCTTCGCCAGGGCGGTGATGTGCCCGGTGGGCATGTTGGCGCCCTGCTCGTTGGTGGCGATGGGACCGAGCTCGCGCAGCGCGGCGGCGATCAGCCGCGTGGTGGTGGTCTTGCCGTTGGTCGCGCTGACCAGCGTCAGCCTCCGCCCCCGGGCGAGCTTGCCGAGCAGATCGGGCTCGACCTTGAGCGCGACGCGCCCTCCGATGACCGAGCCGTCGCCGCGGCCGGTGGCCCGGGACAGCGACGCCGCGCTTTTGCCCAGGACGGACGCGAGCTGGGCACGCAAGGGAAGTTCGCTCATGATCCCCACTAGGTTTCCGCTGGGAGCACGGCCCGGGCCGCCGGACGCACCGGCGGCCGCGGGCCTCGGTATCCAAGAGTATTGCCCGCGGCCCTCTGCGTGCTCCACCGGAGTCGGCGCGCTGGCCCCGTGCGGGCGCCGGGCCGCCGCCGGGACGTCCTCCTCTAGCGCCAGTCCAGCCGCTCCGGGGGCGGGCCCAGGTTCGGCGGCGGCCCGTCGTCCTCGGCCGGGGGCACCGCGGGCGGCCCCTCCTCGACCGTGGCGAGGGTGGCGGCGGGCAGGGTGAGGATCCCCGGGTTGGCGTCGGCCAGGACCGCGCCGCCCTCTCCCGGGACGAGCATCGCCGTCGGGGGCAGGGTGCGCAGGCCGTGCACGTCGGCGCGGACGGTGCGGGGGGCGTCCTCGGCGTCCACCGGGGCCGCCTGCGCCGTGGCCCGCCCCCAGACCGAGGCCGCGCGCAGGTGGCGCTCCAGGTCCAGCGGGGCCACCGGCGCCGCCGGGCCGGCCGCGCGCACCGCGGTGGGCACCGTGGCCGCCCGGGCGGGGTCCTGCCCGTGGTCGGCGTAGCTGTCGGCCACGGTCCCGCTCAGCGCCTCCCCGACCACCTCGGTCAGCCGGTGCAGGCGCACCTGCGGCACTTCGCCGAACCATTCCGCCAGCCGCGCCGCGGGGCGGGGGCCGGGCTGGCGCATCACCACGGGCATCCGCCCCGGGCCGGAGAGCCGCGCCATCGCCTCGTCCCCGGCCTCCGGGAAGAACAGCACCAGGCCGGCGCCGGCGCGCCCGGCCGCCTCCTCCAGCCGGTCCAGCTCGGCGGCGGGCACCGCGTCGGCGCCGCACACCGCCACCGCGCCGCTCCAGGGGGCGCCGGCGCCGCCCTCCCCGCGCTCCAGCAGCCGGCACAGGCCCGCCACCGCGTAGGCCCCGTAGGCGCGGGCCGCCACCTCCCCGGCGGCGCGGTCCGTGGCCACCACGCTCACCTGGGCGGGCGGCTCCTCCCCGTCCCCGGCACGCGAGCCCACCCCCTCGAAGGGCGCCAGGTGGCGCTCCAGCTCCCAGGCGCGGTCGGCGGTGGACCGGTCGGTGCCGCAGGCCGCGCGCACGGCGGCCCGCTGCCCCTCCTCCAGCAGGGCCAGCGCTGGGTCGTCGCGCGCCTCGTCGCCCTCGGGCGCGGCCACCGCGCGCAGCGCGGCCACCACCGCGTCGGTCCCCGCCCGGGGGCCGAGCACCCCCAGCACCGCCTCCAGCAGCCGCCGGTCGCGCTCGGCGTCGGACTTGGGGTCGCAGGCGGCGGCCACCGCGGCCAGGGTGCGCGCCCGCTCCCCGGAGCGCAGGCCGGTGCCCAGGGTGAGCAGCGGCAGGTCGGCGGGGAGCACCCGCACCCGCGTCCGCGCCCCGCAGCGCCGGGCCAGCGCCACCAGGTCCCCGGCCACCGCGCGGCCGGACAGGTCGACCACGGCCAGGTCCCCGCCGTCGGACAGCCGCGCCGTGCCCAGTCCGGTGAGCAGCGCCGACCACCCGGCGCCGGTGCCCCCGGCCACCGCGACGGTGCGCACCCCCTCGGGCACCTTGAGCGCGTACCAGCGCGGCTGGGCCTCGAAGGCGCGGCGGCGGGTCCGCCACTCGGCGTACAGGCGCGCGTGCTCCTCTTGACTCCGGCGCAGGTCGTCCTCTGCCGCGCGGCGGCGCTCCTCCAGCCGCGCCCGCTCGCCGGCCAGCCGCTCGGCCACCACGGCGCGGCTCTGCAGCAGCGCCACGGCCGCGGGGACGGCCACCGTCAGGCAGGCCAGCACCGCGGCGAAGGCCAGCAGACCGGGCAGCACCCGCAGCGGCCACAGGGCCAGGGCCAGTGCGGCCAGGGCGCCCAGCGCGCACAGGGCCGCCAGCAGCGGGCGGTTGGTGCGGGCCTCGGAGCCGCGCTCGGCGGCCACCCATTCGGGGCTGGGCTCGGCGCGGTCGGCGGGGACGGGTCTGCGGGGCGCGGGGCCGGGATCGGGGACGAGCGCCTCGTGGCGCCAGCCGATGCGCACCGTCCGCTGCCGGGGGGCTCCTCGGACCACCGCCGCACCTCCTGGGGGGACCACAGCGCGTGTGGGGAAATGCTGTCAGGACCGGGACGAGTTGTCACGACCTTGGCGGAAATACCGCCTGAGGCCCCGGGAAGGCGGGACCTGGGGCCCGTACCTCCACAACCGGAGACGAACCGGGGACAAAGCGGGGACGGACCGGGGACCCGCGGCGGGGCGCCGGGGGGCTCAGAGGTTGAGCAGCGCGATGCCGACGGCGACGACCGCAGCCGAGACCGCCTTCACCCGGCCCAGGCCCTCCCGGAAGACCACGGCGGCGATCACCGCGCCGAAGACGATGCTCGTCTCCCGCAGGGCGGCGACGGCCGCCAGGTTCCCCATGGTCTGGGCCCACAGCACCAGCCCGTAGGCGGCCGTCGACATCAGCCCGCCCAGGGCGCCCACCCGCCACACCGGGCGCAGCTGCGCGGGCAGCGCGCCCCGGCGCAGGACCGCGGCGGCCAGCAGGAACCACGGCCCCTCCAGCACCATCAGCCAGGCCAGGTAGGCGAGCGGGTCGCCGGAGGCGCGCACCCCCACCCCGTCGACGACGGTGTAGGCGGCGATCATCCCGCCGGTGAGCAGGGCTGCGCCCAGCGCGGGCAGCTGCGCGCGGCCGGGCACCCCGGCGGCGAACACCAGCGCGGTCAGTCCGGCCGAGACCACCAGGACCCCGGCCAGGTGCACCGGGGTCAGGGTCTCGCCGACGAGCACGGCCGCGCCGACCGCCACCAGCCACGGGGAGGTCCCCCGGGCCAGGGGGTAGACCTGCCCGAAGTCGCCCAGGCGGTAGGAGAGCATGAGGAACCCCATGTAGCCGACGTGCAGCAGCGCCGACAGGCCCAGGGCGGGCCAGGAGGCGGGGTCGGGGACCCCGGCGAAGACGGCGGTGGCCGCCCCGGCGACGGTGCCGGCGGCGCCGATGAGCGCGAAGCCGATCAGGCGGTCGGTGACGGCGTGGGCGATGGCGTTCCACGCCGCGTGGAGGAGGGCGGCGGTGAGGACGGCGATGAAGGCGATGCTGCTCATGGGATCGCCGTCACCCTAGCGTCTCTGCATACCGTCCTATGATCCGGCTGGCTCTGTTCACGAGTCCTGACAGCGTTCCCGCCGCCGGCGGCACCTGCCGGAGCGGCAGGGCCGTGGCGACGGGGTGCGAAAGCGCTGCGAGGCGCGGGGCGTTCGCGTGCCTTTCTCGGCGGCGCCGCCGCCGTCGCTGTCGGCGCAGCCGCAGGCGACAGGGAGGGCCGTGGTCCTACCGGAACTCATCGGCACCGCGTCGCAGCGGGTCGTCCGAGCGCTGCGGGAACCGGCGGACAGGTGCTCTCACTTCTCGGTCGGCATACTCGATCCGGCCCGGGTCGGCCGGGCGCCCCGTTCGGTGCCCCCGTGCACACGCCGGAGGCGGGGCACCGTTCGGTGCCCCGCCTCCGGGCGCCCCGGCGAGGGGGCCGGCGTCCGCGCGTGCCCGCCCTCTCGCCGGGCCGCTCAGGCCCGTCCCTGCTCAGGCCCGTCCCTGCTCAGGCCTCGACGCGCAGCTCCACGCGCCTGCCCACCCGGGCCTCGACCGCGTACTCGGCGGAGAAGCCCTGGGAGGCCAGGACCTTCACCTTCCAGTCGCCGTCGGCCGCGAAGAAGCGGAAGGTGCCCTCCTCACCGGTGGCCACCTCGCCCACGAAATCGCCGTCACCGCTGAGCAGGCGCGCGTAGGCGCCGCTGAGCGGCGCTCCCCCGCGCGTGACCACCCCTTCGATGACCGCCTGGTCCTGCGCCTCGCCGTCGGCGATGGCGACCCCGCCGACCGGGGCGCCGCATCCGTCCGCGCTCACTTGGCCTCCCCCAGCTCCACCGGGACGCCCACCAGGGAGCCGTACTCGGTCCAGGAGCCGTCGTAGTTCTTCACGTTGTCCAGGCCCAGCAGCTCGTGCAGGGCGAACCAGGTGTGCGAGGAGCGCTCGCCGATCCTGCAGTAGGCGATGATGTCGGAGTCCAGGTCCACCCCGGCCTCCGTGTACAGCTCGCGCAGCTCCTCGTCGGACTTGAAGGTGCCGTCCTCGTTGGCGGTCTTGGCCCACGGGATGTTGCGGGCGGTGGGGATGTGCCCCGGGCGCTGCGAGGTCTCCTGCGGCAGGTGCGCGGGGGCCAGCAGCTTGCCGGTGAACTCGTCGGGCGAGCGCACGTCCACCAGCGCCTTGGTGCCGATGGCCTCGACGACCTCGTCGCGGAAGGCCCGGATGGAGGCGTCCTGCTCCTGGGCGGTGTAGGAGGTCTTCGGGCGCTCGGGCACCTCCTCGACCAGCTCGCGGGACTCCAGCTCCCACTTCTTGCGGCCGCCGTCGAGCAGCTTGACGCTCCGGTGCCCGTAGAGGCGGAAGTACCAGTAGGCGTAGGCCGCGAACCAGTTGTTGTTCCCGCCGTAGAGCACCACGGTGTCGTCCTCGGCGATGCCGCGCTCGCTCAGCAGCCGCTCGAAGCCGGTCTTGTCGACGAAGTCCCGGCGGACCGGGTCCTGGAGGTCCTGCTTCCAGTCGATCTTGATCGCGTTGCGGATGTGGCCCTTGTCGTAGGCCGAGGTGTCCTCGTCGACCTCGACGAGGACCACCTTCGGGTCGTCCAGGTGAGCCTCCACCCAGTCGGCGTCCACCAGGACGTCGGAGCGGCTCATGGGGAACCTCCATAGGTCGGAATCGTGCAGCGGCGGTGAGAGGGGTGCGCGCACGGCGCCCCGGCCGGCCGGGGCCGGTCGGCGGTCGGGGTCGCGGGTTCTGCGGGGGACGGCTGCGCTCGGCGCCGTCCGTCCCTGCCGTGGAGCCGCATGGGTGATGCTCCCTGTCGCGTGAGCGGCGCCGGAGGGCGAGGCGGGTCGTACGCGCGGCGTCGGCGGTACCGGGCGCCCGGGCGGACCCGTCTGCGGGTCGGGGGCGCGGCCGTGGACCGCTCTACAGGGAAGGCAGACAGAGCGCGGCGGCGACGTGGCAGTAGTCGACCGCCCGCCGCTTCGTCAAAAACGCGCCTGCCAAGGATTCCACGCCACTGATCGTACGGGGCGGCCCACCGCGTTGTCACGCGTGGCCGGTGTCACAGTCTCCGCCCCGGTGCGCCCGCGCGCCTTCTCAGGAGGGGCCGCCGTCCAGCAGGACCGCGCCCAGTGCGGCGATGGCGTCGGCCTTGCGGGGCATCCCGGCGGCGCGGCGGCGGATCCGCCCATCGGCGTCGAGCACCAGCACGGTGGGCGTGGAGGCGATCTCCAGCCGGCGCACCAGCCCCAGGTGCGACTCGGCGTCCACGTCCACGGCCGCGACCCCGGGCACCATCGCGGCCACCTCGGCCAGGATGCGCCGGGTCGCCGCGCAGGGCCGGCAGAAGGCCGAGGAGAACTGCACCAGCGTGGCCCGCTCCCCCAGGGCCGCGCCCAGCTCGTCCGCGTCCAGCACCGGCGCGTCGGCGTCCACGGTCAGCCCTGGGCCCCGCCGCCGACCAGCTGCACGTCGGTGGCCTCGGCGGCGACCTCGACGCCGTTGGGCAGCGCCTCGATGCCCTTGATCTGCAGCCCGAAGGGCAGGCGCGGGATCGTGACGGTGGCGGTGAGCCGCTGGGCGACCTGGTCGCCCAGGTCCAGACCGGCCTCGCCGATCTGGACGTCGCGCGGGCTCAGGGTCACGGTCTCGCCCTCGGCGGAGATGTCCAGCCCCGCCGAGACCGGGGTGCTGAACCCGCCCATGGACAGGTCGCCGGCCATCCGCGGCTCGCCGTCCTCGGTCTCGATGACGATGCCCTCGGGCAGCCGCTGCTGCAGCTCGCTGTAGGGGAGCATGACCCGGGCGTCGGCGCTCTCGGCGACCGCGCTGGGCTCGCTCATCAGGGCCGACAGCGGGGCGTGCACGTCGCGGGCGGTCATGTCGACCCGCTCCAGCTGCACGTCGTTGACGACCATCGCGCCGGTGACGATGGAGATCTCGGAGTAGGTTCCGCCGACCGCCTGGGTCAGGAACGGGAAGCCGCCGATGGCCACCTCGGGCTCGGAGGACATCTCGTACTGGGCGCCGACCCGCTTGGCGATCTCGCTCTGCGCGGCCGAGTGCAGGCCGCGGTCGGCGACCGCGAGCAGGATCAGCAGGAATACGAGGAAGACGAGGAATTTGCGCATCGGGGGCTTCCAGCACGCTCCGTAGGTGTCGGCGTCGCCGCGGGCCGGGCCGCCCCGGCCGGCGGCGGGCCCGCCTGAACGCGGGCCGTATACCGCAAGGAAGGGTACTTCACGCCCGGCGTTCCCGCGTCGGCGGCCTCACCTCGGCATCAGCATCCCGGCCAGGTGGTCCGAGGCCGAGGCCCCCGCCAGGGAGAGCTCGATGACGTTGGTCGCGGTGACGCTGTGGCCCGAGCGGCGGGCGAACTCGCGCACGTGCGGCTGCTGCTCGTGCTCCTCCTGCGCCAGCTCGTCGCGGTAGATGGCGTAGACGATGCGCTGCAGCGGAGCACTGGGCACGGTGTGGCAGGCGAAGAGCAGGGTGTCGGGCTCGCGGCGGGCCACCTCCTCCACCACCGCCTCGGCGAGGTCGTCGAAGTCGTCGGCGCGCCCCTCGGCCAGGGTGTAGATGGTGATGACGCCGCGCAGCCGGGACGGGCGCCCGCCGGCGCGGCCGTGCTCGGGCCCCTCGCCGTAGCCGCGGTCGTAGCCGTCGTCGTAACCGTCGTCGTAGTCGTAGTCGTCCTGCGGTTCGGCCTTGCGGCGCCGTCCGAACACGGCCTCGTCCTCCCCGTCGTCCTCCAGGGCCCCGTCGTCGTCTGGGCCCCCCTCGTCCTCGCGCCGCCCGCGGCCCCCGCCGCGGCGGCGTCCGCCCCTGCGGCGCCCCTGCGGCTCCTCGGGCTCCTTCTGCGCCCGCATGAACGCCGCCCACAGCGCCGCCAGCGCGCCGAGCATCAGCACCTGGCCGAAGACCCCCAGGCCCAGCCGGGCCACGGCGACCTCCAGCCCCACGGCCACCGCGGCCATCCCCACCACCGGGAGCCGGTGGCCGGCGGCGCGCCCGCGCAGGGCGGCCACGGCGCCCCCGGCGAGCGCGAGCGCCGCGAAGGCGTGCACCGCCCCCAGGGCGACGCCGGGGATCAGGTCGTAGTGCTCCCCCTGCGGGGGGTAGCCGGAGCCGAAGCCGGACCGCACCGGGTCCAGCGCGAGCACCACCCCCGGGACCACCGCCAGGGTGGTGACCGCCAGGCGGGCGGCGAACCGGGCGCGCGCGGAGGCCACCGCGTACTCGAGGGCTCCCCAGGCGGCCAGCAGGGGGCCGAACAGCCCGGCGCCGATCTGCCAGATGCGGAACGTGAGCCCGGAGAACCCGAGCAGCGCACCGGGGAACGCGGCGCTCAGCGCCACCGCCAGGGCCAGGGCCGACCCCGCGAGCACCTTCGCGTAGGTCCCGCCCTCGCGCTGGGCGCGCGCGATGAGCGCCGCGGTGACGCTCCAGGCCACCAGTGCGCAGACGAATGCCAGTCCTACCTCGACCATCCCGCCAATGATGCTGCACGATCGGGACCGAACGGGAATCGGACCGTTCCCCGCCAGGTGGGGAGCGGTCCCGAAGGCCCAGTCCGGGGCGCCGCACATCCCCGATCCGGCACCCATTGTGAGTTGCGTCACGCCGGGCGCGGCCGGCGCCCGCACGCCCCGGCCTCCGGCCGCGGGGCCATAGGGTCGACGCCATGAGAGGCCGGAACACAGGGCGGCGCCGCGCGGCCTTCTTCGACGTGGACAACACCGTCATGCGCGGCGCGTCCATCTACCACTTCGCGCGCGGCCTGGCCGCCCGCGACCTGTTCACCACACGCGACCTGCTCCGGTTCGCCTGGGGGCAGACGGTCTTCCGGGTCGGCGGCAGCGAGCGCCCCGACCACATCAACGCCGCGCGCGAGGCCGCGCTGGCCTTCGTCGCCGGCCACCGCGTGGACGACCTCGTGGAGCTGTGCGAGGAGATCTACGACGAGTCGATGTCCGGCCGCGTCTGGGAGGGCGCGCTGCGGCTGGTCCGCCGCCACCTGGAGGCCGGGGAGCGGGTGTGGCTGGTCACCGCCACCCCGGTGGAGCTGGCCGACATCATCGGCCGCCGCCTGGGCCTGGACGGCGCGCTGGGCACCGTCGCCGAGACGGTCGACGGGGTCTATACCGGGCGCCTGATCGGGGACCTGCTGCACGGCCCGGCCAAGGCCGCGGCGGTGCGCGAGCTCGCCGCCCGCGAGGAGCTGGACCTGGCGGACTGCTCGGCCTACAGCGACTCCTGCAACGACCTTCCGCTGCTGTCGGCGGTGGGCCGCCCCAACGCGGTCAACCCCGACGACGCGCTGCGCAGGCGGGCGCTGGCCGCCGGGTGGCCGGTGCACGACTTCCGCCGGCACCGCGCCGCGCTGCGCGTGGGCGTCCCCGCCGCCGCGGCCGGCGCGCTGGCCGGGGGCCTGGCCGTGGGCGCCCTGCGCCGCACCCGGCGGCGCCCCTGACCCCCGGGCGGCGTCTCAGTGACCGTCGGATATGCGGGTGGCCGCACGGTCCGCCGGCAGGGACGGCCTCGACCCCGGTCCCGGAGTCGTCGGTCGACCGCTCGTAGCCGCGGGCGGCCATGCCGACCCCGGTTGAGAGCACTCGCCGACGGCCTCTGGCGGGCCCGGTGGTCGCCCGGTGGAGCCGAACGCCTCCCCGGGCACCGCTCAGGCGGCGGCCAGAAAGCTCTCGAACGCCTCCTGCGAGGAGTAGGAGGGGCTCCAGCCGATGGCGCGCTCCAGTTTGGTGGGGTCGAGCACGCGGTCGCAGCACAGCAGCCGCAGCTGCTCGGGCGAGTAGTCCAGCTCCCCCCGGCGGGAGAGGCCGCGCAGCACTTTCAGGCCGCGCTCGGGCAGGGCGAAGCGGTGCCGCCCCACGCGGCGCAGGCACTGCGAGAGCGGCAGCGATCCGGGGGCGGCGACGTTGAACACCCCGTCGGGGCCGTTCCCGCCGGGGCCGGCGAGCGCCATCCGGCGCACCGCCTCCACCCCGTCGTCCTGGTGGATGAACTGCATGCGGGGGTCGTAGCCGCGCACGGTGGGGACCACCCGCAGCCCGAAGTACCGGGTCAGCGGGGACTCCACCGAGGGGCCGATGAAGCTGGCGAAGCGCAGCACCGCCACCGACAGGTCGGGGCGGCGCCGGCACAGCGCCGCGGTGTGCCGCTCGACCTCGGCGGCGTCCTGGGCGTAGGCCGAGCGCGGCACCTCCCGCGCACCCGCGTCCTCGGTGCAGGGCGCGCCCGGGTGCGCCTCGCCGTAGACGGCGGCGCTGGAGCGCACCACCAGCCGCCGGACCGCGTCCGAGCGCTGGCAGGCGTCGAGCAGCTGCAGGGTGCCCAGGACGTTGCCGCCGCCGGCCGCGCCGGTACGGCGGCCGCCCGAGGGGGCCTCGGCGAAGCCCAGGTGCACCACCGTGTCGGCGCCGCTCTCGCGGACCACCTCGCCCACGCTCTGGTCGTGCAGGCGCACGGCGGCGAACTCGGCGCCGCCCAGGCTCCGCCCCGGCGGCGCCGAGTCCATGGCCACCACCCGGGACACGCCCGGGTCGGCGCTCAGGGCCTCGGCGGCCCGGGCCCCCACGTACCGGGCTGCCCCGGTGACGATCACGACGCGGCTCATCGAGGCACGCCTCCACAGATCGGGATCACACTGTCCTCCGCTCCGCCGGGGCCGCGGCCCCGGCGACGGACTGCGGTGCGCCTACTTCTTGTTGCGGCGCGCGACGCGCGTGCGCTTGAGCAGCTTGCGGTGCTTCTTCTTGGCCATCCGCTTGCGGCGCTTCTTGATGACGGAACCCATGCGATCACCTTCTCGCAGAAGACATCGGGACACGACGCACCCGGGACCGCGCCGAGGGACGGCGCGCGGATCCGTCGGGAGAGTGCGGCGGCGCGCACCGCGCGACGGCGGCGGTGCCGCACCCGATCAGCCAGCCTACCCGGTCCGGTTCCGCCGCACGCACACGCGCCTGGTCAGGCGCCGGGGACCTGGGGCCCTTCGCCGTAGAGCCCGGCGGCGGGCTCGGTGTAGCCCACGCTCACCAGCCGCTGGTCCTCGAAGGTCAGCGATGTCACGCTGGCCAGGTTGCACTGGCGCCGGTCGGGGCGGTGCCACAGCCGCCGGCGCTCGGCGGCGCGGCGGGCCGTCCAGATCGGCAGCTGGTGGCTGACGCACACGGCCTCGCGCCCCCAGGCCTCCTTGCGCACCGCCTTGATCACCGCGACCATCCGGTCGGCGATCTCCCGGTAGGACTCCCCCCAGGAGGGCCGGAAGGGGTTGTACAGGTGGCGCAGCACCGCGGGGTCGGTACGCAGCGACCGCGCGCTGACCCGCCGCCCCTCCAGCCGGTTGCCCGACTCGATCAGCCGCGCGTCCAGGCGCACGTCCAGCCCGGTCCGCTCGGCCAGCGGCGCCGCGGTCTCCTGGGCCCGCTCCAGCGGGGAGGAGTACACCGCGGCGACGTCGCGGCCCTCGAACCACCCGGCCGCCAGATCGGCCATCCGGGAGCCGGTCGCGCTGAGGTGGAAGTCCGGCAGGCGGCCGTAGAGGATCCGGTCGGGGTTGTCCACCTCTCCGTGTCTGAGCAGGTGGACGACGGTGGTCGCGGTCATCGGGCGTCGCATTCCCTTCGGTCGGCAGGAGACGGGCGGGCGGGGCGCCGCCGTGAACAGGGTAGACGCCCCGCCCCCGGCGCACGGCCGCCGGTCAGGCGCGCGCCGCGGCCTCGGCGGCCCGGGGCAGCGCCGCCAGCACCCGCTCCACGGCCTCCTCGTCGTGGGCGGCGGAGAAGAACCAGGCCTCGAACGCCGCCGGGGGCAGGTGCACGCCCTGCTCCAGCATGGCGTGGAAGAACGCCGCGAAGGCGCCCAGGTCCTGGGCGCGGGCCGCGTCGAAGTCGGTGACCTCGGCGTCGGTGAAGAAGACGGTGAACAGGTTGCCGCCGCGCTGCACCCGGTGCGGAACCCCGGCCTCGGTCAGCGCCCGGTCGGCGGCGTCGGCGACCTGCGCGCTCACCCGGTCGATGTGCGCATAGACCTCGTCGGTGGCGTTGCGCAGGGTGGCCAGGCCGGCCGCGGTGGCCAGCGGGTTCCCGGACAGGGTCCCCGCCTGGTAGACGGGGCCGGAGGGGGCCAGCTGCTCCATCAGGTCGGCGCGCCCGCCGAAGGCCGCGGCCGGCAGGCCGCCGCCCATGACCTTGCCGAAGGTCACCAGGTCGGGACGGACCCCTTCGAGCCCGTACCAGCCCGAGGCCGACACCCGGAACCCGGTGAGCACCTCGTCCAGCACCAGCAGGGCGCCGTGCCGCTCGGTGATCTCGCGCAGGCGCGCGTTGAAGCCGTCGCGCGGGGGCACCACGCCCATGTTGGCCGGGCAGGCCTCGGCGATCACGCAGGCGATGTCCCCGCCCGACTCGGCGAAGACCCGCTCCACGGCCTCGGGGTCGTTGTAGGGCAGCACGATGGTGTCGGCGGCGCCGGCGCCGGTCACCCCCGGCGAGTCGGGCAGGGCGAAGGTGGCCACCCCCGACCCGGCCGAGGCCAGCAGCGCGTCGACGTGCCCGTGGTAGTTGCCCGCGAACTTGACCACCTTGCTGCGGCCGGTGGCCCCGCGCGCCAGGCGGATCGCCGACATGGTGGCCTCGGTGCCGGAGTTGACCAGGCGCACCCGCTCCACGGGCGCCCGGGCGGCGATCTCCTCGGCCAGCTCCACCTCGCCCTCGCTCGGGGCGCCGAAGGAGGTGCCCTTGGCGGCGGCCTCGTTCAGCGCCTCGACCACGGCGGGGTGGGTGTGCCCGAGGAGCAGCGGTCCCCACGAGCAGATGAGGTCGACGTAGGTGTTGCCGTCGACGTCGGTCAGGTAGGGGCCCCGCCCGGAGGCCATGAAGGGCGGGGTGCCGCCCACGGCGCCGAAGGCGCGCACGGGCGAGTTCACCGCGCCGGGGACCACGGCACAGGCGCGTCGGAACAGCTCAGCGGATGTCTCATGTGTAGCCACAGCCCCAGTGTGGCACCGGTGCACCGGTCCCGCGGACCGGCCCGGGGACCGGCCCGCGGGCCGCACGGGCGCGCCCCGCCCGAGCGGCGCGGGCGCGGCACGGATACCTTTCTCCCGACGCCGTCCGATCGTGCGGCGGCGTCCGATTCCCGGTGCCACCGAGCTGCTGGCACGGCCGATCCACCCGAGGGAGCGAGGGGACCATGACCGAGGTGTACGCCACCGCCGACCTGATCGACGCGCACGGGGACGCCCTGCAGAGCTGCGAGACCCAGTTCCGGTCCTACGGCGGCCGCACGGCCTTCCACGGGCCCATCGCCACGATCGCGTGCCACGAGGACAACGCCCTGGTCAAGGAGCAGCTCAACCAGCCCGGCGAGGGCTGGGTGCTGGTGGTGGACGGCGGCGGGTCGCTGCGCACCGCCCTGATGGGGGACATGATCGCCCGCGCGGCGGCCGACAACGGCTGGGCGGGCGTGGTGATCTTCGGCGCGGTGCGCGACACCGCCGAGCTGGCCGGGCTGGACCTGGGCGTCAAGGCGCTGGGCTCCAACCCGCGCAAGTCGGCCAAGACGGGGGCCGGGCGCCTGGACGTGCCGGTCGCCTTCGGCAACACCGTCTTCGCCCCGGAGGCCTGGCTCTACGCCGACGCCGACGGCATCCTCGTCGCCGAGGAGCGGGTCGAGGCCTGAGGAGCGGGCGGGGGACGCGGGCGGCGCCCCGACGGCGGGCGCCCGGTCCGGGGCCTTAGGGGGTGTTCCTTGGATCAGGCCCTAGACGAACTCCTCGCAGGCGTCCGCCAGGACGTCCAGGACGGCGATCGGGTCGGGCAGGCCGGACCCCTCCTGCGGGCTGCGGATCCAGGCGGTGCGGCCGCCCCCCGGCATGAGGGAGGGCGCCGCCGGCACATAGCTGTTGCGGCAGTGCCAGCGCAGGCCGGGCGTGTCCTCCAGGGTCTCGGGCACGCAGTCCAGATGGCACGACCACCACTCGTCCTCGTCCGAGGGCGAGCGGGTGGCCACGAAGAACAGGTACCGGCGGGCGTCTACCGCCGCGACCGGCCCGGGGGCCGCCCCGGCGCGGTCCATCCGGGCCATGGCCATGACCCCCGCCTGCGCCGGGACGTCGAACACGTCGAAGACCCGCCCGGTCGGCAGGATGACGTTGGACTCGGGCTGGGCCGTCCACCAGCGGTCCACGACGGCCGCGTCGGTGGTGGCCTCCACCGCCCAGGCGGCCGAGACGGGGTGGGCCGCCGGGTCGGGGCAGCCCAGGCGGTCGCAGCCGCAGGCGCGCCCGCCCATCGTCGACGGCGCCGCCCCGCGGCACACCGGCCACCCCATCGCCGCGTAGGCCAGGGCCGCCTCCCGCATCCCGCCGTCCGGTCCGCCGCGCCGGCCGTGCCTGCGCCGCCGCCGGTTGAGTACGTCCGCCATCGCTCGGCCTCCCCGCTCGTCGTCTCCTGCCGGAGCGGGGTGCTCGCCTGGTCCCCGTCCCGGTCCCGTCCCGGCCCCGGGTCACCTCAGCATTCGCGCGGCCTCCGTCGCCCAGTAGGTGAGGATCTGCGCGGCCCCCGCCCTGCGGAGGCCGGTCAGCGTCTCCAGCACCGCGCGGTCGCGGTCCAGCCACCCCTTCTCGGCCGCGGCCTCCACCATGGCGTACTCGCCGGAGACCTGGTAGGCCGAGACGGGCACCGGACACTCCCGGGCCACCTTCGCGATGATGTCCAGGTAGGCCAGGCCCGGTTTGACCATCACCATGTCGGCGCCCTCGGCCACGTCCAGCGCCACCTCGCGCAGGGCCTCGTCGGCGTTGGCCGGGTCCTGCTGGTAGCCGGAGCGGTCGCCGAACCGCGGCGCCCCCTCGGCCGCGTCGCGGAAGGGGCCGTAGAACGCCGAGGAGTACTTGGCCGCGTAGGCCAGGATCGGCACCTGGGTGTAGCCGGCGCCGTCCAGGGCCGCGCGGATCGCCGCCACCTGGCCGTCCATCATCCCGCTGGGGGCCACCACCTGCACCCCGGCCGCGGCCTGGGCGACCGCGATGGAGGCGTAGCGCTCCAGGGTGGCGTCGTTGTCCACCTCGCCGGTGGGGGTGAGCAGCCCGCAGTGCCCGTGCGCGGTGTACTCGTCCAGGCACAGGTCGGCCATCACCACCAGGGCGTCGCCCACGTCGGAGTCCAGGTCGCGCAGGGTGCGCTGGACCACGCCGCCGGGGTCGTCGGCGGCCGAGCCGCGCTCGTCCTTGTACTGCGGGATGCCGAACACCATCAGCCCGCCCACGCCGGCCTCGGCGGCCTCCTGGGCGGCCTTGCGCACGCTGTCCCGGGTGTGCTGGACCACCCCGGGCATCGACACGACCGGGTTGGGCTCGTCGATGCCCTCCTTGACGAACACCGGAAAGATGAGCTCCTCCGGGCGCGGCCGGGTCTGGGCCACCAGCCGGCGCAGCGCCGGGGTGCGGCGCAGCCGGCGCGGTCGGGCGGCGGGAAAGCGGGCGTTCATCGGCGTGGTCCCCCTCGGCGGGCGGTGCTGCGGCGGTGCGGACCGATCACACGGATCACAGGGTCTTGCGGCGGCGGCCGCGCCGCTTCTGGCTCGGTTTGAGCGCCGGCTTGCCGGCCTCCCGCGCCTCGGTCCGCTGCCTGGAACCGTACTCCGAAAGCGCGGCCGCCAGGGCCGAAACCGACGTGGTCGGCGCCACAACGTCCACGCGCAGGCCGTACTCCTCGGCGGTCTTGGCGGTCTCCGGGCCGATCACCGCGATCACCGTGGTGTTGTGCGGCTTGCCGGCGATGCCCACCAGGTTGCGCACCGTGGAGGAGGAGGTGAACAGCACCGCGTCGAACGCGCCGCCCTTGATCGCCTCGCGCACCGGGGCGGGCGGCGGGGCGGCCCGCACGGTGCGGTAGGCGGTCACGTCGTCCACCTCCCAGCCCAGGTCGGCCAGGCCGGCCGAGAGGGTCTCGGTGGCGATGTCGGCACGCGGCAGCAGCACCCGCTCGATCGGGTCCAGCTCGGCGTCGTAGGGCGGCCAGACCTCCACCAGGCCGGCGCCGGACTGGCGGTCCGGCGGCGGGGCCAGGTCGGGCTGGATGCCGAACTCGCGCAGCCGGGCGGCGGTCTGCTCGCCCACGGCGGCCACCTTGACCCCGGCGAACGCCCGCGCGTCCAGCCCGTACTCCTCGAACTTCTCGCGCACCGCGCGCACCGCGTTGACCGAGGTGAAGGCGACCCACTGGTAGCGGCCGGTGACCAGGCCGCGCACGGCCCGCTCCATCTGCTGCGGGGTGCGCGGGGGCTCCACCGAGATGGTGGGCACCTCCTCGGGCACCGCGCCGTAGCCGCGCAGCTGCTCCGACAGGCTCGCCGCCTGCTCCTTGGTGCGCGGCACCAGCACCCGCCAGCCGAACAGCGGGCGGGTCTCGTACCAGGACAGCTCGGGCTGGCGGGCCACGCCGGGCCCCATCATGAACAGCGCCGGAGCGGTGGCGTGGTGGCCCTTGGCGTCGAACGACTTCAGGTCGGCGACCAGGCGGGACAGGGTGGAGACCACGGTGGTCTGCTCGGTGGTGCCGCCCATCCGGGTGACCGCCACCGGGGTGGAGCCGGGGTGGCCGCCGGCGACCAGGGTCTTGCACAGCCGGTCGAACCCGGGGCCGGCGGAGCGGTCGGACTCGGGGGCGTCGGGGAACATCACGGCCAGCGACACGTCGGAGCGCCCGGCCAGCTCGGAGGCGACGCGCTCCCAGTCCACCGAGGCGTCCTTGCCGTTGACCACCCGCACCTCGCCGGTGCCGCGCGGCATCATCGGGACCCCGGCGAAGGCGGGGACCGCGGTGACCGAGGAGAGCCCGGGCACCAGCTCGAACTCCACCCCGGCCGCCCGGCAGGCCTCGGCCAGCCCGTCGGCGCGGCAGCCGAACACCGGGTCGCCGCTGTAGAGCCGCACCACCCGGGCGCCCTGCCCGGCCCGGCGCACGGCCTCCTCGTCGGCGTCGCCGCCGCACTCCTCGGCGGGGACGAACTCCACGTCCTCGCGGCAGTGGGCGAGCAGCGCCTCGCGGTGCTTGGCCAGCTCCGGCCCCGGCTCGCGCAGCCCGAACACCACGTCGGCCTCGGCGAGCACCTGGGCCCCGCGCAGCGTGAGCAGCCCCGCGTCCCCGGGGCCCGCGCCCACGGCGGCCACCGGCCCGGGGGCGGCGGCGCTCGCGTCGGTCTGCGGCTCAGGCGGATTCATCGTGCGCACGCTCCTCGTGGTCTCATGCTCCGGCGCCCGGTCCGGTGTCGCCGCCCCCGATCTGCCCCGGGTCGGCGACGATCCGGTCGGCCCCGTCGGCGATCATCGAGCGGGCCAGCTCGCGCCCCAGGTCGGCGGCGGCCTTGACCGACGCGGGGTCCACGTCCAGCTCGGCGGTGCGCTCGGCGCGCACCTGCTGGACGCCGTCGGTGGAGGCGACCGCGGCCCGCAGGCGCAGCAGCCCCCGCTCGAACCGGGCGTAGGCGCCCACCGGTGCGGCGCAGCCCGCCTCCAGTTCGGCCAGCACGGTCCGCTCGGCGGTGACCGCCAGCCGGGTGGCGGTGTGGTCGACGGCCGACAGGTAGGCCAGGTCGGCCGCGGCCCGGTCGGCCCGGCACTCCACGGCCAGGGCCCCCTGTCCCGGGGCGGGCAGCACCCGCTCGGCGTCGAGGACGTCGGTGACCGCGTCGGTGCGGCCGACCCGCACCAGCCCGGCGTAGGCCAGCACCACCGCGTCCACCTCGCCGGAGCCCACCTTGCCCAGGCGGGTCTCGGCGTTGCCGCGGATCGGCACGTAGTCCAGGTCGGGGCGGTGCGCGGCGAGCTGGGCGACGCGCCGCGGCGAGCCGGTGCCCACCCGGGCCCCGGCCGGAAGGTCGTCCAGGGCCAGCCCGTCGCGGGCGCACAGCGCGTCGCGCGGGTCGTCCCGCTCGGTGACCGCGGCCAGCACCAGCCCCTCGGCGGGGGCGGTGGGCAGGTCCTTCAGGGAGTGCACGGCGAAGTCCACGCCGCCCTCCAGCAGGGCGTCGCGCAGCGCGCTGACGAACACCCCGGTGCCGCCCAGCTGGGTCAGGTGGGCGCGGGTGACGTCGCCGAAGCTGGTGATCAGCTCCAGCTCCACCGGCACCCCGGTGCGCTCGGTGACGGCGTCGGCCACCAGCCGGGACTGGGTGGTGGCCATGGTGCTGCGCCGGGTGCCCAGCCGGGCGGTGCCCGGCCGCGGGGCGTCCTGGGTGCTCACGCGTCCTCCCCTGAGACGGGCTCGGGCCGGCGCACGGCGTCCGGGGCGTCCGGGTCGAGCCCGAACAGCTCGCGCAGCGCGTCCCCGTAGGCGTCGCCGCCCGGACGGGCGGCCAGCTCCTTGACCCGCACCGTCGGCTGGTGCATCAGTTTGTCCACCACCCGGCGCATGGCCCGGGTGATCTCATCGCGCTCGCGCTCGCCCAGGTCGGGCAGGCGCCCCTGGAGCCGGGCCAGCTCGCCCTCGAGGACGTCGTTGGCCTTGGCGCGCAGCGCCACCACGGTCGGGGCCACCAGGTCGGCGCGGCGCACCGCCTCGTACTCGGCGGCCTCCTCCTCGACGATCCGCCGCACCAGGGGCACGGCGCCGGTGCCGGCCTCGGCGCCGGGCGCGCCCTCGGCGGCCGCGCGGCGCAGGTCCTCGATGTCCACCAGCTCGGCGCCGGACAGGTCGCGGACGCGCTCGTCGACGTCGCGGGGCAGCGCCAGGTCCAGGAAGACCACCGGCCGGGTGCGGTGCGGGGCCGCCTCCAGGGCGGCGCGCACGTCCTCGGCGGTGAGCACCAGGCCCTGGGCGCCGGTGCAGGAGACGACCAGGTCGGCCTCGGCGACCGCGGAGGCGGCCCGGTCGAAGGGCACGGCGCGGCCGGCCATCGGCTCGTAGGCCTCGGTCAGGCACTCGGCCAGCCGCTCGGCGCGCTCGGCGGTGCGGTTGGCGACCGTCACCGAGGTGGCGCCCTGGCGGGCGACGGTGTTGGCGGCCAGGGCGCTCATCGATCCGGCGCCCAGCACCAGCACCCGCACGCCGGTCAGCGCCTGGGGCTCGGGCAGGGCGGCGTCGGCCTCGTCGGCGGCCGGGCCGCCGACGCCGGCCGGGCAGGCGGCGGGGGCGGCAGTAGCGGCAGTGGCGGCGGAGACGGGCCCCGCCGAGCCGGGGCGCAGCCGCTCCAGGGCCACCTCCAGGCCCAGCGTGACCATGTCGGCGCCGGCCTGGTCGAGGTGGGTCTCGGTGTGCGCGCGCTTGCCGACCCGCAGGGCGCGCTGGCCCAGGTCATTGAGGACGCGGCCCAGGGTGCCGCCGTGCTGGGCGTCCTTGAGCGCGTTGCGCACCTGGCCGAGGATCTGGCCTTCGCCGACGACCATCGAGTCCAGGCCGCAGACCACGGAGAACAGGTGCTGGACGGCGCGTTCCTCGTAGTGCACGTAGGCGTGCTCGGTGAGCTCGGCCAGGGAAACGCCGGTGCGCTCGGACAGCAGGGAGGTGATGGCGTTCAGGGCCGGGTGGAAGCGGTCCACCTCGGCGTAGACCTCGGTGCGGTTGCAGGTGGAGACCATCAGCACCTCGGCCACCGCCGGGGAGGCCGCCATCTCCGACATGAGTTTGAGGCGCTCTTCACCGCTCAGCGCGGCGCGCTCCAGCAGCGCCACGGGCGAGCTCCGGTGACTCAGCCCAACGGCGAGGACACTCATCTGCACTCCAATGCGGCGATCGCGGTGGCGGTCGCTCTCACGTCTTCTCCGTCGCGTCGATCCACCCCGCCTCGGGGGGCGCCTGCCCGTCGGCCTTCCGCTGCTCGTGGAAGGCCAGGATCTGCAGTTCGATGGACAGATCGACCTTACGCACATCGACGGCCGGAGGCACACTGAGGACGACCGGCGCGAAGTTCAGCACACTGGTGACCCCGGCCTTCACGAAGCGGTCGCACACCCCCTGCGCCGACACGGCCGGCGTGGCGATCACTCCGATGGAGACGTCCTCGGAACCGACAACGTCCTCCAGTGTGTCAATATGCCGTACCACCAGCCCGGCGACCTCGTCGCCCACGACCCGCCCGTCGGCGTCGAACAGGGCGGCGATGCGGAAGCCGCGGGTGCCGAAGCCCCCGTAGTTGGCCAGTGCGCGGCCGAGGTTGCCCACCCCGGCGATGGCCACCGTCCAGTCCTGGGTGAGACCAAGCTCACGGGAGATCTGGTAGACGAGGTAGTCGACGTCGTAGCCGACGCCGCGGGTGCCGTAGGAGCCCAGGTGGGACAGGTCCTTGCGGAGTTTGGCCGAGTTGACCCCCGCGATCGCGGCCAGGTCCTCCGAGGAGACGGTGAGGGTGCCCCGCTCGGCCATGCCCTGGAGGGCGCGCAGGTAGACCGGGAGCCGGGCGACCGTCGCCTCGGGGATGCCCCTGTCCTTGGGGCGGGGTGATCGGGGGGTCACGGGCGTGCGCTCCTGATCGGCGGTGGTCGGGTGGTCGGTCCGTGCCGTCATGTCCCGGACGGCCCCCCGCCGGCGCGCGCGACGCGCCGCGGGGACCCCTGCGGCGGCGGATTCTCGGCCCTCAGATTACGCCCTTGTGAAAGTACGCACAAAGTAGGGGCCGGTTGCGCCCCCGCCCCTGCTAGGCGCCGGTGAGCGCGGCGCGCAGGCGCTTCTCCGAGACCCGCCAGAAATCGTGCGGCGCCCCGTCGACGAAGGTGACCGGGATCCGCTCCCAGTACTCCTCGCGCTCCTCGGGCGGGCAGTCCTCCAGGTCGCGCACCTCGTACCCGGTGCCCAGGTCCTCGGCGACCCGGCGGATCACCTCCAGCGCCTCCGCGCACAGGTGACAGCCGGACCTGCCGAGCATGCTGATGCGCACGTCCCCGTCGGCGGCGGGCCCCATCGCCTCGCACCCCTTCCCCGAGTCCCCGCGGCCGCCGTCCCCGGCCGGCCCCGATCCGTCATTGCGGTCCGCCCGTATCCGATCATCCGCCCGCGAACGGCGGAAGGACCTCCACCACACCGCCCTGTGTGAGGAAGACCTCGGCGTGCGGGCGCGCGCCCACCGGCCGCTCGTCCACGAGGAAGGACGAGCGCTCCAGGACCCGCGCCAGCCGGTCGTCCCCGGAGCGCCTGGCACGCGCCTCCTCCAGCGCCCCGGCCAGGGTCGTCGCCGTGTACGGCTCCTCGGCCGTCCCCGCGGCCTCTTTCGCCGCGGCCCAGTACCTGATGGTTCCGCTCACCATGGATTGATTATCCTTGTGCTTCTCGGAGGCAACGAATCGAATTCTCCACCGGGGGCAACGGCGCCTTCGATCTACCGCTTCACGGCGGGGTGACGGGAAGAGACGCATGAGCCACCTGCTGCTACTGACGAACTCCAACGAACCGTCCGACCACGTGCTGCCCGCCCTCGGCCTTCTCCTCCACTCGGTGCGCGTGGCCCCGGCCGAGCCCGGCGCGCTGCTGGCCCAGGGGGCCGAGCGCACGGGGGGCGCCGTGGACGCCGTCCTCGTGGACGCGCGCAGCGACCTGGCCTCCGCCCGCAACTTCTGCCGGCTCCTCGATACCACGGGACTGGACTGCCCGCTGATCGCCGTGCTCACCGAGGGCGGCGCCGCGGCGCTCACCCCGGACTGGCAGGTCGACGACTTCCTGCTGACCTCGGCCGGGCCCGCCGAGGTCGAGGCGCGGCTGCGGCTGGCCGTGGGCCAGGCCGACGCCGGCGCCGACGACCCGGACGAGATCCGCCGCGGCGACCTGGTCATCGACGAGGCCACCTACATCGCCCGGCTGCGCGGGCGCATCCTCGACCTGACCTTCAAGGAGTTCGAGCTGCTGAAGTTCCTGGCCCAGCACCCGGGCCGGGTCTTCACCCGGGCCCAGCTGCTGCAGGAGGTCTGGGGCTACGACTACTTCGGCGGCACCCGCACCATCGACGTGCACGTGCGCCGGCTGCGCGCCAAGCTCGGCGCCGAGCACGAGTCGCTGATCGGCACCGTGCGCAACGTGGGCTACCGGTTCGTCCCGGATTCGCCCAAGTCCGCCGACGCCGCCGCGGCGCCGGCCCCCGAACCCGCGCCCGCCGACCACTGACCCGGGTCCCGTGCGGATCTGCGCGGTCCCGCGCAGTCCCGTGCGGCCGGGGAGGCCCGGGAGGCCCCGTGCAGGTCCGCGGGGCCTCCCGGGTGCGCATGGGCCTCGTGCCGGACGCCGCGAGGGCCTAGGATGCATGCGCAGACCGCCGCAGCACCCCGAGGAGGCGACCGTATGCGCGCCGCCGCTGGCGTCCCGCTGACCACCGCGTTCATCGGGTCCACCCTGGTCGCGATCGCGCCGCCCGCGGCCGCCGCGGCCCCGCTCACGGTCGAGCTCACCCCGGGGGGGCAGGTCGTGGAGCAGGGCGGGACCGTCGAGCTGACGCTCACGGCCACGTCCGGGGCGCCCAAGGTGTGCGTGTACACGCCCACGGCCGACGCGGGCTTCACGGTGGGCGACACCGACTCCGAGACCGCCCCCGTGCGCACGACGGTCACCGGCACGCCCGACGAGAGCGTGATGGTCACCGCCACGGTCCCCTACGCCTCGGTGGACGAGGAGCAGGCGTGCTCGGAGGTCCCCGCCGAGGACCGCAGGACCGCGCAGTCGCTGCCGGTCAAGGTGGAGGTGCTCGACCCCGAGCCGAGCCCGAGCCCGACGCCCACGCCGACCCCCACGCCCACCGATCCGCCGACCGATCCGCCCACATCGCCCCCGCCGTCGCCGTCACCGACCCCCACTCCGACCCCCACTCCGACCGATCCGCCGACCGATCCGCCCACATCGCCCCCGCCGTCGCCGTCACCGACCCCCACTCCGACCCCCACTCCGACCGATCCGCCGACCGATCCGCCCACATCGCCCCCGCCGTCGCCGTCACCGACCCCCACTCCGACCCCCACTCCGACCGATCCGCCGACCGATCCGCCCACATCGCCCCCGCCGTCGCCGTCACCGACCCCGACGCCGTCCCCCTCCGGCCCGCCGACGGCTTCGCTGTCCCCCACGGACACCGAGGACGACGAGCAGGACGGCTCCGACGGCGGCGAGGGACCCGGCGGCGGGCCGTCCGGCGGCGACGACTCGGAGAAGGACCGGCAGAAGGACGAGGAGAAGGAGAAGGAGACCCGGGACGACGCTGACACCGGCGGCTCCGGAGGCAGCGGCGGCTCCGGCGGGTCCTCCCCGTCGCGGCCCGAGGCCCCCGACGTCCCCGACGCGCCGGACGCCCGCCCGGAGCGCCCGTCGCTTCCCACCTCCGCGCCCAGCCTTCCCTCCCTGGACCCCGACGGCGGGGACGACGACCTGGCCGAGCTGCCCTCGGTCGGCCCCGGCGAGGACGGGGAGGACGGTCCGGCCACCGACCAGGCCGCCGTCGAGCAGGACATGGCCTCCTCGGTCTCCCCGGCCGTGCTCATGCTGGTGCTGATGCTCCTGCTGCTGTTCGCCGCGCCGCTGGCGCCCAACCGCCGCGTGCGGATGGGCATGGGCTACCGGGGCCGGCGCCGCAAGGGCTGACCCGGGCGGGGCTCACCCCAGGCGCCCGCGCCGCACGTCCTCGACCGCGTCCCGGGCGGTGCGCTGGTCCATGCCGGTCTCGTCCCGCATGACCCGCACCGCCTCCACGCCCCGCCCCAGGGCGAGCAGCTCGCGCACCCGCGCCAGCGTCGCCCCCGGGACCGCGGGGCGCTCCTCCGCGCGCCGCCCCTCCGCGCCCTCCAGGACCGTGTACCCGCCCTCCCCCGCGGCGCCGCCGGCGACGTGCGCGCCGTCCGCGACGGCGGGCGGCCCGTCACGGCGCTCCCCCTCGCGCAGCAGCCGGTCCAGCACCAGTCCCCCGCCCCCGAGGACCGCGAGCGCCCCCAGGAGTGCCAGCACCATCAGCAGCAGGCTCATAGGGGGTCTCTACCCACATGGGCCCCATCATGGGCACAAGAAAGGCCCGGCCCCCTACGGGGGACCGGGCCTCACCGGAGCCGCCTGTCGGAATCGAACCGACGACCTATTCATTACGAGTGAATCGCTCTGCCGACTGAGCTAAGGCGGCGTCGGCCCCGCTCTGCGCGGAGCCGTCCCCAGTGTAACGCCTCCGCGGACCGCCCGTGCCCTCCGGTGGGCGGCGCCGTGCCGGGGCTCAGGCACCACAGGTCAGCCCCTCCTCGGGGACCCGGTCCTCCAGCAGGTAGGCGTCCACCGCCCCGTCCACGCACGCGTCGCCGGTTCCGTAGGCGGTGTGGCCGTCCCCGTCGTAGGTCAGCAGCACGCCCGAGTCCAGGTCCTCGGCCAGCTCCTCGGCCCAGGCGAAGGGGGTGGCCGAGTCCCGCGTGGTGCCCACCACCAGGATCGGGTCGGCGCCCTCGGCGTCGGGCTCCCACTCCTCGGAGACGGCCTCCTGCGGCCAGTACGCGCAGGTCAGCACCGCCCAGGCGGAGGAGGCACCGAACAGCGGCGACTCCTGGGCCGCCTCGCGGGCGGCGTCGCGGTAGGCGCCGATGTCGCGCGGCGCCGGGGCGTCCGAGCAGTTCACCGCCACCAGTGCGGAGACCGAGTTGGTGTAGGTCCGCGGCTCGTCCCGGCCGTAGAGGCGGTCGCCCAGGCGCAGCAGCGCGGTGCCGTCGCCGTCCTCGATCGCGTCGCCGAGGGCGTCGCGCACCTCGCCCCAGGAGCCTTCGCTGTAGAGCGCGCCGCTGATGCCCAGCTCCACCCGGGTGCGCCCCACCTCGCGGCCGTCGCCGGTGGTGTTCTCCAGCGGCTCCCGCCCGGCCCGGTCCAGCAGGCCGGCGATGCGCTCCACGCCGGCGTCCACCCCGTCCTCGGCGGTGCCCACCGGGCACTCCTCGCGCGCCTGGCAGTCCTCCACGAACGCGCGCAGCGCCGTCTCGAAGCCGCCGGCCTGCTGCACGCCGGTCTCCAGCGCGTCCAGGTCCGCGGCCAGGACGCCGTCCAGGACCATGGCCCCCGCCCGATCGGGGAACAGGTCGGCGTAGCGGGCCCCGATCAGGGTCCCGTAGGACTTGCCCAGGTAGGTGAGCCGGTCGTCGCCCAGGACCGCGCGCAGCACGTCCATGTCGCGGGCGACGTTCTCGGTGCCCAGGTGCATCATCAGCTCCCCGGCCCGCTCCCTGCACCCCTCCACGAAGCCCCGGGCCGACTCCTCCAGCTCCTCCAGCCCCTCCGCGGTGACCTCCAGCGGGTCGCCGTCGCCGTCCTCGCTCTCCAGGTCCGCCCCGAGGTAGGCGTCCATCCCGGCGGGGTCCAGGCAGGACACCGGCTCGCTGCGGGCCACCCCGCGCGGGTCGAAGCCGACCACGTCGAAGCGCTCGCGCACCCCCTCGCCGACGACGCTGGGCGCGGCCGCCGCGTAGTCGTAGCCGGACCCGCCCGGCCCGCCGGGGTTGACCAGCAGCGAGCCCCCGGAACGCCCGGAGGCCGGCAGCCGCTTGACCGCGATCTCCAGGCGGCGCCCGTCGGGGTCGCCGTAGTCCATGGGGACCTCGAACACCCCGCACTCGAACCGCGATCCGCCGTCGGTGCAGGGCGCCCAGTCGATGCCCTGGGAGTAGAACGGCTCCAGTCCCGGGGACGGGGCCTGGTCCCCGTTCCCGGATCCGGGGTCCCCTCCGGTGCAGCCGGCGGCGGTGACGACGAGGGCCGCGGCCGCGGCGGCCGCCGGACGGAGCCTCTTCACGGGGGTCTTCCTTCGCATCGGGGGGCGGCGGGGTCGGCTCCGAGCCTGCCACAGCCCCTCGGCGGCGGCCACGCCGACGGCGGGAGCGGGCCTCCAGAGCGCCCTCAGCCCTCGAACAGGGACGCCGTCATCGCCTCCAGGGCGATCTGCGGGTGCACGTTGGCGTCGATGCGGCGGCGGCACTCCATCACCGCGTCGATGCGGCGCAGCGTCGACTCCGGGGAGGAGCCGCGGGCCACCCGCTCCAGGTCCCCGCGGACCGACCCGGTGGACAGCTCCACCGGGGCGCCCATCTGCAGCGCCAGCACGTCCCGGTAGAACAGCACCAGCTCGGTCAGGGCGGTGTCGTAGGTGTCCCGCTTGATCCTGGTGGCACGGCGCTTCTGGCGCTCCTCCAGGTCCTTGAGCGCGCCCGCGGCGCCGCGCACCGCCTTGGCCACGCCCTTGCCGGTGCCGCCCTCCCCGAACGCCGCCTTGATCTCGGAGCGCTCGGTCTCGTCCAGCGCCCCGGTCACCGCCTTGGCCTCGGCCTCGGCCAGCTCGTACAGGCGGGCGGCGGCCCAGACGCAGGCACCGGTGCCGTCCAGGCGGGCGGGCAGCGCGAGCACCTCGGCGCGGCGCTCGCGCGCCTCGGCGTCGGCGGCCAGCAGCCGGGCGCGGTCCAGGCGCCCGGCGGCGGCCCGGGCCGCCTCGGCCGCCGCGGACTCCTCCATCCCGTCCTGCTCGACCAGCGCGCGCACCACCGCCGCGGTGGAGGGGGTGCGCAGCCGCACCAGGCGGCACCGGGAGCGGATGGTGACGAGCATGTCCTCGGCGGTGGGGGTGCACAGCAGCCACACCGTGCGCGGCGAGGGCTCCTCCACCGCCTTGAGCAGGGCGTTGGAGGCGGCCTCGGTGGCGCGGTCGGCGTCCTCGAACAGCACCACCCGGTACCGGCCGGAGGCAGGGCGCGCCGCGGCCTGCAGCACCAGCTCGCGGGTGCGCTCCACGCCGAAGCTGAGCCCGCTGGGCCGCACGTAGAGCACGTCGGCGTGGGTGCCGGTGAGGACCTGGTGGCAGGAGGGGCAGTGCCCGCACCCGCCGTCGGGGCACTGCAGGGCGGCGGCGAAGGCGCGCGCGGCCTCGCTCCGCCCGGACCCGGGCGGGCCGGTGAACAGCCAGGAGTGGGTCATCGAGGTACCGCCGCGGCCCGCGGCGGCCTCGGCGGCCCCGCGCAGCGCGGCCACCGCCTCGTCCTGGCCCACCAGGTCGTCGAAGACGCTCATCGGCACCAAGGATAGGCCCGCGCGGCGACAGGGGACGCCGGACGGGGAAACCCGGTGCAGGTACGCAGGGGGCGCAGGAGGCACAGCGACAACGGGGTAGCAGGTCCCCCCTCACCAGCCCTGGCCGAGCGACCACCCCCTTCGGTACAGGCGATGAGCGGCAACGATGGAGAGGCGGGCGGATCGCGTTGTTGATCTCGGGGAAGTCGGCCCTATACCGGCCGGTATAGGGCCGACTTCCCCGAGATCAACAACGAAGGAGGCAAAACGCGCCCGGTATGCGCCGGATGCGAAGTCTTCTCTCTCCCTCCCGGGGAGAACGGCCCTGAAGGCACGGTTCCAGGGCCGCTTCTCTCCGGGACCGGCACGGGAGCGGGCGCAAGCCGCACCACGGCGCCGGACACGGCCCGACACCCCGGCGACCCCGCCGCCCGGCGAGCAGGCCGGAGCGGGGCACCAGCTGTTCCGTCGTTACCGCCGACCACTTTTACCTCTGGGGCGCCGCTGCCCGGCAGGCGGACCCGGGGAAGTGCCCGCCCCTGTCGCGTGGTCGGCCTCCGCCGGGTCCTCGACCGACCTGTCGTTGCAGTACCAACCCCAGCGGCCTGACCCCTCAGAGACCCGACGACCAGGGCTTTTCCGGACATCTTTTCACCGAATCCCGTTCTGGACTGGCCGAGACCGCACCCGGGGCGCTCGACGGGGCGTCGATGAGCGCGCTCCGGCTCCGCCCCCATGACGGTGTGTGTTGCCCCAGGTCTGACGGGAGACTCTGATCGGAGAGGCGCCGGGTGCGGACCGGTCGGCGACCGCGGACACGCGCGGGCGAGGAGAGGCCCCGCCCGAACGCGACGGAGGCGGACGGCCTCCCCGGCCGCCCGCCTCCGTCGCGGTTTCGCTCAGATCCTGTAGCGCTCCGGTCCTCTACCGGTCGTCGCCGTTCTGGTCGCCGACGACCGGCATCATGCCGGTGATCGCCTCGGCGTCGGAGGGGACCGGGTCGGGCAGCAGCGGGCGCAGCCGCCGCTGGATCTCCCGGGTGACCTGCTCCTGCCCCCCGCGCGCGTCCACCACCAGGTAGCGGTCGGGCTCGCGCTCGGCCAGCCCGCGGAAGCCGCTGCGCACCCGGTCGTGGAACGCGCGGGACTCGGACTCGATGCGGTCGGTGCCGCCGCCCAGCCGGGACAGCCCGTCCTCGGCCGGCAGGTCGAGCAGCACCGTGAGCGCCGGCACCAGGCCCCCGGTGGCCCACGCGTTCACCCGGGCGATCTCCTCGACCGGCAGCTCCCGGCCGGCCCCCTGGTAGGCCAGGGTGGAGTCGACGTAGCGGTCGCTGATCACGATGGCGCCGCGGCGCAGCGCGGGCAGGATCACCTGGTGCACGTGGTCGGCCCGGTCCGAGGCGTACAGCAGCGCCTCGGCCCGCGGCGACATGCCGGTCTGCTCCTTGTCCAGCAGCAGCGCCCGCAGCCGCATGCCCAGCTTGGTCGAGCCCGGCTCGCGGGTGGCGACCACCTCGAAGCCCTCCTCGCGCAGCCACACCGCCAGCTGCTGGGCCTGGGTGGACTTCCCGGCGCCCTCGCCGCCCTCCAGGACCACGAAGGTGCCCGGCAGCGCCTCGTCCTCCTCGGCGCCGGCTGCGGCGGGCACCGGAACCCCGCGCAGCGCCGCCAGCAGCTCGGTGGTGAGCGGGACCTCGCCCGGCTCGCCGTTCATCCGCCGGTAGGAGACCACCGCCACGACGACCGCCAGCACCGCCGCCAGCATCAGCACCGCGCCGGCGCCCAGGAAGTCGTAGGTCAGGCCGCGCACGGCCAGGGTGTGGTCGCCGATCGCCGCGGCCAGCAGCGGGGCGAGGGCCATCGCGCCCAGCAGCACCAGGCGCCCGGCGGCGTGCAGGAAGGCGAAGGTGCGGCCGCGGACGGACTCCTCCACCTCCTGGCCCATCAGGGCCAGTCCGATCCCCCAGGCCAGTCCGGCGCCGGCGCCCACCACCAGGGTGAGCACCGCGGCCAGCACCATGTCGGGGATCAGGCCGCTGAAGAAGAGCGCCACCCCGGCCGCGCCCAGCACCAGGCCGAACAGCCGGTGGCGGCTGAAGCCGCGCAGCGTGCGCGGGCCACCCAGCATGCCCAGGGCCATGCCGGCGAACAGGGCGCCGAACAGGACGCCGAAGCCGGCGTTGCCGGCCTCCAGCCGGTCCACGAAGACCCGGCCCACGCCGACCACGGCGCCCCCGGCGGCGAGCGCGCCGAGCATGCCCAGGATGAGCCCGCGCACCGGCGGGGTGGTCCCGGCGAAGCGCCACCCCTCCCAGATGGTGCGCAGCGGGTTGCGCCCGCCGTCCCCGGACTCGCCCGAGGAGGCGCGCTCGGCGCGGCGCTCGGCCGCGGCGGCGCGCCTCCGCTCCTTGGCCGCGGCCCGCTCGGCGGCCTTGCGCTGCGCCTCGTCCGGGACGGCCGGGACCTCCAGGGTGGCGGCGTCGCCGATGGGCGCGGTCAGCTCGTTGGGGTCGTCCTGCCGGGCCGGGACCGGGACCTCCTCGGTCCGCTCGTCGTCGGCGGACGGCGCGTGGGCCGGCTCCGGGCCCGTCCCGGCGGCCGGGGCGGGCCGGGCGGGCAGCGGCAGCGTCCAGACGACCGCGGCCGCGACGACGAAGGCGAGGCCGTTGATGTACAGCGCGATGTCGGCCCCGGGCGCGGCCATGGCCGGGAAGAGCTTCCCCAGCACCGTGCTGAACGCGGCCAGAAGCGCGAACAGCCCCGCCGCCACCGGCGCGGTGCCGTAGGCGGTCAGCAGGGCGATCCGGTCGGCCTGCTCCAGGCGCTTGCGCGGCACCAGGCCGGGCACCGAGGCGTCCTTGGCGGACGTCCAGAGGATCGCCGCGCACTCGGCCAGGAGGCCGGCCGCCAGCAGCCAGTCGAGCCGCCCCACGACGGGGACGGACAGGTACAGCAGTCCGCGCAGCACGTCGGCGGCGACCATGGTCAGCCGCCGGTCGAAGCGGTCGGCCACCCTCCCGGCGAACGGGCTGAGCAGCAGCCAGGGGGCGATCTTGAGCACCACCACGCCGCTGACCGCGAAGTACTGGACCACCGGTGAGGCGTCCATGGTCAGGATCGTCGCCAGCGACATCAGCGCCAGCAGGCTGAGCCATTCGCCCAGACCGGACAGCGACAGCGAGATCCACAGCCGCCGGAAGGGCGTGATCGCCAGAACGCTGCGCGCCTCGCCGGGCGCGCCAAGAGGTGCAGATCTGCTCATAGTCGTGAAGGGTAGCGGCGCGTCCGGAAGGGATCGGGCGCGCGGCCGGGCCGGGGACGGGGACGGACACGGGCGCCGCCGCGGCCTGCCGGGCTCCCTTCGACGGGCGGCGCGGTGCTGCGCGCTACCGCGCGCGGTCCGCTCCGTGGGCCCCGGTCGGGGCTCCTCGCACCGGGCGGACCCGTGCGCGGCACACTACTGCCGCGCACGGATCGGCGCCACCTCAGGAGGTCGGGCCGGCGTCCCCGCCGGAGGTCCCCTTCGGCTCGCCCGTCTTCTTCGGGGCCGCCTTCTTGGCCGTGCCCTTCTTGGCGGCCGTGGTCCCCGAGGACTTCGCGCCGCCCGAGGACTTCTTGGCCGGGGCCTTCTTCGCCGCGGTCCCCCCGGACTTGGCCGCCGTCTTCTTGGCGGGCGCCTTGGCGCGGCGCTCGGCCAGCAGCTCGGCGGCGCGCTCGTCGGTGACCGACTCCACCTCGTCGCCCTTGCGCAGCGAGGCGTTGGTCTCCCCGTCGGTGACGTAGGGCCCGAACCGGCCGTCCTTGACCACCATGGGCTTGCCGGTCTCGGGGTCGTTCCCCAGCTCGCGCAGCGGCGCGGCGGCCGCGCGCCGGCCGCGCTGCTTGGGCTTGGCGAACAGCTCCTCGGCCTCCTTGAGGGTGACCGTGAAGATCTGCTCCTCGGTCTCCAGGGAGCGGCTGTCGGTGCCCTTCTTCAGGTAGGGGCCGAACCGGCCGTTCTGCGCGGTGACCTCTTCGCCGTCGAGCTCGCCGACCACCCGGGGCAGCGACAGCAGCCGCAGCGCGTCCTCCAGGGTGAGAGTCTCCGGGCTCATCGACTTCAGCAGCGAGGAGGTGCGCGGCTTGACCGCCTGCTTGGACTTGGACCTGGACTTCTTGTCCTTGTCCGCGCCCTCCTCCGGCTCGGGCACGATCTCGGTGACGTAGGGCCCGAAACGGCCGCTCTTGACCACCACGGTGCGCCCGGTCTCCGGGTCGGTGCCCAGCTCCCGGTCGCCGCTGGGGGCGGCGAACAGCTCCTCGGCCTTGTCCGGGGTGAGCTCGTCGGGGGCCAGGTCCTCGGGCACGTTCACCCGCCGGCCGTCGCGCTCCATGTAGGGGCCGTAGCGCCCGACGCGCATCACGATGTCGGTTCCGGGCACCGGGAAGGAGCTGATCTCGCGCGGGTCGATCTCGGCCAGGTGGTCGCCGACCAGCTCCTTGAGGCCGGTCTCGTCGCCGTCGCCGTAGTAGAACCGGCGCAGCCAGGGGCCGCGCTCGGCGTCGCCGCGGGCGATGCCGTCGAGCATGTCCTCCATGCGGGCGGTGAAGTCGTAGTCGACCAGGTTGCCGAAGTGCTTCTCCAGCAGCTGCACCACGGCGAAGGCCAGGAAGGACGGCACCAGGGCCGACCCCTTCTTGAACACGTAGCCGCGGTCCAGGATGGTGCCGATGATGGAGGCGTAGGTGGAGGGGCGCCCGATCTCCCGGTCCTCCAGCTCCTTGACCAGCGAGGCCTCGGTGTAGCGGGCCGGCGGGCGGGTGCTGTGCCCCTCGGCCTCCATCTCCTCGGCCTTGAGCGCCTGGCCCTCGTCGACCTGGGGCAGCCGGCGCTCGCGGTCGTCCAGCTCGGCCTCGGGGTCGTCGGCACCCTCCACGTAGGCCTTGAGGAAGCCGTGGAAGGTGATGATCTTGCCGGTGGCGCTGAACTCGGCCTGCTCACCGGAGGTGGAGGAGCCGGCCACCTTGACCGTCACCGACTCGCCCACCGCGTCCTTCATCTGCGAGGCCACGGTGCGCTTCCAGATGAGCTCGTAGAGCCGGTACTCGGCGCCGCTCAGCCCGGTCTGGGCGGGCGTGCGGAAGGTGTCCCCGGCCGGGCGGACCGCCTCGTGCGCCTCCTGGGCGTTCTTCACCTTGCTGGAGTAGACCCGCGGCTTGGCCGGGACGTGGTCGGCCCCGTAGAGCCGGGTGGCCTGGTCCCGGGCGGCGGCCACGGCGCTCTCCGACAGCGTGGTGCTGTCGGTGCGCATGTAGGTGATGAAGCCGTTCTCGTAGAGCCGCTGGGCGACCTGCATGGTCTGTTTGGCGGACAGGCCCAGCTTGCGCGAGGCCTCCTGCTGCAGCGTGGTGGTGCGGAAGGGCGCGTAGGGCGAGCGCTTGTAGGGCTTGCGCTCCACGGTGCGCACGGCGAAGTCCCCGCCGGAGAGCCGCTCGGCCAGGGCTCTGGCCGCCTGCTCGTCCAGGTGGAGCACGCCCGAGGAGGAGCGCAGCGCGCCCTGGGCGGTGAAGTCGCGGCCGACCGCCACCCGGGCGCCGTCCACCGAGACCAGGTTGGCGGTGAAGGTGCCGGGGCCGTCGCCGGAGGAGCCCAGGGTGTCGAAGACGCCCTTGAGGCCCCAGTACTCGGCGGAGGTGAAGGCGATCCGCTCGCGCTCGCGCTCGACCACCAGGCGGGTGGCCACCGACTGGACCCGGCCCGCCGACAGCTTCGGCATGACCTTCTTCCACAGCACCGGGGAGACCTCGTAGCCGTAGAGCCGGTCCAGGATGCGCCGGGTCTCCTGGGCGTCGACCAGGCGCAGGTTCAGGTCCCGGGTGTTCTCCGCGGCGTGGCGGATCGCATCCCGGGTGATCTCGTTGAAGACCATCCGGCGCACCGGCACCTGGGGGGCGAGCTCCTCGCGCAGGTGCCAGGCGATGGCCTCGCCCTCGCGGTCCTCATCCGTGGCCAGGTAGAGCTCATCGGCCTGGGCCACCAGCTCCTTGAGCTTCTTGACGTGGGACTTCTTGTCGGTGTTGACCACGTAGATCGGCTCGAAGTCGTGCTCGACGTTCACCCCGAGCCGGGCCCACGGCTCCGACTTGTAGCGCGCCGGGATCTCCGCGGCCTTGGTCGGCAGGTCGCGGATATGGCCGATGGAGGACTCGACGGTGAAGCCGGGACCGAGGTAGCCCGCGATCGTCTTGGCCTTCGCGGGCGACTCGACGATCACGAGCCGGTTCCCTCCGGTCGCCGTACCGGAGTCCTTCGAGCCGTTCTTGCCGGCGCTGCCCTTCTTGGGTGGCACGCTCTTCCCCTACGTCTCGCCTTGCGCTGTCTGTGCGGCCCGCCGCGGAACGCAGGCCGTCGGATCCCCAGCCACTGACGGTAACCGACCGGCCCGCGGATCGCTTCCCGGTCGGCGCTCCTCACCCCGCCGGCACCCCCGCCGCCGCGAATCCCGTGGCGCGAATCCTGCGGGAGTCGCAGAATAGGCGCAATGGTGGAGTACGAGTACCGGGAGATCCTCTTCCCGAAGGGGACGTCGCGCAGTGTGACACGGCAGGCGTTGACCGACCACGCCGAGTACGGCCGGTGGGAACTGGCCCGTGTACGCGTCTACCGCGACGGCACCCGCAGGGTGACCGTCCGCCGGAGGATCATCCGACAGGTCCGCACGTTGTGAATTCCCTCACACTACCTCCGGTGGGCGCCGGGCTCCCACGGTATGCCCTGGTCATGACGGTATACGGACCCCGCCCGCCCGGTGACCGGATCCGGCCGTGATCACGCGCACCGGACGCACGCGGCGAGCCCCCGCGAAGGCCGCACGCCTCCGCGGGGACTCGCCTCGCCTTCGCGCCGCGGGCGGCGCCCCGGTCCCCCCGCCTGTCCACCGCGTCTGTCGGAAACGGAGGGTAGGGACGCGCCGCCGCGCGGCCGTCCGGGTTACAGGCCCAGGCCCAGCCCATCGGTCAGGGACGAGACGGGGTCCTGCACGGAGTTCCCGGCGGGCAGGCCCGAGAGCTCCTCGGGCGCCTCGGGAACCTCGGCCTCGGGCGCCTGCGGCGCCTCGGGCAGCTCTTCGGCGCTCAGCGGCAGCGACTCGGTCGCGGGCAGGTTCACCGGGTCGGGCACCTCGTTGCTCAGCGGCAGGGCCTCGCTCCCGGGCAGCTCGCCGCCGGTCGGGGCGGAGGGCAGCTCGTTGCTGAGCGGCAGCGTGTCCAGCGGCGCGGGCAGGGCCGAGCCGGAGTCGGCGGGCGCCTGCTCACGGGCCGAGGCGTCGGAGGTGCGGACCACCTCGTCGGAGGAGTGGTCGACGAAGGCCCCGGTGTCCTCGGAGGCCGCCGCGGCCATGCTCGCCGCACCCGCGATCGCGTTGCCGGAGAAGTTGACCGGCACGTCGGCGTCGACGACGCCCTGGTTGCCGCCCAGCACCGAGCCGTTGCCGGAGGTGATGACCTCGCGGTCGCGGCCGTCCTCGACGAAGGCCCCGGTGTCGTCGGAGGCCGCCGCGGCGGTGCTCAGCACGCCGGCGACCGCGTTGCCCGAGGCGTTCACCGGCACGTCGGCGTCGGCGACCACCTGGTTGCCGCCGCCGATGGAGCCGTTGCCCGAGGTGACGATGTCGTGCACGTCGGCGTGGCTCTGCCGCATCACCGGCCCGGCGTCGACGCCGTGGCCCTGGACGTGCAGCGGCTCGGAGGCCTCGCTCAGCTTGTCGACCAGGCCGCCGGTGGCGGGGGCCAGCTGCGAGGTGCGGTAGCCGTCACCGTTGTCGCCGCCGTCACCGTTGTCACCGCCGTTGCCGCCGTTGCCGCCGCCGCCGTTCCCGGCGCCGCCGTCCTCGGAGACGATCGCGCCGGTGTCCTTGGAGGCCGCACCGGCGACCCCGCCGATGGCGCCGACCGCGTTGCCGGAGACGTTCACCGGCACGTCGGCGTCGCCGACCAGCTGGTTGCCGCCGACCGCCGAGCCGTTGCCCGAGGTGACCGGGCCGTCGTCGCCCGAGCGGTGGTGCTCGACGAACGCGCCGGTGTCCTTGGAGGCGGCGTTGGCCGCGCTGAGCCCGGCCGCGACGGCGTTGCCGGAGACGTTCACCGGGACGTCGGCGTCGACGACGCCCTGGTTGCCGCCCAGCACCGAGCCGTTGCCCGAGGTGATGGGGCTGCTCTGGCCGGTGCGGCCGCTCTCGACGACGGAGGCGCCGGTGTCCTTGGAGGTCGCGGCGGCGGTGCTGAGCACCCCGGCGACGGCGTTGCCGGAGACGTTCACCGGCACGTCGGCGTCGCCGACCAGCTGGTTGCCGCCCAGCACCGAGCCGTTGCCCGAGGTGACCGGGCCGTCGTCGCCGCTGGGGTCGATGACGTGCGCGCCGGTGTCCTTGGAGGTGGCGTTGGCGGTGCTGCCGCCCAGCGCGATGGCGTTGCCGGAGACGTTCACCGGGACGTCGGCGTTGCCCACGATCTGGTTGCCGCCGCCGATGGAGCCGTTCCCGGAGGTCACGGGGGCGGAGTCGGCGAAGGAGACGCCGGCGCCCAGGGCGACGAACCCGGCGGTGAGCAGGGCCGCCTTGGCGGAGGTGCGAACCCACTTGCGCATGTGGGATTTCCTTTCAGAGAACTGCTGCGGATGAGATGGAACCGTGCGTGACCGCTCGCGCCCCGGTGCCCGTGGCTCGGGCACCGGCACGTCCTGGGCCGGACGGGGGCGCGCTGACGGTCACACCCTGATGCGTGGGTGGTGCACGCCCTGTGTCAGCTCCGCTCTGGCCGAGCGGCGGCTGACGTGAACCCCGCGGGCGGGCCGTGCCCGCGGGACTCGCGTCAGCCCCCGGTCCCGAAGGACCGGGAAGCCTGGGGTCTCACGCCCTCCTGCGGCGGCGCCCGACGGCCAGGGCCGCCAGCCCCGCCACCGCGGCGGCGAGCCCGGCGCCGGCGGTGGCCAGCACCGCCGAGCCGGTCACCGGCAGGCCGCCGGGGGCCTGGCCGGCCTGCGCGGCCGGGGCACCGGCAGCGGCGGACGGGGACTCCTGGGCGGGGGCGGCATCACGGCGGTCCTCCTCCTTCGGGCTCTCCTGGTCCTCGGGGGCGGCCTGCTCGTCCTCGCGCTCGTCCTCCTCCTCGGGCGCGTAGCCGTCCGGCGACTCCTCGGGGAACGGCTCGTCGTAGCCGTCCTCGTGGCCGTCCTCGCCGTCTTCGCGGTCGTCCCCGTCGCAGGAGGCGGTGGCGCTCCCCCCGACCGCCACCGCGTTGCCACAGGCGTTGACCGGAAGGTCGGCGTCGGCGCCGGCCTGGTTGCCGCCGCCGGTCGAGCCGTCGCCGGAGGTGGTCGGGGCGTCCGAGCTGCCGGAGGCCTCGGCCCCGGAGTCCTCGCAGCCGGCGACGGCGGTGCCGAGCACGGCCACCGCGTTGCCGCAGACGTTCACCGGGGCCTGGGCGTCGGCGCCGGCCTGGTTGCCGCCGAGCACCGACCCGTCGCCACCGGTGGTGGAGGCGGCGGCCGGGGCGGACGCCGCGGCGATGATGCCGGCGGCCGCGAACGCGGCGAGTGTGGTCCTGGACATGGGTCGCAAATCCTTTTCCGTGGAGCGGATGAGATCACGGGGGTCGCCGGAGCGGGGCACGGCGACAGGGCGGGGGCGCGGGGCGGCCGCGGCGCACAGGCCGGACCGGGCGGCGCCCGCCGCCGGAGTGGAGTGGACTAGTCGGGCGAGAACGACGGGTCGTCCGCGGCGTCGCGGACGACCAGGGTCGGGTCGCCGGGAAGGGCCGCGCTCCGCAGGAGGGGGCGCAGGCCGCCACCGCGCTGCTGCAGCCAGAAGCCGGCCGCGGGCGCGGGGAAGGGAGACGAGGACACACCGGTGGCGGCCGAGTCGGAGCCGCTCCAAGAGGTGTCGGTCTCGGGGACGGCGCCGTCCTCGACGCCGTCATCGACGCCGCCGACACGGTCGGCGGTGCCGGGTGCGGCCGTCGGCCGCTCGCCCGCGGCGCCCTCGCTCAGGGCGCGCAGGGTGCGCGGGCCGCGTTCGGCCGGGCCGTGCTCGGAGGCGGGGGCGCGCTCGCCCTCGCCGCCGCGCTCCCGCGCGGCGTCAGCGCCACGGTCGTCGGAGGCGTCGCCCGTTTGCACGGGGTCGGTGTCCAGGCCGCGGTCGACGACGCGCTCCAGCCCGTCGCGGACCCGCCCGGAGGCGTCGCCGCCCAGGCCGTCCGACACGGTCGAGGCCAGGTCGCCCTCGCCCAGGGAGTCGCCCAGCGGCTCCCCGGTGATCTCCCGGACGCCCTCGTGCACCCCGTCGCGGCCGTTGCGGACGGTGTCGGCGACCACGCGGTCCCCGACGGCGTCCTCGGCGGCGCCGACGGTGGACTCCACACCGGAGTCGACCGTCGAACCGGTGGTGCGCACGGTGTCGTCGACGCCGTCGACCACCCCGCGGGCGGTGCCGCCGGCGGCCTCGCCGACCTGGCGGACCCGCTCCAGCGGGGCGCCCTCGGCGGCGCCGTCGGCCTCGGCGCTCTCCGCGCCTTCGGCACGTGCGGCGCTCTCGGCCCCTTCGGCCTCCTCCAGGCCCCCGCCGACGGCGGGGGCTGCGGACGGGGCGGCGGACAGGGCGTCCTCGGCGGCGTGCGCCGCGGACGCGCCCAACAGCCAGCCGCCGGCCAGCAGGCCGGTGACCACCGCGAGGCGGCGCAGGGCGCGAGCGCCCGGCAGGCGCACGGCACCGGCGGGACGGACCCGCCGACCGCTGCCGACCTGCACCATGGAATGCCACCTCGGGGTGAAGACGTGCCGGTGCGCCGACCGGGGATCCGGTCGACGGCGGGACCCTGTCCCGCAGACTGAGAGTCACGTTAGCACCACGCTGCGCTCATGGTGTGGAGAAAACTGCGAAACGGGCCGGAAAAAATTCTCCGGCCCGCTCCACCACTGCCCTGCCACTGCCCTGCCACTGCCCAGGCGCCGCTCAGGGACCGCCGCACGCCCCCGGCGGCCGCCTCAGCTGAGGTCGATGAACCGGTCCAGCACACGGGTGCCGAACTGCAGCGCGTCGACGGGGACGCGCTCGTCGACGCCGTGGAACATGCCGGAGAAGTTGAGCTCGGGGGGCAGCCGCAGCGGGGCGAACCCGTAGTTGCGGATGCCCAGGCGCTGGAAGCTCTTGGCGTCGGTGCCCCCGGACAGGCAGTAGGGCACGGCGCGCGAGCCGGGGTCCTCCTCTTCCAGGGCGCGCGCCATGGCCGAGACCAGGCCGCCCTCGAAGTCGGTCTCCACCGAGGGCAGGTGGTGGATGAACTCCCGCTCCACGTTGGGGCCGAGCAGGCGGTCCACCTCGGCGAAGAACTCCTCCTCCATCCCGGGCAGGAACCGGCCGTCGACCTGGGCCCCGGCCGAACCGGGGATGACGTTGGCCTTGTAGCCGCCCTCCAGCACGGTGGGGTTGAGGGTGTTGCGCAGGGTGGCGCCGATCATCCCGGCGATGGGGCCCAGCCGGGAGAGCACCGCCTCGGGGTCGTCCTCGTCGAAGGGGATGCCGAAGGCCTCGCACACCTCCTCCAGGAAGGTGCGCACGGTCTTGGTCAGGCGCACGGGGAACTCGTGCCGGCCGAGCCGGGCGACGGCCTCGGCCAGCTCGGTGACGGCGTTGTCGTCGTTGACCATGGAGCCGTGCCCGGCGGTGCCGCGCGCCTTCAGGCGCATCCAGGCGATGCCCTTCTCCGCGGTCTCGATCAGGTAGAGGCGCCGGTCGTCCTGCACCGTGAAGCTGAACCCCCCGACCTCGCTGATCGCGTCGGAGCAGTCGGCGAACAGCTCGGGGTGGTTCGCGACGAGCCACTGGGCGCCGTAGGTGCCCCCGGCCTCCTCGTCGGCCAGGAACGCGAGCACGATGTCGCGCGGGGGACGGCGCCCCTGCCGCACCCGCTCCCGGAGCACGGCCAGGGCCATGGCGTCCATGTCCTTCATGTCGACGGCGCCGCGGCCCCACACGCAGCCGTCGGCGATCTCACCGGAGAAGGGGTGGTGGGTCCAGTCGGCGGCGTCCGCGGGAACCACGTCCAGGTGCCCGTGCACCAGGAGCGGCGCCCGGCCGGGGTCCTCCCCCGCGATCCGCGCCACGACGCTGGTCCGCCCCGGGGCCGACTCCAGCACCCGCGGCTCGATGCCGACCTCGTCCAGCTTCCCGGCGACGTACTCGGCGGCCTGACGCTCCCCCGGACCGGACATGTCCCCGTAGTTGGAGGTGTCGATGGCGATGAGCTCCCGGCAGAGGTCCACGACCTCGGCCTCCGCCCCAGTGAGGGCCCCGCTGCCTTCGGTCTCGGGCATGGTGTGCACCAGCTCCTCTCGGCGACGTCTGGATCCGACCCTCCCATGCTCCACCCGCCCCGAAAACGATGTACGCCCGGCCTCAGACCTTTGCTATGGTTGACCGTGTCCGCGGGCAACAGACGCGGACCGGGTCCGGGTGGCGGAATAGGTAGACGCGCTAGCTTGAGGTGCTAGTGCCCGTTAAGGGCATGGGGGTTCAAGTCCCCCCTCGGACACCACAACGACGAGGTGCGAGCCGAACGGCTCGCGCCTTGTTTCGTTTTCGGGCATGCGCGACCTCCGTGCCCACGTCGGCACCGGCCTTAGGTCGAGAAGCGCAGCGCGCCAAGGTCGGCTTCTACACTGCCCACATGGCCAACGCCCCCACCCTCTACCTCGTGGTCTCCGGTGCTCCGGTCCCCGAAGGGGCGACCGGGCTGGTCGAGCTCTTGCTCAACGACGGCTACCAGGTACTGGTCCTGTCAACCCCGAACGGGACCCGCTTCCACGACACCGGCCGGCTCGCCGAGCTCACCGGCGAACAGGTCCGTGTGGAGTACCGCATGCCCGGAACCGGCAAGAGCCTCCCTCCAGCGGACGCGGTGCTGGCCTGCCCGCTGACCTTCAACTCCACCAACAAGTTCGCCGTCGGCCTGCTGTGCGAAATGGTCGGCTACGACGTGCCCACCATCGTCGTGCCCCACTGTAAGCCCCAGCTCGCCTCCCACCCCGCCTTCCAGCGCTCCCTGGCCACCCTGCGCTCCATTCCCGCCGTCACCCTCCTGCACGATCCCCACGCGCCCTACGACCAGCGCCTACCTAACTGGGAACAAGCACTCCAAGCCGTCCGATCGGCAACCCCCACCTCTTGAAGGAGTGCCCAGTGGCAGCAGCCGCCCAGGGACGGACCATCCGCCGGGCCCGACGCCGCCGCGGCATCTCCCAAGCCGCTCTCGCCGGCCTCGTCGGGCGTTCGGAGTCGTGGCTGTCACAGGTCGAGCGCGGCAAGGCCACCGTCGACTCGCTCAGCGTCCTGACCCGCATGGCCAGTGTGCTGCGCGTACCCCTGGATGAACTGACCGACGCCAGCGGGGAGGAGGGCGATGTGAGGTACGCCGCCGCCCGCAGTATCGAATCCGCGATGATGCGTTACACCAGCTTGGAACGCATCATCGAAGACTCCGGCGACCAGACCACGCCAGCGGATGTGGAGCGGCTGCGGACTGAGGCGGACCGCGCCTACGCGGCCTACCAGGCGACCCGGTATGAGGAGGTGGGGCGGCGCCTTCCCCGGCTGATCCGGGAAGTCGAGATGGCCGCCACAGGCCGGGAGGCCGATCGCCCGGCGGTCTGCTCTGCCCACGCGCAGGTCTACAACACCGCAGCGGCGGTGTTGAAGCGTACAGGGGAACACCAACTCGCCTGGCAGGCCGCCGACCGGGCGATGTCGGCCGCGGAATGGGCTGGTGACACGCTCCTCGCGGCCGTCGGGGCCTACCGGCTCGCCTACGTCTTCATCTCCCGGCGTCGCCCCTCCGAGGCATCCGAGCTCGCGATGGGTGCGACCAACGCCCTCGAGTCACGCATGGACCCCGGGACGCCTGAGGAGTTGAGCGTATACGGGGGCCTGCGCCTCGCGGCCGCCACTGCCGCGGCCGCGGAGTTCGACACGGCGGCAGTCCCGCGTTTCCTGACCGTGGCCCGACGAGCGGCGGACCGGCTCGGACAGGACGCGAACCTCCAAGGCACCGCCTTCGGCCCCACCAATGTCGCCATCCATCGCGTGTCCACAGCTGTGGCCGTCGGCGGGGAGGGACTGGTAGTCAGGAAGATGTGGGCGTATTCGTCAGACCATCGGCGAAGTCGGCGAAGGTCCCCGGCCACACGAGCTCGATCCCCTGCCCTCGGCAGGTCCGCTCCAGAGCGGCATCCCGAGGGGCGCTGCCAACCGCGATGGCGCAGTGCAGCGGTAGCGTCGTCACTTCGCGCAGGATCTCCTGGTAATGCAGGACCTGGCCGATCGCCGCCCTGACCTGGCCGGTCTCGTTGGCGGCCGTCGTCGTCTTCACCTCGATCAGCCACAGCCCACCGTTGGCCTCGCACGCCAGGTCGTACTGCGGCTCGGTCGGAGCCGGACTCAGAACCCGCAGCCCGCGGTCGGCGAGGGCGGCGGCGACCTGGTCTTGTAAGCGTTGATGGGCGGCTAGGGCAGTGCCATCCTCTGCCGACGTTGGCCCGTTCGACGCGGCCGCCTTCCTGTAGCCCTCGCCCACCTGCCCCGCGCGACGGGGCGGATGAGGTCGGTAGCCCTTGACGACCTCGCCATTGCGGGCTTCACCCCGCTCGTGCTCTTGCCACCAGAACTGGCCCGAGACCCGCCCGAAGAGCGGGGACTCGGGCTTGTAGGTTTTGAAATGGCCCCGGCAGGTGTGCAGCGCCTGGCCCAGGCCCACCTCGCGGGCCCGTCCATCGCGGTCCAAGGCGCGAGTCATCGGCCGGATGTCGAGGGTCTGATAGCGGGTGAGAGGGCGGCCGCGCCGCTTGCGGTGGGCACGCGAGAGCCGGGCCGGCGGGTCGTTGTCGACCTGTGTGACGTTCTTGCAGTTCATGAAGCCGAGTGTCAGTCCGAGCAGGGCGATGGCTCCATTGAAGCCGTCCAGGTACGGGGCGCACATGCGTTCAAGCAGGTCAGGATCGGACTGGCACGGATCAGTCGGGTACATCACTGCCAACTGAGGCAGGGACGGGTGCCGCTTGCCGTCACGCATCTCCTTGACGTAGCGGCCCTGCCCGTCGAGTTCCCACAGCAGGGTGAACAGCGGCCCGACCGGTCGGCCCTTCTCCCATTCGACGATGAGCGATGCCTGCATCTCCCATCCGCCTTCGTCCCGGGGGACACGTACGACAGTCCACCCGAACGAGTCGATGCCCATGAAGTTGTCGACGGCCTTCGCCTCGATGAACATGACGGGATAAGGCGGGACGACGGCGGCAGCCGAGGCCGTGCCGAAGATCTCCAGCACCTCCTCGGGCAAGAGCAGCATCCCGGTGCCGAACTCGCGGCCCGATGTGGTGTCGTCGATGTAGCGCAGAACGTTGTCGGCACTGACGACCGTGGCGCAGCTGTAGAAGGCGGGCAGCAACCCTCGCCCCCTCGAGCGGACCTCGTGGGCCCACTGCTGCATGCCCGGATCGCCCTCGACTCGCTTGAGCAACTCAATGGCGCCCTGTGGACGTTCCGGACGCTTCGCGCCGATCTTTCGTTGTGCTGCGTACAAGTCGTACAACGTGACCGGTTTGAGTGCCTCAGTGCTCATTCGGTCGAAAAGACGGCTCATGGGAGGGCCTTTCTCGTTGGAGAGAGGGATTCTTCGCGCCATCGTGGACCCTGCTGCCGACAGAATCGCCCGCCCGCCTTCTTTGCCGCTAAATGAGAAAATATGTCCGCAAGGTGATCATTGCATAGTTTGTCTGGATTGGCGTGTGGTCATTCTTGGGTGGCTGTGGAAAGAGGTGTCGGACGTCAACGGGAACACCCGGTGGACGATGCCGGCACGAGGGGACATCCTCGTGGGGCTCCCCAAGCCGACGGGGCCCCACGAGGAAGTGTTCATCAGAGCCGTTCGGGAGCGTCGATCCCCAGAAGTCCTAGGCCCCGCTCCAGTACAGCCGCCGTGTGCGCAGCCAGGGCTAGCCGGGACTGGCGGACCGTCCCTTCGGACTTGAGCACCGGGCAGTTCTCGTAGAACGAGCTGAAGGTCGTGGCCAGCTCGAACAGGTACGTGGCCAGCCGGTGCGGCTGCAGATGCCGCAAGGCGGTGTCGACCGCATCGGGGAAGCGTGCCAGCACCAGTGCAAGGTCTCGCTCAGCGCCTTCCCCGACCGCCACCGGCGCCCCGAGCTCGGGAACGGCCTGGGCTCGGCGCATGATGGACCGGATGCGCGCGAGAGCGTACTGGAGGTAGACGGCGGTGTTGCCCTCCATCGCGAGCATCCGGTCCCAGTCGAAGACGTAGTCCTTGATCCTGTCGGTGGACAGATCGGCGTACTTGATGGCGCCGATGCCCACGGCTCGGGCGATCTCGGCGCGCTCGCCCTCGTTCAGATCGGTGCGGTCGGCGATGACGGCAGCAGCCTGCTGCACCCCTTCTTCGAGGAGGTCGGTCAGCTTGAGGGAAGCGCCGGCGCGGGTGCGCAGGATCTTGCCGTCCTGGCCCAGGACGCTGCCGAAGCCCACGTGCGTCGTGGTCGTCTCCGGGCTGATCCACTCGGCCTTGCGGGCCGCTGCGAAGATCAGCGCGAAGTGCTGGGCCTGCGGGGAGCCGACCACGTATACCAGGTGATCGCCCTTGAGGTCCTGTGCCCGGTAGCGGATGGTGGCCAGGTCGGTGGCGTCGTAGCCGTAGCCGCCGTCGCGCTTTCGGACGATGAGCGGGAGCGGGTCGCCGTCCCGGCCGGTGAAGCCTTCGAGGAACACGCACAAGGCGCCCTCGCTCCACTCGGCCAGGCCGCGGCGCAACAGCTCGTCTGCGACGTCGCCCAGGACCGGCTGGTAGGTGCTCTCGCCCTTGTAGTCGCCGGGACCGAGTTTGACGCCGAGGAGTTCGTAGACGTCCTCGATGTGCCGCTTGGACTCTCCCAGGAGCCGGTCCCAGAGGTCCAGGGTGTCGGGGTCTCCGGCCTGCAGGGCCACCACGCGGGCACGGGCCCGGTCGGCGAACCCTTCCACGCCGTCGAACTTCTCGCGAGCCTCGCGGTAGAACTCGTTGAGGTCGGAGATGGAGAACTCCTGCCGGTCCAGGCCTTCGTCCACCAGGTGTTCGACGAGCATGCCGAAGGGGGTCCCCCAGTCGCCGAGGTGGTTCTGGCGGACGACCTCGTGTCCGGCGAATTCGAAGAGGCGGACCAGGGCGTCTCCGATGATGGTGGAGCGCAGATGGCCGACGTGCATCTCCTTGGCCATGTTGGGCGAGGAGTAGTCGATGACGATGCGCTGCGGGGCGGCGGGCCGGTAGCCGAGGCGGGAGTCGGCGGCCAGGCGGGCGGTGTGCTCGCCGATCCAGGTGTCGGACAGGGTGATGTTGATGAACCCGGGGCCCGCCACGTCCACGGTTCGGGCCATGGCGCCCATTTCGAGGTGGGAGGCGATCTCGGCAGCGATCTCCCGGGAGGGTCGTCGGAGCCGCTTGGCCAGCGCCATGGCGGCATTGATCTGGTAGTCGACGCCTTCTCGCTGGGAGGGGCGCACGGCGGCGTCCTCGATCGTGCAGTCGACGCTGAAGGCGTTCTGCACGGCGGTGACGACTCGCTGTCCGAGATCGGCTCCGATGTCTCCGCTCACAACTGTCCCTGTCTCTTATGGCTGGTCAGTCCGGCATCCGGGCTGGTTGTGGATTCAGTCTGCCACGCTGTCAGGCGCTGGGCCCCTGCCTTGGGGCCGAGGTGCTCGCCGCCGTCGACGTGGATGATCTCGCCGGTGATGGAGACGGCCTTCTCGAGGAAGAGCAGGGCAGAAGCTACGTCTTCCAGCCGTGCGGGCACCCCCATGGGACTGCGCTGCCGTGCCAGTCCATCGAGGTGTGCCTGGTCTTTCCCCGGCGGAGGAAGAAGGAGGCCGGGGGCGATTGCGTTGACCCGAACACGGGGGGCGAGTTGCTTGGCCGCCAGCCGTGTGTGCGCAGCCAGAGCGTGCTTTGCCAGCTCGTAGCCAGGCCGGATGGCGTCCCACGAGCGAAGCCGGGCGTCGAGAAGGTTCACGATGTGGCCGCCTCCGGGCAGGAGAGCCGCGGTCAATGCGGCCGGCGCCAGGAGGTGGACAGCGAGGCTTTCCTGCAGGGCCGCGGTGTCGTTCACGGCGTGGGGTTCGGGGAAGACGGATGCGTTGTTGACGACCAGACGCGGTGGGTACGGCCCGTTCGCAAGTTCATGTGCCCACCGGTCGATGCTCGAAGTGTCGGTGAGGTCGTAGTGGTGCGCGATGACGCGGATGCCGTGTTCTCTGCTCAGGGCGCGTTCCAGGACATCCGAGGCGCTGGCGTTGGAGTGCAGGTGCAGATGGTAGCCATGGGCGGCCAGCGTGCGAGCCAGGTGGGCACCGGTGCGCCGAGAGGCTCCTGTGACCAGTGCCCAGCGCTGTTCAGCGGTCATCGGCTGTTTCTCGAATTCAGGTCCCGGGCCGACTTCTCATGGCGATAAGCGGAGAGGAACTCGTCGAAGACCACGGCGGAGCCACCGATGCGGCGCATGGGAGCGACGAGCCTGGAGAGCTTGGCGAACTCGGCCCCGGTCAGTGTGGAGAGCCGGTCCGCGGCGAACAGCGATCGGGCCGGATCACGGGACAGGCCGGCCACCCCCGCCTTGGCCCCTTCATTGAGGTAGAGCCAAGAAGGGCGGGGAACTGCGGCGTAGATTGCTCTGACCTGTGTGAGCACCTCTTCGGAGGGGGCGGTTGCGAACAGCGGCATCACGTCGATATCGCTGAAGTAGGGATGCCACATTCCATCCGGGGCGTCGATGAGCGAGCCCGTCAGCGCAAGAGCGACGTGGTGATCGACGGACGCAGGAAGCGCCTCGTCAAGAGCTCGCAGCACACGCGCATGGCGGGCGTACTCCTCTTCGGCCTCGTTGTCGGTGTACCGGGAGGCCATGTGGCACCAGAGCTTCTTGGCCGCCTGCTCCAGCCGCCAGCCAGGCCCAAGGCGCTGACTCACGACCTCCTCCAGCAGTGCCTCGACCCGGTTGCGGTTCATCGGTCCGCCCGGCAGAACCCGGTTGAGGGCCTTGAGCTTCCGCTCACCGACGGCCTCGGTGCCCACGGTGACCAGCTCGACCATCGCCGCCTGAACCGCGTCGGCGAGGCCGGGACGGATGCGCCCAGGGGTCTGCGGCAGGTCATCGGAGTAGAGCTGCAACTCCTCACGCAGATCGGCGAATCGGGCGGGCAAGGCCGACCAATCTCCCTGCTCTCGAGGGACGGTTCCGTAGGTCTGAGAAAGCACCACGTCAGCGAAGCCAGGGGCGGCTATTGACATGAGCGCGATCTCTTCTTCGGTCCACCCCAGGTAGGCATTTATCCCCCGGGAGTTGAGCAGCACGCCCTGGGCCGCGTAGTTGGCGACCTGGGCAGCTGCGCGGGCGCGCAGGTCCTCTTCGCTGTCGCCCCGCCCCGTGGCACGTTCGAATCTCAGGCGCTTGGCGACCTCCCGTCCGAACGCCCCCCGTAGCTGTGAATCTACTTCGAAGCCGCTGAGACACGCTTCGGCCAGGGAGGCGACCATGGCCTCGTAGTCGCAGGTCATCTCGTCCACGACCTGCGACCACAGCTTGATGTCGATGGGCATGGCAGCGGTCTCGACCACATGAGCGAACGAGCTCTCCAGGTGAGGCCAGAGGTCGGCGAACGGCACGCTCTCCGGAGGGAGCATCCAGCTGCGCACGACCGCCAGGTCATCGATGGCGACGGTGATCCGGTCAACACCGCGTTCTCGGAGCAGGCTCGTCACTTCCCAGGCGTTGACCAGGGCGACCAGCGAGTAGATCGGGTGTGGCGTCTCGGTTCCCTCCAGGGAGGCCAGCACGAGATCCCTCACGGGGACGAAATAGCCGCCCTGGCGCCGACAAGGGGCGCACATGATCGCCATGCCTCGGCTGTGCCACGTCATCAGGGCACCGTCCCTTCGCTGAGGGAGTCGATGCGCCTGAGGTGGGAGTCGTCCAGCGTCCGGGCTAATTGCGCATAGGTGATGCCGAGCGCGGGGTGGAAGTGATCGCCGATGAGTTCGGCCACGGGGACGGCCGTGTGTGCGCAACGCTCAAGGTCCTGGTGGGGAACCCTGGAGGCCCCGATCTCGGCGCAGGTAGGGCCGGCGGTGAGGATGTCCAGGTCGAGGGTTCGCGACACCCACGCCCCTTCTCTCCGGCGGCGTCCCTGGGTTGTCTCGATCTGTTCCAGGGCCCGTTTGAGGTCGGTCAACGACGAGCTCCAGTGCACGAGCACGGCGAGGTTGACGAAGGCGGGAGCTCCTGCGGGGAGCCCGATCGCCGGGGAGCGGTAATAGGAGGAATGGTCCGCAATGCAGGCGTACTCGTGGAGCAGGTCCAGGGCTGCCGGCACGTGGCGGGCGGGGTCGAGATTGGAGCCGACACCGATCACTAGTGGCTCCACCGGCGGGCTCATCGGGCGGCACCTCCCAGTGAGAAGAACTCGGCCCGGGTTCGCTCGTCGGACAGCAGCGCACCCCGCAAGGAAGAGGTCAGTGTCGTGGTCCCGGGCGCTTGGACACCGCGCAGCGTCATGCAGGTGTGCTCGGCGCGCATCACCACTCCCACACCGCGGGGGCTGAGCCTGTCGTCCAGCCACGTGGTGATCTGCTTGGTCAGGCGTTCCTGTACTTGTGGGCGGCGCGAGAACATCTCCACCACGCGGGCCAGCTTCGACAGGCCGACGATCCGCGCCCCGGGCAGGTAGCCGACGGTGGCCTTGCCAGTGAAGGGCAGGGCGTGGTGCTCGCACAGGCTCACGAACGCGATGTCGCGCTGGATGAGCAGTTCGTCGTAGTCCTCGTCATTGGGGAAGGTGGTCAGGTCGAAGGTGCGGGGGGTGAGGAGTTCCTGGTAGGCCGAGACCATTCGCTCCGGAGTGCGCTTGGTCGCCTCCGAGGAGGTGTCCATGCCGAAGGCCTCCAGGAGGGCCTCGGCAGCCCCGATGGCGCGGGACATGTCCACCTGTGCAGGGTCTGCTCCCCTGATGCTCTGAGGGCCGAAGGGCGAGGTTTGCGGCTTCATCGCGTTGCCTCCTCGATGCGCGAAGCAGTGGCCGCCGGAGCGAAGTCGGCGGGCGTGCGTTCGATGACCACGCCGACGCTGTCGGCGAAGCGCAAGGCGCCCGGCTTGTGGACGCGGACCCGCACCATGGGAGCGCAGTGGTCGATCACGACGATGCGGGCGATATCCGTGGCCAGCGCCTCGACGGTGTGCCACTGTCTCGTCTCGTCTCGGAGCGCGGTGATGATCGCTTTGGTAGGGGTGCGGTAGTTCCAGGTGTCGATGAGTTGGTCGCTGCGGCCCGCCACCCGCATGTCGGCGTGGATGTGCAGGTCGACCACTACGTCGCTGCGGTCTTTGCGCTCGTGCTCGCTGCAACCGATCACACAGCGCAGGCGCAGCCCGTTGATCTCGAAGGTGTCCATCGCGCTCAGCACTCCAGGTCTCGCTCGTCGAAGTCATGCGGCCTCAGTACGCACCGGAGCAGGTCGTCCAGGCGACTCATACGCGACCTTAGTTGCTTATCACTTAATCCATCAAGGTAGTACGCGTGAGTGAGCCGGTGGAGTCAGGGTCTTCTCACCCCTGCGGTCAGGGTCGGCGAATGTCCTGCTGATACATCAGCTCGTACAAGTGCCCGCCCTTGATCAAGACCTCCGCCTGGACAGGGCGCCCCGCGCCGTAGACCACGCGCAGGGTCCGCAGGACCGGCGCATCGTCGGGGAGTTCGAGGAGCTTGAGCTCCTCGCTGGTGGGAAGCCGGGTCGAAACACGGTCGACCCACTCATCGGGCGGATAGCCGAGATCGGCGAGCAGCTTGGGGGCTCCGCCGCGGATGCGCTTGTTCTCGGTGAGCGCGGTGCCATGGGCCAGCTCTGCAGGGAAGAAGACATCAGCCAGCTCGACAGGCTCGCCGTCGAGGAGCAGCAGCTGGCGGCGGCGGACCGCTCTGCCGTCCTCGCCCAGTTCAAAGAACTCGGCGATGCGCTGGGGAGGCCTCACCTCCTCCACACTCAGCAGGTCGACGGCGCCCTGCTGCGAACGCCGCTCGGCCTCGGTCATCCAGCGGTAAGGATCCTGTCCGTCGGCGGGGGGCATGTAGGCGGCCGGCTGGATCGCCAATGGCGCCTCCCCTCGCACGAAGACACCGACACCGGCCCGCCCGACAAGGAAGCCCTCCTCCTTCAGGACGCCCAATGTGCGCTGGACCGTCTGGCTGGTGACCTGGTACCGCTCCATGAGCTGCGCCGTGGTGGGCAGGCGCTGTCCCGGCGGCATGTCCCCGGACATGATCAGGGCACGGATCTCCGCCGCGATCTGCTGGTGGCGGGGGCGCGGGTCGCGTTTGCGGGCCATGTCATCCCATCCTGATGCGGTAGCGAAGGTGGCGTCCCTCCGGGTTCATCGTCATCGTCGACACCTCGAAGGGCGTTCCGTCCTCGGCGAGCACCACCCGGAACAGGGCGAGGACCACGGCCTCGTCGGGCAGGCCGAGCTGCAGCGCCTCGTCGGCGGTGGCAGGACGGACGCTTACGTCCTCCAGGACGTCGTGCGCGGTGAACCCGAGGTCGGCCAGGGCCCTGACGGCTCCGCCCTTGATCTTTCCCGGCTCGGCCAAAGTGGTTCCGCGGGCGATGGACGAGGGGTAGTAGGAGTCGGTGAGTTCTGCCGGGCGGTCGTCCAGCAGCATGAGCCTTCTGCGAACGACTGCCGTCTCCGTGCCTGAGAGCCCGAGGGCTTTGGCGACCGGACTCGGGGGCTCGACCTCGACGACCTCCAGAAGCCGCTGCACCCCCCGGTTGCCGGCCATCTTCGTCCAGGTGTCGGGATCGGCCTGGCCAGGAGGCGTCAGGTAGTCCTGAGAGCTGTCGAGGCCTTCGGTTCCTGAGCCCATGGCTTCCGCCTCCATAGTGGCTTAGCGGATAAGGAGTCAGTCCCACCCTAGTCGTTCGTACTTGGCCCGTGACGACGCCCCGTTTCCGCATGAGCAGCGACCGAGAGCCCCAGGGCCCCCGGCGCCGCCGGGAAGTCCACCCTGCTCCGCAACCTCACCGAACGACTCACGGGCGCCGGGGTGCCCGTGCACGCCACCACCGAACCCTCGCGCGCGCCCCTGGGCGAATTCGCCCGCCGCCACACCAGCGAGTACAAGGGCATGGCGCTGGCGTGCCTGGTCGGCGCCGACCGGTACCACCACCTCGAAACCGAGATCCTGCCCGCCGTCGAGGCCGGACAGGTCGTGGTCTTCGACCGGTACACCCTGTCGTCCCTGGTCTTGCAAGCCGGGATCGACGGCGTGCCAGAGGCGGCCGTTCGCTGCATCAACGCCTACGCCGACCCGCCGGACCTGCAATTCGTGCTCACCGCGCCGCCGTCGGTGCTGCGCGAGCGGCTCGATGTGCGCGGCTCCCACGGGCGGTTCGAGGACGATCCAGCTCTTCCGGAACGCGAGGTCGAGCTGTACCGAGGGGCCGCCGCCGCATCAGAACAGGAAGGCGTGCGGACCGTGGTCGCCGACACCTCGCATGGGCCGGAGGCGATCGAGTCGCTGCTTTCGGGGCTCACCAGCACCATCAGAGGGCTATGGTCTCAGGCGACACCGTGAATCCGCCTGATGAGGTGACCCGTGCCGGAGCGCTACCGCAGCATCATCGACGTCCATGTGATCCTGCAGCGAGGCGACGAGGTCCTTCTGCTGGAGCGGCAGGGAACGGGGTACTGCGACGGGATGTTGCACCTGCCCTCGGGACACCTCGACGAGGGCGAGCCGATCCCGCACGGAGCGGCCAGGGAAGCCCGGGAAGAGGTCGGCGTGAGCATCGACCCCGCCGATCTGTCCCTGGTGGCCGTCGTGCACCACCGGCAGCGCGAGGACCTCGCCCGTGTCGGCATGTTCTTCCTCGCCGAGAAGTGGTCGGGGGAACCGGTCGTCGCCGAGCCGGACAAGGCCGGCAAGCTCGTGTGGGCCGACCCGCGCGTGCTGCCGTCGAGCACGATCGGCTACCCGGCCGAGGGCATCCGGGCATGGCTGGAGGGGAACCGTCTGGCGCTGCATGGGTGGCCAGCCTCCTGAACCCGCTACCCGGCATACCACCCCGAGGGCGAACACGACGAAAGGCGCCCCACTCTCCCGCCGAGAGAGTGGGGCGCCGCTGCGTTCCCGTCGAGGTCTTCCCCAACCACGACTAGAACACACGTACGAAGATAGCAGGTGTCAGGCCTGGTCAGCCGGTGAGGTGGACCTGCTCGACGGGACGGCGCTGACCCACACCGATCTGAACCCCGGCAACGTCCTGATCTCTGGCGAGAGGGCGGTACTGGTGGACTGGGCTTGGCCCACCCGCGCGGCCGCCTGGATCGATGCGGGTGGTGTGGCTCATCGCCTCTGGTCAAACCCCGGCCTCGCCCGGGCGTGGGCCGCAAGTGCCCCCCCTATAAGCGCGCCGGCGACCAGGCGCCGGCAGGAGTACCCCCTCTCGGGCCCCTCCGCCGATCAGGGGCGGAGGGGCCCGGTGGGCGCCGCCGTGCTCGCGTTCGGCGCGCCCGGGGATGGCGTCGGGCCCCCTCTTGCCCGGCGCGCTGGTGGTTCGGTGGTGGTGGCCTGCCCACGGGCGCTCCTCGGCACGGAGGTGTGGAGGAGTTCAGCGCCCGCGGGTGCGCTTCCGCAGATGCTCAGTGGTCGCCGGGGCGGGCGGCGTTCTTCCACGGGGTGGGCAGGACCCCTCCGGAGCGCAGGTGCTCGTCCAGAGCGGTGAGGGCGGCGTCGGCGATCTGCAGGGCCGCGTCGCGCTCGTCGCCTTGCCCGGTCCTGTCTTCGCGCTCACTCAGCGCTTCGGACAGGGCGTCGTAGAGGTCGTCGGCGTGCTCGGTGACCGGGTCGGGCTCGGCTGCCCGCGCACGCGGGAAGTAGAGGATTCTGGCTGAGGATTCGAATGCCATGACGGGTCTTCTCTCTGCTGTGCCGCCCGCCCGGCGCGGTGTACCCCCGGCGAGCGGCCTTGTTCACGTCACGCGGGTCTTCCTCCACCAGCCGCTCTGCAGGCCCAGGCTCTCCGGCTCGTCGCGCAGGGCGGCCGCCAGCACGGGGCGGAGCGGGTCGTCTGCGCCCATGCCGTGTTCGGCGCGGAAGTCCTGTTCGTCTTCGATGTCGAGGTGCACGGTGAAGCGGTGCTTGGTGCCGGTGGGCCGGTGCGGCTCGGCTGCGCTCAGGTGTGCGCGGGCGATGGACTGCGCCGCGGCCAGCCGCGTCAGGTAGGCGGCGGCATGCGGGCCGGTCAACGCGATCTCCACACCGGCTCCGAGAAGGAGCCAGGGGCCTGCGGGGCCGGTGTCGACGTGGATCATCTCCGGATGCGGATCACTGATCGCCAGGCCGGGGTCGGGAAAGTTCATCGCCGCTATCCCTGGTGGAGTCCTAGAAGGGCGCGGATCTCGGCCTTCCGGTAGCGCCGGTACCCGCCGAGGGTACGAATGGAGGTGAGCTTCCCCGCCTTCGCCCAGCGGGTCACGGTCTTGGGATCCACCCGGAACGTGGCCGCGACCTCTGCTGGGGTCAGCAAGGGCTCGCCTATGTGCTGGTCACCGTTCACGCCGCCGCTCCTTGGGACATCTGGACGACCAAGCGCTGCTCCACCGCGCCTCCTTGGTTGCCGACAGGCTCACCCGCGGCGAAGGAATGCACTCGCCTAAGCGAGCCGGGATCAGCGAGCACTGCCTCCAGCACCCCCAGGTCGGAGACGGCGATCGCGACCACCTCTTCACCAGGGGAGCGTGCGGTGTGAAAAGCACGGAGGGCAGGCCCGCATGTGAGGGCCCGTCGCGTGTGGTGGTCCATCGCCATCCAGCACAGGTCTGGGAGGTTCAGGACGAGGTGCTGTGTGTAGGGGCGGGAGCGCTGGGCCCGACCGCGGCGACGGCCGGAGCGCTCGTTCTGGCCTGAGGGGGGTCGTCGGCTTCCTGCCGGGGCTGGGATGGTCCCGACGTCTCTCACTGAAGTCACAGGTATCAGCTCCGATTGCGACCAAACGTCGCTACGCTGAGAAATCTCGAGGTGACATCCATAGTCGATCGAAGTTTTCGATTTTTCAAGGGAAGTAGAGAAAAAATCCCTCGTTGGTTGGTCTAGAGTGTGGTCCCATGCAGCGCCCCTACAGCCCCTCGGTCCGCCGCCGACGCCTGGCCGCCGAGCTCCGCAAGGCCCGCGAGAACGCCGACCTCACCGGCGCCCAGGCGGCCAAGCGGCTGGGGTGGCCGCACTCGAAGCTGACGAAGATCGAAGCGGCCAAGCAGGGGATCAAGGCATCCGACCTCACCGCCGCCATGGACCTCTACCAGGTCACCGACTCCACGACCCGCGAAGCCATGTCGCGCCTGGCCAAGGAGTCCAAGGAGCGGGGCTGGTGGTGGAAGTACCGCGACATCTTCGGCGAGCGCGCACTCCCCGACTGGGAGGCCGAGGCCTCGGGCATCAGGAACTGGCAGGCCCAGCTGGTCCCCGGTCTACTGCAGACCCCCGACTACACCGAAGCGGTCTTCCGCGCCGGCAACGCACAGGACGACGCCATCGTCGAACGCCACGTCCAGGGCCGTATGGAGCGCCAGCAGATCCTGAACCGGATCCACCCGCCCCGCTATGCGGCCATCCTGGACGAAGGCGCCCTGCGGCGCTGGATCGGCGGCAGGGACGTGCTGCTCGAGCAGCTCCAGCACCTGTGCAACATGGCCACCCGCCACAACGTCGACCTGCGCGTGCTCCCGTTCGCCAACGGTGAGCACCAGGCCTCCAACGGCTCCTTCACCATCCTCGACTTCCCCGACCCCCTGGACACCCCCGTGGCCTTCACCGAGACCGTCACAGCTAGCCTGTTCGTAGAGGAGCCAGCTGAACTCGCCACCTACAACGACGTGTGGGCCAACCTCCAGGGCGCGGCACTCACGGCGGCGAAGTCGGTGGAGTTCATCCAGCAGGCGATGCGCGAGTTGTCGAGCGAGCGGCAGTCTGACGAGTGAGACCGATGAGCGAGCTGAAGTTCCGCAAGTCTTCCTATAGCGGCAACCGCCAGGACTGCGTCGAGGTCGCACAGCACCCGGAAGCCGGTGCCGCCGTGCGGGACACCAAACACCGAGAGCAGGGCCACCTCAGCTTCCCGCTTGGAGAGTGGACTGCTTTCCTCAACGCAATCCAGCGCACGCACAGGATCGTCTGAAGCACGTCGAGCAATGGGCCAACCGGCTCTGCGGCGTCCGCCGCCACGAAGGTCAACCCGCTTCCCGCCTCCCCCAAGGCTCCCCGTACACAGGGCGAGAGCCCTCCCAAATAAGGAACGCTCTATGCCCGGCCCCGAGAGCTTGGGCTGCCTGGCAGCCCGGAATCCAAACTCGGCCGGGGAAGGAACGGGGAAGGAAGTTGTAACGGTGCGCGTCCGCACCATGGCCCGACTAGCGTGGCGGCGTTCGACCACAGCATCCTGCTGCAAGCCTCCGCTCCGAGCCGACCGGGACGCCCGACACCCGGCTCATCGTCCTCCGCGGCAACTCGGGCTCGGGCAAGTCGACCATCGCCGAAGCCCTCCGACGGCACCACGGCCCACCGATGGCGATCATCGGCCAGGACAACATCCGCCGGAAGGTCCTCAAGGAGAAGGACGTGCCCGGCGGGACGAACATCTCGATGATCTCCCTCATGGCGCGCCACGCCCTGGACAGCGGGTACCACGTCGTCATCGAGGGCATCCTGGCCGCCGAGCGCTATGGCGCCATGCTCACCGGACTGGCGGCCGACCACCGCGGCACCACCCGCCTGTTCTACCTGGACGTCCCCCTCGTCGAGACCCTGCGCCGCCACGGCACGCGCCCCCAAGCCGCCGAGTTCGGCGAAGCCGAAATGCGCTCCTGGTACCTGCACCGCGACCTCCTCCCCCACGGCGTCGAGCAGATCATCGACGAACACAGCACGCTGGAGGACAGCGTGCAGACCATCACTCGCACCACACGGCTGAGCCCTGACGCCGACCAATGCGGGAAGGGACCGACGAACGTCGATAATCGTGCCGACGCCGGCCGTACCGCTTGATCGGACGGCCCCAGCATTCCTTGTTCCTTGCAGTTGAAACGGAGCGCGATCTCCCTGCCGGTGGGGAGTGAGCCGTCATCTCGTCGGTTCTCAAGGGCCCAGTTCCATGCCTCCACGCGGAGGTTGGGGACGGCAGGAGCGCAGGGCCGATCGGCGTTGTGGTGCGCGGCCTCGACCACGTGCATGCAGGGGCGACCAGCGTTGCGTGGTTCTCCTCTCTGTGTGGACGGTAGGTGGCAGTGCTCGGCGTGCCTTCAAGCTGGACGGCCCGGTCAGAGCCGTGGACATGATCAGCAGAACCGCGGCCTCCTTGGATGCCTCGGCTCTTCAACGTAGACGGTCCCCTCAGGACCGTGGACACACTCCTGCTGCCCCAGCACCCAGCTACCTGAGCTGTCCTTGGTTGCGTAGAGTCTCTCTGACCAGGGGTTATCCT
>NZ_ANAS01000018.1:0-89602 GCF_000341205.1 Nocardiopsis baichengensis YIM 90130 | reverse complement strand
CGGCCTGAAACAAGGACAACTGACTCTACAAAACCCGGTTCAGCTCATCGCGCCCTGGGCATCCACCCGGACCCGCGCATGGTCGGTCCATCCCCACGTGCGTGGGGCTCGCGTACCGGGTGAGCAGGGCCTGCTCTGCCAGCGCGGTCCATCCCCACGTGCGTGGGGCTCGCGTGCGCGTAGTGAAGCGGATCCGGCGGCCGTCCGGTCCATCCCCACGTGCGTGGGGCTCGCCTCAAGCCGCTCACGGCCGCGATCTCCGACGCCGGTCCATCCCCACGTGCGTGGGGCTCGCGGACTGGCGCCGGTGAGCAGCCGCGCGACCGCCGGTCCATCCCCACGTGCGTGGGGCTCGCGGCCGACCTCCCGCCCGACATGTCCCGGTGGCCGGTCCATCCCCACGTGCGTGGGGCTCGCGCGAAGCGGTCCGGTGGAAACGCCTGGCGGAACGGTCCATCCCCACGTGCGTGGGGCTCGCGGTCAGGCGGCGAAGGCGGCGAAGGCCTTCGTCGGTCCATCCCCACGTGCGTGGGGCTCGCGACGACTACATGCACGCCGCGACCCGCCTGAACGGTCCATCCCCACGTGCGTGGGGCTCGCGTACCGTTCGGGGAGACCCACAGGTTCGGCAGCGGTCCATCCCCACGTGCGTGGGGCTCGCGTACCGTTCGGGGAGACCCACAGGTTCGGCAGCGGTCCATCCCCACGTGCGTGGGGCTCGCACTTTTCGACCTGCGAGAACTCAGGGCGTTACCGTTTCTTTATTAAAAACCAGCCCTCGACAAGGAGTATCTGTAGTCAGATGACTACTTTCCGCATGCACTGTTCCTTCGTCATCCCTCAGGGGCAGGCCGTTCATCGGATTCGCCCTCCACGTCGCGGTGCTCTTCAGGATTCATCCAGCCGACGGGCTCCCAGTGCTGCGGGCAGGGCGTACGCACGCCCGGCCGGTCGCGCGGCCGTTGGGGCTGCGGACGCCCCAGCTCACTCCACGCCGGCGGCGTCCATGCCGCGCAGCTCGCGCTTCAGTTCCTTGATCTCGTCGCGCAGGCGCGCCGCCAGCTCGAACTGCAGGTCCGCGGCGGCCTGGTGCATCTGCTCGTCCAGCTGCTCGATGAGCGAGGCCAGCTCCGCCCGCGGCATCTGCGACACGTCCGCGCGCCCCTCGCCGCCCGCCGTCGGGGTCGGCGTCTTGCGGTACCCGGACCCGATCAGCTCCTGGGTGTCCACGTCCTCCCGGGCCAGCGAGTCGAGGATGTCGGCGATCTGCTTGCGCAGCGGCTGCGGGTCAATCCCGTGCTCGTCGTTGTAGGCCAGCTGCTTGGCCCGGCGCCGGTTGGTCTCGTCGATGGCGCGCCGCATGGAGTCGGTGACCGTGTCGGCGTACATGTGCACCTGCCCGGCCACGTTCCGGGCCGCGCGGCCGATCGTCTGGATCAGCGAGGTCTCCGAGCGCAGGAACCCCTCCTTGTCGGCGTCCAGGATCGCCACCAGGGACACCTCGGGCAGGTCCAGGCCCTCCCGCAGCAGGTTGATGCCGACCAGCACGTCGAACTCGCCGGCCCGCAGCTCGCGCAGCAGCTCCACCCGGCGCAGCGTGTCCACCTCGCTGTGCAGGTAGCGCACCCGGATGCCCAGCTCGGCGAAGTAGTCGGTGAGGTCCTCGGCCATCTTCTTGGTCAGCGTGGTCACCAGCACCCGCTCCTGGCGCCCGGCCCGCTCCTGGATCTCGTGCACCAGGTCGTCGATCTGGCCGTCGGTGGGCTTGACCACCACCTCGGGGTCGACCAGCCCGGTCGGGCGGATCACCTGCTCGACCACGTCGCCGCCGCTCTGCCGCAGCTCGTAGGGGCCCGGGGTCGCCGACAGGTACACCGTCTGCCCGATCCGCTCCAGGAACTCCTCCCACTTCAGCGGGCGGTTGTCCATCGCCGAGGGCAGCCGGAACCCGTGGTCGACCAGTGTGCGCTTGCGCGCCGCGTCGCCCTCGTACATCGCGCCGATCTGCGGCACGGTCACGTGCGACTCGTCGACGACCAGCAGGAAGTCCTCGGGGAAGTAGTCCAGCAGGGTGTTGGGGGCGCTGCCGGGCTCGCGGCCGTCGAAGTGCCGCGAGTAGTTCTCCACACCCGAGCAGCTGCCGACCTGGCGCAGCATCTCGATGTCGTATGTGGTGCGCATCCGCAGCCGCTGCGCCTCCAGCAGCTTGCCCTGGGCCTCCAGCTCCGAGAGCCGCTCGGACAGCTCGGCCTCGATCTGGCCGACCGCCCGCTCCAGCCGCTCGGGCCCGGCCACGTAGTGCGAGGCCGGGAAGAGGAAGACCTCCTCGTCCTCGCCCAGCACCTCCCCGGTCAGCGGGTGCAGCGTCAGCAGGCGCTCGACCTCGTCGCCGAACATCTCGATGCGCACCGCGAGCTCCTCGTACACCGGGATGATCTCCACGGTGTCGCCCCGCACCCGGAAGGTGCCGCGGGTGAACGCGGTGTCGTTGCGGGTGTACTGCATCTCCACCAGCCGGCGCAGCAGCTCGTCCCGGTCGACCTCCATGCCGACCTGGAGCCGCGCCATCCGGTCCACGTACTCCTGCGGGGTCCCCAGGCCGTAGATGCACGACACCGACGCCACCACCACGGTGTCGCGGCGGGTGAGCAGCGAGTTGGTCGCCGAGTGCCGCAGCCGCTCCACCTCGTCGTTGATGGAGGAGTCCTTCTCGATGTAGGTGTCGGTCTGCGGGACGTAGGCCTCGGGCTGGTAGTAGTCGTAGTAGGAGACGAAGTACTCGACCGCGTTGTTCGGCAGCATCTGGCGCAGCTCGTTGGCGAACTGCGCGGCCAGCGTCTTGTTGGGCTGCATGACCAGGGTGGGGCGCTGCACCTGCTCCACCATCCAGGCCACCGTGGCGGTCTTGCCGGTACCGGTGGCGCCCAGCAGCACCGTGTCGCGGTCCCCGGCCCCGACCCGGCCCGCCAGGTCGGCGATGGCCGCGGGCTGGTCGCCCGCCGGAACCATGTCCGAGACCACCTCGAACGGCGCCTTCTTGCGCTGGATGTCGGTCACCGGTCGCATGCCGCCCCCATCGTCGCCTCCGTGCCGCGCGGGCCGCAGGTGCCCGCACCCTCCAACCTAGCGCCGCCCTGCGACAGCGCCGGACCGATGCGTGCAACCGGCGGCGTCGCCCGGCCATTCCCCGGGGCCCCGGCCCGGGGCGGCGGACCGCGCGGGGCGCGGCTCACCCCTGGTCGGCGCGGGCGCGCAGCTCCTTCCACACCTGGGCCACGCGGGCGTCCAGCTCCTCGCGGGTGCCGGAGTTGTCCACCACGATGTCGGCGACGGCCAGCCGCTCCTCGCGCTCGGCCTGGGCGCGGATCCGGGCCCGCGCCTGCTCCTCGGGCATGCCGCGGTCCCCGACCAGGCGCTCCACCCGCAGCTCCTCGGGGGCGTCCACGACCACCACCACGTCGTACAGCTCCTGCAGGCCGTTCTCCACCAGGAGCGGAACATCGTCGACCACGACCGCCCCCTCGGGGGCGCGCTCCATCAGCTCCCGGGTGCGCTCGGCCACCCGGGGGTGCACGATGGCGTTCAGCCGGGTCAGCCGGGCCGTGTCGGAGAAGACGATCTCGCCCAGCCGGGGCCGGTCCAGGCGCCCGTCGGCGTCCAGCACGCCCTCCCCGAACTCGGCCACCACCTCGGCCAGCCCCGGGGTGCCCGGCTCGACGACCTCGCGGGCGATCGCGTCGGCGTCGACCACCAGCGCGCCCGCCTCGCCCAGGCGCCGCGCCACCTCGCTCTTGCCGGAGCCGATGCCCCCGGTCAGTCCCACTCGAAGCATGGGGCCGAGACTACGGCACCGGCTCCCCGGGTGCGGCGCCGGGCGCCGGCTTGCCCAGGTGCACCAGCACCAGGTGGTCCGACAGGCGCTCCCGGGAGGCCTCGGTGTAGCCCAGGGAGCGGAAGAAGCGCAGGTTGTCCTCGCTGCCGTGCCCGGTGGCCAGCGCGAAGCGCTCCAGCCCCGGGTGGTCGGCGGCGGCGCGGCGCTCCAGCTCGGCCATGAGGGCCCGGCCGATCCCCCGCCGCCGCACGTCCGGCGCCACGGCCAGCCGGTTGACCAGGAACGCGCGGTCGGCGGCGACGCCGCGCACGGCGCCCACGATGCGCCCCTCCAGCACCGCCTTGAGCACCGGGCCCCGGTCGAAGGAGGCCCGCACCTGCTCGCGCCCCTCGGTCAGCGGCGGGAGGTAGGGGTCCCCGTACAGCTGCGCCTCGGTCAGGTAGGCGGCGCGCTGCAGGGACCAGATCGGGCCCGCGTCCTCGGGCGCGGCCGCGGTGACGGCCGGTTCGGGCGGGGTGTCGGCGCGCATGGGCTCCCTCTCGCGTGCGGGTGCGCGCCGAGCATAGCGGAGGGCCGCCCCCCGGTACGGGGAGCGGCCCTCGGCGGTTCGCGATGTCCGCGCCGGAGTCCCGGCGGGGAGGCGGTGGCTACTCGCCGCCGCCCGCGAGCTTCTCCCGCAGCGCGGCCAGGGCCTCGTCGGAGGCCAGGGCACCGCCGGTGGAGTCGGCGCCGCTGGAGGCGCTGCCGCCGCCACCGCCACCGCCGCCGGCGGGCGCGGGGGCCGGAGCCTCCTCCTCGTACCCGCCGCCGGCCTCGGCCTCGGCCTCGGCGGCACGGGCCTCGGCGACCTGCTTGCGGTGCGCCTCGAAGCGGGACTGCGCCATGGCGTACTGGCGCTCCCACTCGTCCCGCTGGACCTCGAAGCCCTCCATCCACTCGCCGGTCTCGGGGTCGAAGCCCTCGGGGTACTTGTAGTTCCCCTGCTCGTCGTACTCGGCGGCCATGCCGTAGAGCGTGGGGTCGAACTCCTCCTGCTCGGGGGAGACGCTCTCGTTGGCCTGCTTCAGCGAGAGGCTGATCCGGCGGCGGTCCAGGTCGATGTCGATGATCTTGACGAAGATCTCGGTGCCGACCTGCACGACCTGCTCGGGGATCTCCACGTGGCGCTCGGCCAGCTCGGAGATGTGCACCAGGCCCTCGATGCCCTCCTCGACGCGGACGAACGCACCGAACGGCACCAGCTTGGTGACCTTGCCCGGAACGACCTGCCCGATCTGGTGGGTGCGAGCGAACTGCTGCCAGGGGTCCTCCTGCGTGGCCTTGAGCGACAGGGAGACGCGCTCGCGCTCCATGTCGACGTCAAGGACCTCGACGGTGACCTCCTGGCCGACCTCGACGACCTCGCTCGGGTGGTCGATGTGCTTCCAGGACAGCTCCGAGACGTGCACCAGGCCGTCCACGCCGCCCAGATCGACGAAGGCGCCGAAGTTGACGATCGAGGAGACCACGCCCTTGCGGATCTGGCCCTTCTGCAGGGTGTTGAGGAAGGTCTGGCGGACCTCGGACTGGGTCTGCTCCAGCCAGGCGCGGCGGGACAGGACCACGTTGTTGCGGTTCTTGTCCAGCTCGATGATCTTGGCCTCGAGCTCGCGGCCGACGTAGGGCTGAAGGTCGCGGACGCGACGCATCTCCACGAGCGAGGCGGGCAGGAAGCCGCGCAGGCCGATGTCGAGGATCAGACCGCCCTTGACGACCTCGATCACCGTGCCGGTGACGACGCCGTCCTCCTCCTTGATCTTCTCGATCGTGCCCCAGGCGCGCTCGTACTGGGCGCGCTTCTTGGACAGGATCAGCCGGCCCTCCTTGTCCTCCTTCTGGAGGACCAGGGCCTCGACGTGGTCGCCGACGGCCACGACCTCGCCCGGGTCGACGTCGTGCTTGATCGACAACTCCCGGGAGGGGATCACCCCTTCGGTCTTGTAGCCGATGTCGAGCAAGACCTCGTCTCGATCGACCTTCACGATGGTGCCTTCAACGATGTCCCCATCGTTGAAGTACTTGATGGTCTCGTCGATCGCCGCGAGGAAGGCTTCCTCGGACCCGATGTCGTCGATCGCTACCTGGGGTGTCGAGGTTGCCTCGGTGCTGCTCGTCATGTGTGGGTGGACTCCGGATGCGGACAATGGCTAGGTTAGATGCGCCGCCGCCACCCGTCCGCGGTCGTTAAGTACGGTCGGTCAGGACCGCGTTGCGCACGGGTGCCCACAGCGCTCCGGCCAGAATATGAGACCCGAGCCCCCTGGTCAATCGGAATCCCGGCCCGCAAAGGGGCCAAGTCCCCATTCTGCGCATGCTACCCGCCCGCGCCCGCGAGCGGAAAGACGCCCCGCCCTGCGCGGCGGCTTCCGAAACGGCGCCCCAGGATCGCCTCAGTCGTCGCTTCGGCACGAGCGGGAGCGCTTGAGCGCCGAGCGGCGCCGCTTGTCCTCCAGCCGGCGCCGGCGCGCCCCGCGGCCGGGCCGGGTGGGCCGCCGCTCCCGGGGCGGCGGAGCGCACGCCGCGTCCAGCGCGGCGCGCAGCCGCTCGGCGGCCAGCTCCCGGTTGCGCGCCTGCGACCTGGTGTCGGAGGCGCTGACCGTCAGCACGGTGCCGCGCAGCCGCCCCGCCAGCCGCTCCAGGGCGCGCTCGCGCTGGCGCCCGGTCAGCACGGAGGTCGCGGCCACGTCCAGCGACACCGTCGCGCGCGTGTCCGAGGTGTTGACGTGCTGGCCGCCCGGCCCGCCGGACCGGGAGAAGCGCCAGACCAGCTCCGCCTCGGGCAGGGCGGGCACGCCCTGCGCGTCGCCGCGGTCCGCCATCTCCGGTGCCTCCATCATGATCGTCCTGGGCCGTCGTTCCGCTCAGAGCGTAACCGCCGTGGCGCCGCACGGCATCCCGATTCTCGGAGATTCCGGACGCAGGCGCCCGCTTCCGGACACGGCCGTGGGCCGGGCCACCGCCCCGCGAAAGGGCCGACGCGACCGGAAGACGCCCCGAACCGGCAGGCCCCGGCCCGACGGGGCCGGCTCAGAGGCGTGACGACGGCGCTGAACCGGACGGACGGAAAGGACACCGCTCCAGCGGACACGCCCCGGGAACGCCCCGCCGGACGCGCCGCTAGTGCGCGGCGTCGCGCCAGTTCTCTCCCAGGCCGACCGAGACCGCGAGGGGCACGCGCAGGTCGTAGGCGCCGGACATCTCCTCCGAGACCAGCTTGCGCACCGGCTCCACCTCGTCCTCGGGCACCTCCAGCACGAGCTCGTCATGGACCTGCAGCAGCGCCCGCGCCCGGTGCCCGCCCTCGCGCAGGGCCCGGTCCACGTCCAGCATGGCGACCTTGATGATGTCGGCGGCCGAGCCCTGGATGGGCGCGTTCAGCGCCATCCGCTCGGCCATCTGCCGGCGCTGCCGGTTGTCGCTGGTCAGGTCGGGCAGGTAGCGGCGGCGCCCCAGGATCGTCTCGGTGTAGCCGTCCCGCCGCGCCTGCTCGACCACCTCGTGCAGGTAGTCCCGCACCCCGCCGAAGACCTGGAAGAAGTCCTCCATCAGGGTGCGGGCCTCCCCCGGGGAGACGCCCAGCTGCTGGGAGAGCCCGAACTCGCTGAGCCCGTAGGCCAGCCCGTAGTTCATCGCCTTGATGCGCGCCCGCTCCTCGCCGCCGACCTGCTCCGGCTCGGTGCCGAAGACCCGCGCCGCGATCTCGGCGTGGAAGTCGTGCCCGGTCTGGAAGGCCTCGATGAGCGCCTCGTCCTGGGACAGGTGCGCCATGATCCGCAGCTCGATCTGGCTGTAGTCGGCGGTCATCAGCGCGTCGTAGCCCGGCCCCACCACGAACGCGCGGCGGATCCTCCGCCCGGCGTCGGTGCGCACCGGGATGTTCTGCAGGTTGGGCTCCACCGAGCTCAGCCGCCCGGTGGCCGCCACCGTCTGGTTGAAGGTGGTGTGGATCCGCCCGTCCTCGGCGATGGTCTTGACCAGGCCCTCGACCGTGGTGCGCAGCCGGGTCTGGTCCCGGTGGCGCAGCAGGATCGCCGGCAGCTCGTTCTCGGTCTGGGTCGCCAGCCACGCCAGGGCGTCGGCGTCGGTGGTGTAGCCCGTCTTGATCTTCTTGGTCCTCGGCAGCCCCAGCTCCTCGAAGAGCACCTGCTGCAGCTGCTTGGGCGAGCCCAGGTTGAACTCCCGGCCCACCACCCGGTGCGCCTCCTCCACCGCGCGGCGCTGCTCGGCGGCGAACTCGGCCTCCAGGGAGTCCAGGTAGTCCCGGTCGGCGGCGATCCCGGCGCGCTCCAGACCGGCCAGCACCCGCACCAGCGGCAGCTCGACGTCGGCCATCAACCCGGCTCCGCCGCGCTGCTCCAGCAGCGCGTCCAGCCGGTCGGCCAGCTCGCGGGTGGCGCGGGCCCGCACCGCCAGGTCCGCGCGGGCCGCCCCGTCGGCGTCGCCGTCCCCGCCGTCGCCGCCCACGTCGAGCGAGAGCTGGCCGCCCTCCTCCTGGCGCCGGACCAGCTCCTTGTTCAGGTACTGGCGGCACATGTCCTCCAGGCCCGTCTTGCGCTGGCCCGGCTGCACCAGGTAGGCGGCGACCGCCGTGTCGCTGCTGACCCCCTGCAGGTCCCAGCCGTGCGCGAACGCCGCGAGCAGCGGCCCCTTGGCCTCGTGCACGGCCTTGGGCCGGTCCTGCGCGGACAGCCACGCGGCGAACGCGCGCTCGTCCTCCTCGCCCAGCGAGGCGGGGTCGACGTAGGCGGCGGCCCCGTCCGGCGCGGCCACGGCCACCGCCTCCAGGGCGCCCGTCCCCGCACCCCACGTGCCGGAGAAGGCCACCCCCGACCGGCCGCCGGAGGCGTGCCCGTCCAGCCACGCGCCCAGCTCCCCCGGCGCGGGCACCTGCACCGCGTCGTCGAAGTCCTCGCCGGCGTCGGGCTCCTGCTCGGCCTGCCCGGTGCCCACCACCTGGAACAGCCGGTCGCGCAGGGTCGAGGCGAACTCCAGGTCGTCGAAGAGGGTGTTCACCCCCTGGGCGTCGGCGGTCCCCGGCTCCAGATCGGACAGGCCCACCTCCAGCGGCACATCGCCCACCAGGAGGTTGAGCCGCTGGTTGCGCAGCACGTCGTCCAGGTGGTCGCGGAAGTTCTGCCCGGCCTTGCCGGTGAGCTCCTCGGCGCGGGCCACCAGCTCGTCCAGCGACCCGTACTTCAGGATCCACTTGGCCGCCGTCTTGGGCCCGACCCCCGGAACGCCCGGCAGGTTGTCGGCCTTCTCCCCCACCAGCGCCGCCAGGTCGCGGTAGCGCTCCGGCGGCACGCCGTACTTCTCCTCCACCCGTTCGGGCGTCATCCGCGTCAGGTCCGACACGCTCTTGCCCGGGTAGAGCACCGTGCACCCGCCGTCGACCAGCTGGAAGGCGTCCCGGTCGCCCGAGGCGATGAGCACCTCCATGCCCGCGGCGCCGGCCTGCCCCGCCAGGGTGGCGATCACGTCGTCGGCCTCGAAGCCCTGCACCGACACCGACGTCATGCCCAGCAGCCGCAGCAGCTCCTGGACCAGCTCCACCTGCGAGGGGAACTCCGGCGGGGTGTCGGCCCGGCCGTCCTTGTAGTCCCCGTAGGCCTCGTGCCGGAACGTCGGCCCGGACACGTCCCAGGCCACCGCGATGTGCGTGGGCTCCTCCTCGCGCAAGAGCTTGATCAGCATCGACGTGAACCCGTACACCGCGTTGGTGGACTGTCCCGTCGTCGTCCCGAACTTCTCGACCGGGAGCGCGAAGAAGGCGCGGAACGCCATCGAGTGCCCGTCCACCAACAGCAGGCGGCCACCGCCGCCCGCCGCGGACGCGCCGCCTGTACTGCTCTGACCGGGGGTCTGCTGTGTGTTCGCCACAGGGGAATCCTAGGATGCGGTGCGGACTTTTTCGCGTGGCCCGCGCACCGCCGGGCCCGTCGCCGCCGCGAACGCGCCCCGAAGGGCGCACCACCTCCTGGAAAGGGGCACCCCGCCATGACCCTCAACGCCGAGCAGCTCGCCGAGATCATGGGCAGCACCAGCTCCGGCGGCTCCCTCGGCGACCGCATGGGTCTGGAGCTCCTGGAGGCCTCCCCCGAGCGGGTGGTGGGGCGCATGCCCGTGGACGGCAACACCCAGCCCTACGGGATCCTGCACGGCGGCGCCTCCTGCGTGCTCGCCGAGACCCTGGGCTCGGTCGGCTCCGCGCTCATCGCCGGCGAGGGCCGGATCGCCGTCGGCATCGAGATCAGCGCCACCCACCACCGCCCGGCCACCGAGGGGCACATCACCGGCGTGGCCACCCCCGTGCACACCGGGCGCACCCTGGCCACCTGGGAGATCGAGATCACCCGCGAGGACGGCAAGCGGGTGTGCACCTCCCGCCTGACGTGCATGCTGCGCGACGCCTGAGCCGCCCGCGGCCGCGCGCCGCGCCGACCGGCGGACGAGGGCCCGCCCGGGGACGCCCCGGGCGGGCCCTCTCTTCGTGCCCGCCCATGCCCGGGGCGTGTCCGCTGGAGTGGTGGAACTGTCGGCCGCGTCCTTGTGAGCTATGCGGCCGCTGCACCTCGATCGGCGACCCCGCCCCCGGTGCGCCCCTTCCTTGGCGTTGATCTCGGGAGAGTCGGGGTAATACTCGCCGGTATTACCCCGACTCTCCCGAGATCAACAAGGGTGTCGATGCGGGCGGCCGGGGCCCGGAGAGCTCCACCACGCCAGCGGACACGACCCATGCCCGCACACGCCCCGCGACCACCCCATCACCCGCCCGAACTGCGACGACGCCGATCACCTCCGGTTGTGCCGCCCTTCACTACGACCCGATAACGGCATGAACCCGACTCGGCAGCAACAGAACCGGCCTTCTTTCGAAACCACCCCAGAGCGAATTAAGCTCCGCTAACGCAGTCGGTTAAGCGCGTCAGGCGGACGGTTGTTCCCAGCCGCCCGGACGCGCCCCGCTGAGCCGCCTGCCCCGACCTCGAAACCGATCCAGCCGGTTGAACGGAGAGACCTGAATGCCGAGCACCAAGGCCCTCAGCCTCACAGCTGCGGCCGCGGCCCTCACCCTGGGCCTCACCGCATGCGGCGGCGACGGCGGAAACGGCGGCGGAGGTGGTGAAGGAGACGCCCTGCAGTTCGGGTTCGTCTTCCCCCAGACCGGTGACCTCGCCCACCTCGGCCCGCCCCAGGAGTCGGCCGCCAAGTACGCCCTGCAGGAGATCAACGCGGCCGGCGGCGTCAACGGCGCCGAACTGCCCGACTTCCTCGAAGGCGACGAGGCCAACGACGCCGCCCAGGCCAACGACGCCGCCCAGCGCCACGTCGACCAGGGCGCCGACATCATCCTGGGCGCCGCGGCCTCGGGCATGACCCAGGCCATCATGGACACCGTCACCAGCAACGAGGTGGTGCAGTGCTCGGGGTCCAACACCGCCCCCGGGCTGGCCGAGGAGGACGAGACCGGCTACTACTGGCGCACCGCCCCGAGCGACCTCCTCCAGGGCCCCGTGCTCGCCGAGAAGATCGCATCCGACGGGCACCAGAGCGTCGCCGTCACCTACCGCGCGGACGACTACGGCGAGGGCCTGGCCAACGCCGCCGCCGACGCGCTCGAGGAGAACGGTATCGAGGTCGTCTACAACGAGGGCTACGACCCCAACGCCCCCAACTTCGACGCCGTCGTCAACGAGCTGGCCGGGGCCGAGGCCGACGCCGCCCTCATGGTCTCCTTCGAAGAGGGCGTGCAGATCATCACCGGCCTCATCGAAGAGGGCGTGGGCGCCGACCAGATGTACGCCACCGACGGCCTCAACGACGAGGGGCTCGCCGAGAAGGTCGACTCCAGCGACCCGGGCGCGGTCTCCGGGTTCCAGGGCACCGCGCCCGACGTCGGCAGCGACGACTTCCTGAGCGGCCTGACCGAGTTCGACTCTGAGCTGGAGGTCTTCCAGTTCTCCGGCCAGGTCTACGACTGCGCCGTGGTGACCGCCCTGGCCGCCGAGCAGGCCGGCAGCAACGACCCCACCGAGTTCGTCGGCGAGATCGAGGGCGTCTCCAAGGACGGCACCGAGTGCACCTCCTTCGAGGAGTGCAAGCAGCTCATCGCCGACGGTGAGGACATCGACTACCAGGGCGTCAGCGGGCCGCTGAACTTCGACGAGAACGGCGACGTGACCTCCGCGACCTTCCAGGTCTACGGATTCGACGACGAAGGTGTCCACTCCAAGCAGGACACCATCACCGTCCCCTAGCCCCACGGGCGAGGGGCCGACGCCCCCTCGGGGCGGACGCTGAAGGCCCCCGTGCGGTTCCTACCGCGCGGGGGCCTTCTCCATGCGCACGGGCCGCCGGGGCCCGGGGGCAGAGACGCGAGGGCCGGGGCCCGAAGGCGGAGGTCCGCACCGCGATCCGCCAGGCCGAGGCCGAGCCCCCGGCGACGGTTCCAGGACGGTTCCGGGACCGCTCCACGGCGGGGGACGGACCCCACGGCGCCGAGCACGGCTCCTGGTCCCTTCCAGCGCCCGAGCATCTCCCTCCCCCACCCGAGAAGAGAGACCGGCAGCGTCACCGGCCGGGCAGCTCGCAGACCAGCCCGGCCACCGCCCAAGTCGCCTCAGGCCGCCCCCGGGTGGGGCAGGCCCCCTTCCCGCACCCTCACGGAGGAACCGCTAGCGGAGCCCCCAGGTCTGCTCCGGTCTCCGGCCGCCTTCTGGGGCGAACCACACCGCCACTCGCAGGTCGCCCCCAGCCCCACCCGGCCACCGTCTCTGCAACGCCTCAGGGCACCGCTCAGGCCGGGACGGACGCCCCTCTCCGATCGCCCGCACCCGCCGTCGCCGACCACAACACCACCCCCGCAGAACGGCCCACCCGCGGCGCCGAACGCTCGCCCCGCCCCTACAGCACGCGAACGGGGGCGGCGCCCACGGCACCGCCCCCGTCGAACAGCCGGACAACCGGACAGCCGAGCAGTCGGCCGACGGCCTCAGTCCGCCTTCGCCAGCGTCCCCAGGTACAACTCGATCACGTTCGGGTCCTCCAACAGCTCCCGACCCGTGCCCGTGTAGGCGTTCCGCCCCTGATCAAGCACATAGCCGCGGTCACAGATCTGCAGGCACCGGCGGGCGTTCTGCTCCACCATGATCACCGACACCCCCGCCGCGTTGATCTGCCGGACCCGCTCGAACACCTCGTCCTGATAGATCGGCGACAGCCCCGCCGTCGGCTCGTCCAACAGCACCACCGACGGCTCCATCATCAGCGCCCGGCCCATCGCCACCATCTGGCGCTCACCGCCCGACAGCGCCCCCGCCTTCTGCCGGCGGCGCTCCGCCAGCAGCGGGAACAGCTCCGCCACCACCGCGAACCGCTCCCGGAACGCCTTCGGGCGCAGGAAGACCCCCATCTCCAGGTTCTCCTCCACCGTCAGCGACGGGAACACGTTCTGGGTCTGCGGCACGTACCCCACGCCCCGCTCCACCAGCTCGTGCGCGCTCAGGTTCGCGATCGACGACCCCCGCAGCACCAGCTCGCCCCCGCGCACCGGGAGCAGCCCGAAGACCGTCTTGATCAGCGTGGACTTGCCCGCCCCGTTCGGACCGATCACGCCCACCACCTCGCCCTCGCGAAGCGTCAGCGTGCACCCGTCCAGGATGTTCACCTCGGGGATGTAGCCCGCCTTGACCTCATCCGCCACCAGCAGGAACTCCGAACGGTCCTGCACCGGCCCCGAAGCGCTGTGCTCCAGCACCTCCTCGCGGGCCTCCTGGCGCGCCTCCTCGCCGTCCGCCATCAGGCCTCCTCCCCCGCACCCGGCGCGGTGCCGCCCGGCTCGTCGTGGTGGGCGCCCAGGTAGGCGTCGACCACCTCCTGGTTCGACCGGATGTCGTCCGGCCGCCCCTCGGCGATCACCCGCCCCTGGGCCAACACCACGATCCAGTCGCTGATCCCCATGATCACGTCCATGTCGTGCTCCACGAAGAGCACCGTCAAGCCATCGTCCCGCAGCGAGGTGATATGCCCCAGCAGCGACTGCACCAGCGCCGGGTTCACCCCCGCCATGGGCTCGTCCAGCATCACCATCGACGGGTTCACCATCAGCGAGCGCGCCATCTCCAGCAGCTTGCGCTGGCCGCCCGACAGGCTCCCCGCCAGGTCGTCCTTCTTCGCGTCCAGCTTGAACCGCGCCAGCAGCTCCATCGCCCGCGCCCGGTTCTGCATCTCCTGGCGCCGCCACACAGGCCGGTACAGCGCCCCCAGCAGGCGCTCGCCCGCCTGCCCCGGCGCCGCCAACAGCATGTTGTCCAGCACCGTCAACCGGGTCAGCGCCTTCGTCAGCTGGAACGTGCGCACCATCCCCTGGCGCGCCACCCGGTGCCCGCCCAGGCCGTTCAACCGACGGCCCTCGAACGACCACTCGCCCGCGTCCACCCGGTCGAACCCGGTCAGCAGATTGAACAGCGTCGACTTGCCCGCGCCGTTCGGGCCGATCAGCGCCGTGATCGTCCCCCGCTGCACCTCCAGGTGCTCCACGTCCACCGCCGTCAGGCCGCCGAACGAGCGGCGCACCCCCGACGCCTTCAGGATCGGATCCGGCTTGGCCACGCCGGCCGCGGGCTCGACACCGGCCATCCGATCGCGCACCGCCTCCCCGGCGGTCCTCGACTCACTTGACATTGACCAGCATCTCCTTGCGGTCGCCGATGAGGCCCTGCGGCCGGTACACGATCAGCAGCACGAGCGCCAGACCCACGAACGCGTGCCGCAGCGCCCCGATGTCGCTGCCGTCGACGAACGGCAGCAGGTCCGCCGAGACCAGCGCCCGCAGCGTCTCGTCGAACGCCGTCAGCAGGAACCACAGCACCATCGGGCCCAGCACCGCGCCGAACGTCCGCGCGGCACCGCCCAGCAGCAGCATCGCCCACAGGTAGAACGTCACCTGCGGCATGAACTGGTCCGGGGTGATGTTCTGCTGGTTGATCGCCAGCATCGCACCGCCCAGGCCGCCCAGGACACCGCCCAGCACCAGGCTCTGCGTCTTGTAGACGAACACGTCCTTGCCCAGGCTGCGCACCGCGTCCTCGTCCTCGCGGATGCCCTTGATGACCCTGCCCCACGGGCTGTGCATCAGCGACGCCGTCAGCGCCAGCGCCAGCGCCACCAGGCCCCAGGTCACCACCATCAGCCACAGCTGGTTCTCCGTGAAGTCCATGCCCAGCAGGCCGTAGCGGCCCGACGGGATCGGATTCGCGGCGTAGAAGCCCTCCGCCAGGCTCTGGCGGCCGTACACGCCGCCCGTCAGCGGCCGCGCGAACTCCGCCCGGTAGATCAGGCGGCCCGCCTCGGCCACCGCGATCGTCGTGATCGCCAGGTAGTCGGCCCGCAGCCGCAGCGTCGGGATGCCCAACAGCAGGGCCAGCACCGTCGCGCACGCGATGCTCAGCAGCACCGCCGTCCACAGCGACAGCCCGTACGTGCCCACGCCGATGCCCACGCCGTAGGCGCCCACCAGCATGAAGCCCACCTGGCCGAAGTTCAGCAGGCCGGTGTAGCCGAAGTGCATGTTCAGCCCGATGGCCGCCAGCACGTACACCGCCGCGATCGGGCCCACCGCCGTCTCCAGCGACAGGACCAGGATGTTCCAGAAGTCCATGATCGAACCGCTCCCCTAGCCCACTCGCTCACGGCGGCCCAGGATCCCCTGGGGCCGGACCAGGAGCACCAGGATCATGATCCCCAGCGCCCACACGTTCATCAGCTGCGGCGAGAACCACAGCGTGGACAGCATCGCGACCAGGCCGACCACGAGGCCGCCGACCATCGCCCCGTAGGCCGTCCCCAGACCGCCCAGGATCACCGCCGCGAACATCAACAGCAGCAGGTGGAAGCCCATCTGCCAGTGCACCGTCGCGTTCAGCCCGTACAGCACGCCGCCCAGAGCCGACAGCGCACCGCCCAGGCCCCACACGTACAGCGTCACCCGGTCCACGTCGATCCCCGACGACTCGGCCAGATCCCGGTTGTCGGCCACCGCGCGCATCGCCTTGCCCATCCGGGTGAACTGCAGCATGCTCGCCACCAGCACCAGCACGACCACCGCGACCAGCAGGATCCCCGCATCGCGCGGCGTGATCGAGACCGGCCCCAGCTCCCAGGCCTCCTGGATCCGGAACTGGGGGTACTTGTCGCGGCGGGCGCCGAAGACCACCAGCAGCATGTGGCGCAGGACCAGCGAGAAACCGATCGTCACGATGAACATCTGGATCAGCGCCACGTTCCGGCGGCGCAGCGGCCGCCACAGGAACCGCTCCAGGCCCGCGCCGAGCGCACCGCCCAGCACCACCGCCAGGACCAGGCCCAGCACCAGCGGGTTGAACACGAAGTCCAGCACCGGCACGCCCTCGAACACCTCGTGCAGCGAGGAGAACAGCGTCATGTTGGCGAACATCATCGCCATGAACGCCCCGAACGTGACCATGTCGCCGTGCGCGAAGTTGATCATCCGCGTGGTGCCGAAGATCAGCGACAGCCCCACCGACGAGATCGCGATGATCAGCCCGAACGTCAGGCCCGCCACCGTGAGCTGGAAGAACCTGTCGGAGAACGACGCCCCCGCCTCCGCGCCGGGGACCTCCTCCCCGGCCTCGTCCGAACCGGCGCCGGCGTCCCCGCCGCCGTCCTCGTCCTCGGTGGCCTCCTGCGAGGCCTCGGCGGACTCCTCGGCCGCCTCCGCGGGCGTCTGCAACCGGAAGACCACGGTCCGCTCCTGCTCCGGGCGGACGGACACCTCCAGCTCCGACCCCGGCTTCTCCGGGACCACGTACTCATCGGGAATCGAGCCCTCGTCCAGGACCACCCGGTAGTCGCCCGGGCCGGGCAACCCCACTTCCCACTTTCCTTCAGAGTCGGTGGTGGCCTCACCGATCACCTCGTCGCCCTCGAACCCTTCGTAGACCGTGATCTCCAGGCCTTCGATGGTGGTCGGCTGACGAATCTGACCGTTGAGGTTCTCACCGCCCTGGGCGTCTGCCGCTGCCGTTCCTGGGATCACCATGAGAGCGGCGATCACGGCGAGCAGCACAGTCACGAGGCGTGTGCGCACGCGCGCTCCTTGCGCATCTGAGAACTGGACCGGCCCCGGACGGTTCGCCCGGAACCTGGTGTTTTCCATCGGTGGCGCGAGTTTAGCCCGGTTTAGGCGGGTCGTTCAGAAGGTCTAATGCGACGTGATCCAACCGGTACCCCGTCGTGCAGATCTGTGACCGGATCGGAATGGGACCCGTCTGCACGCGGGAGGGGAGGACGCGGTAGACACGCGCGCGGCGCCGCCTCCGGACGCCGGGGCCACGCGGGGCGCGAGAGGCCGGGACGCCGGGAGGGCCGAGGAACCGGGACTCCGGGCGGGGCACGGCGGGGCCCGGGGCACGGGGACACGGCGGGAAGCCGAAAGGGATCGGCCGGACCCACGGGGCGGGGGCGAACGGTCAGGGGACCGGGGGCGGGCGCGAAGCGGCCAACGCCCGGGAGCCGGGCATGAAAGCAGGGACCGGACACGAAAAGGGCCCCGCCGCGGATGCGGCGGGGCCGGATGTGCACGGAGAACCGGGAAGGAGCGCGTGAGCGCGGGCGCGGCGCGCGGATCATCGCGGTGCACCCGGCTCGGCGCCGCCTCCGTTCGGCGGCCGTGACGAAACGGCGATCGGGGCGCCCGCAAGGCGAGCGGGCCGGACCGACGGGGTTCAGAGGCGCCGGGGATCGCCCGGACGGCCGCCCGACCCTCATCAGCCCTGCTGCTGCTCCTGTTCGAGCGTCTCGACCACGGTCTCGGCGACCTTGCGCATCGTCAGTCGGCGGTCCATGGAGTTCTTCTGGATCCAGCGGAAGGCCTCCGGCTCACTGAGCCCGTGCCGGCTCTGCAGCAGCCCCTTCGCCCGCTCGACGAGCTTGCGGGTCTCCAGGCGGTCCTGCAGGCCCGACACCTCGGCCTCCAGAGCGGACAGCTCGGCGTACCGGCTGACCGCCATCTCGATGGCGGGCACCAGGTCCGACTTGCTGAACGGCTTCACCAAGTAGGCCATCGCCCCGGCGTCGCGCGCCCGTTCGACCAGCTCGCGCTGCGAGAAGGCCGTCAGGATGACGACAGGGGCGATGCGTTCGGCGGCGATGCGCTCGGCCGCCGAGAGCCCGTCCAGGACGGGCATCTTGATGTCGAGGATGACCAGGTCGGGCTTGAGTTCGGCGGCGAGTCGTATCGCCGTCTCCCCGTCGCCCGCCTCGCCCACGACGGCATAGCCGTCCTCCTCGAGCATCTCCTTGAGGTCCAGCCGGATCAGGGCCTCGTCTTCCGCGATCACCACGCGGCTCTGCGTCGTCGTCACGAACACGAGGGTACCGAGAACGTGTAGACTCCGGGACGTCGGCTACCCTGCCTCCGCCCAGGACATCGAGCCGACACCCTCAAAAAATGGACATTGAGGACAAATACCCCAATTTCCACAAACACGCCGGAATGGTGGAAAGGTAGACACTATCGCCTCAAAAGCGATTGCCCTCCGGGGCGTGTGGGTTCGAATCCCACTTCCGGCACCAACAGGCGCGCGAGCGCCTTTTTTATTTTCTGTGGATATCGAACATGAGTGCGACCGTGCCGCTCATACTCGAACTCATGTACCCCCGCAAAGTCGTCGACGAGGCCCTGCGGCTGCACGCACAGGGCTGGACCGACCGCCAAATCGCGAACGCCGTGGGCGTCTCGATCTGGACCGTCCGCCACTGGCGGACGGGACGCCGACGCCACCCGACCACTAAAGCCGGCAGGACTACTTACTGCCCACCCTGCTCAGGAGCCGAGCTCGACAAGGAGGCCTACGCATACCTGCTCGGCCTCTACCTGGGCGACGGCCACATCGTGCGCTGCCGAAAAGGGGTGTTCCTGCTCTGCATCTTCTGCACGGCCGTGTACCCCGACCTGATCGAGGAGTGTCGGACGGCGATGGGGAGGGTCTTCCCGGTCTCCCCCGGCCTCAGGACCAAGGAGGGGGTCGGCATGGTGATCGTCCGGGCCTCTTCGAAACACTGGCCCTGCATATTCCCCCAGCACGGCCCCGGCCACAAGCACAGCCGCCCCATCATCCTCCAGCCTTGGCAGGCGGAGATCGTCCAGGAGACTCCTCAGCCGCTCATCCGAGGGCTGTTCCATTCAGATGGATGCCGGGTGGCGAACAAGGTGCGACGCAAGGTCGCCGGCGACTGGAAGCACTACGCCTACCCCCGTTACTTCTTCTCGAACACCTCGCAGGACATCCACGACATCCTCGGCTCGGCCCTGGATCTCGTCGGCGCGGAGTGGAAGCTGAACTGGAAGAAGCCCTCCAAGGAGGGCTATCGCGATCCCGGCGTCCTCTCCGTCGCCAAGCGCGACTCCGTCGCCCTCCTGGACACCTTCATCGGTCCGAAAAGCTGATCCGTCACATCCTTAACCTGGACTCCGCTCCAGGTCACTCCCCGTGGTCACATCACGGCCACAACCTGAGCACAACACGTGGGTTTCGTCGCCATGACGGCCGAGAGTCACCGATGCTGGATGTGGGAGTGTCGCGGACGCGCGCCCTTCGGCGTCGTCCGGTGCGAAGGGAGTGGGCGGTGCTGACCGCGGTGGCCGGGATCCTCGGAGTCCTGGTGATCGGTTCCTGGGCGGTAGTGGCCTGGGCTTCCAAGCGGCGGCAGCCGTGGCTATTGGCCCCGCTGGCGCTGCTCGTCGTCGTGCTCGTCGCCACCGGCCAGGGCGGCTGGGCGTTCCTCCCCATCGTCCTGCTCTTGGGTCTCTCCTTCGCCGAGCTGGTGATCGGCTCCCGCGAGTCCCCCTCCCTGCGCGCGCGGGACCGGGACGGCCCGCTGAGCACCGAGCGCTGGGCGGTGGCGGTGGCCGCGCCGTTCCGGGTGGCGGTGGCCGAGCCGTGGGACGTCATCTCGCGCCCGCAGCTGCGCCGCCGCTATCGGAGCGTCCTGGAGGAGGAGTGGGGCATCACCGACCGCGCGGGCCTGCTCGCGACGGTCGAGGCCCTGTGGGAGGAGCTGCATTCGAGCCCCCGGGCAGAGCTGGTGATCGATCTGCACACCGGGGTGGCGCGCACGCGCCTTCCCGAGGGGGCACGCTCCCCGGCCGCGGAGGAGGCGTTCACGGAGCAGCAGGTGCGGCTCACGCCCGAGCAGGTCGAGCGGATGCGCGAGGTGACCGGCGCGGAGGACGCGGGCGAGTCGGTGGTGGTCGGCTCCTACGGGTGGTGGAAGTCGGCGCACCTGGTGCGGTTGGCGTGCGGCGGCGCGACGCTGAACTGGTTGAGCCAGGCGGAGACGCAGAACCTGCTGCGGCGGGTGGCGACGGACCTGCAGCGCCGCTTCTCGGGCTGGGACCGGCTGTCGGCTGCGTTCCACGGCGGGTACCTGCTGTGGCGCGGGGGCGCCGGCGGTGACGGCGAGCCGGACCGGGTGTGGACGGCGCTGGGGATCCTGGCGACCGATGACGACAGCCCTTGGCGGCTGCTGCCGTGGGACATGCCGCTGGAGCGGGTGCCGTACGAGACGTCGGGGACCGGTGAGGGGTCGTACATGCTTCCGGGCGCCGTGACGGGTGCCGGGGCGCCGGAGGGCGGCAGGCCCGATGAGGGGTCGGACGCCGTGGCCGAGGAGGAGGCCCGCGCGGACCGGGAGGGCGAGGCCGCCGAGTCCGGTGGACGCGTCGGCGGCGCCGGTTCCCCGACGACGGGCGCGGGCGACGGCCCGGCGGGTTCGGGCGGCCCTGGTGCGACCGGGGGCGGTGGCCCTGTGCTCGGCCACCCCGCCATCGACGGCCCTCTGTTCGATGTCGAGGAGATGCCGGACGCACCCGAGTCGCCCGGCGGCCCGGGCGATGAGGGCCCCGCCTCCGAGGGATCGTCGGTGGTTCCCGCCGACGAGGAGGTTCCTGGCGGGGATGCGGCCGAGGCGGCGCCGGCCGGTGAGGCGGAGGATGCGCCCCGGCCGCGCGAGGAGTCGCGGGGCGGAGGCGCGTCGGCGGCGGACGGCGGCGCGTTGGGCGGCCTGGAGGGCGGCACGACGGGTGCCCGTCGGCGCTGACGCCGTGTTCTGAGTGGTGGTCTGAGCGTTCTGGGCTCTGACGTGGGCTCCGGACCGGTCCGGAGGCGCGGGTCGCGCTCCTTCTCCGTCCGCCTCGGTGAAGGAGGTCGTCCGCGGCGCTCCCCCGCGGTCTCCGCGGGGCGCCGGCGGGGTGGGGGCGGTCGGCAGGCGCGGGCGCCTGTTGGCCGGTCCGCCGCCCCCTCAGGCCCCCGCCCGGGATGCGTCCTCGGGACGTTCCCGGGTGCGGGGCCTGTCGGCGGGGCGTCGTCGGCGGGGACGGTGGTCGTCCCTCGGCCGGTTCCCCTGCCGGTTCAGCGGCGGATCACTTCCCGTGCGTGATGGCGTCACCGATGCGGTGCACGCGCAGGGAGTTGGTGGAACCGGGGGTTCCGGGCGGGCTTCCCGCCACGATGACGATCGTGTCGCCCTTCTGGTAGATGCCCATGTCGAGGAGCTCGGTCTCGACCTGGCGGACCATCTCGTCGGTGTGGTCGACCCAGGGGACGCAGTAGGCGTCCACGCCCCACTGCAGGGAGAGGCGTCCGCGGGTGGCCTTCTGGGTGGTGAAGGCGATGAGCGGGACGGGCGAGCGGTACCGGGCGAGGCGGCGGGCGGTCTCGCCGGACATGGTGAAGGCGACGAGGGCCTTGGCCCCGATGGTGGCGCCGACCTCGGCGGCGGCGCGCGCGATGGCGCCTCCGGTGGTCTCGGGGACCCGGTTGAGGATGTGGGAGGCGCGCAGCGACTCCTGTTCGGCGGCCACGACGATGCGGTCCATGGTGCGGACGGTCTCGACGGGGTAGGCGCCGACGCTGGTCTCGCCGGAGAGCATGACGGCGTCGGCGCCGTCGAGGACGGCGTTGGCGACGTCGGAGGCCTCGGCGCGGGTGGGCCGGGGCGCGTTGATCATCGATTCGAGCATCTGGGTGGCGACGATGACCGGCTTGGCCTTGTCGCGGCAGCGCTCGATGGCGCGCTTCTGCACCATGGGGACGTTCTCCAGGGGCAGTTCGACGCCGAGGTCGCCGCGGGCGACCATGACGCCGTCGAAGACCTCGATGATGTCCTGGAGGCGCTCGACCGCCTGGGGTTTCTCGATCTTGGCGATGAGGGGGACGCGGGTGCCCTCCTCGTCCATGATGGCGTGGACCTCGTCGGCGTCGGAGGGGCTGCGCACGAAGGACAGGGCGACCATGTCGACGCCCTGGCGCAGGGCCCAGCGCAGGTCCTCTTCGTCCTTGTGGGTCAGGGCCGGGACGCTGACGGCGACGCCGGGCAGGTTGAGGCCCTTGTGGTCGGAGACGGGGCCGCCGATGACGACGCGGGTGTGCACGTCGGTGCCGGTGGTCTTGGTGCACTCCAGCACGATGCGGCCGTCGTCGATGAGGACGCGGTCGCCGGGGCGGACGTCGCCGGTGAGGCCCTTGTAGGTGGTCGAGACGCGGCGGGCGTCGCCGGGGGCGTCGTCGACGGTGATGGTGAAGGGGTCGCCGGGGGTGAGGTCGACGGGGCCGTCGGCGAAGGTGCCCAGGCGGATCTTGGGGCCCTGGAGGTCGGCGAGGATGCCGACGTTGCGCCCTTTCTCTTTGGCCGCCGCGCGCACGTTCTCGTAGTTGGCGCGGTGGTCGTCGTGGGTTCCGTGGCTGAGGTTGAGTCGTGCGACGTCGAGGCCGGAGTCGACGAGCTCGGAGAGGATCTCCGGGCTGGCCGTGGCCGGGCCGAGGGTCGCGACGATCTTTGCTCGTCGTGTCACTCTTCCCACTCTAGAGCGTCTGTGGGCCCTGGTGGTCTAAACCAGGTTGCGAACGGGCGACCGGTGGGTGGCGGGGGCGGGGCCGCGGTGCGTGGGGGGCGTGTCGGGCCGGGGCCCGGTGAGGGGCCGGGGCGGCGGCCCCTCACCGGGGCCCGGGGGTCAGGGCCCGGGGTTGCGGTCGGGGGCGCCGGTGGTGAGGCGTCCGTAGGCCTGGAGGGTGAGCAGGCGGCGGATGGTGGCCATGCCGCGCCATTCCTCGGTGGCGGTGGCGGTCCAGTGCTCGCGGACGGTGTCCCAGCCGCCGTCGGGGCGCTGGGCGGCTTCGAGCAGGTCGAGGTTGCCCTGGATCTCGTCGTCGCTGAAGAGGCGGCGGGCGAGGCTGCGGGGGTGGGGGGCGAGGTCGAGGGGGCGGCGGACGGTTCCGGGGCGTTCGGGGTCGGTCTCGATGACGGCGCGGATCATGGGGGTGAGGCGGGCCAGGGCGGTCTCGGCGCGGTCGCGGTCGGGGGCGTGTTCGAGGAAGGCGCAGACGGCCTGGGCCTCGTCGGGGTCGGTCCAGTGGAGGGCGTCGATGCGGGTCCAGCAGAAGGCGGTGGCGCGGTCGCGCCAGGAGCCGGGGGTGTGGTGCTTGTGGAGGAGGGCGACGATGGCGGCGGTGGGGCGCAGGGCGCCGGCGGGGTGGTCGGCGGCGAGGGTGCGCCAGTGCGGGGAGGCCTCGGTGTGCAGGGCGGCGGGGGTGACCGGGGGGACGCCGCCGTTGGGGTGGCCGACGGCGGTGAGGTAGGTGGTGGTGGTCCGGGCGAGCTCTTCGGTGATGGGGCCGAGTTCGTCGTGGTAGCGCAGGGCGTATTTGACGGCGAGGGGCTGGCTTCCGTGTCCGCGCAGGTCGGGGTAGAGGCCGTTGCCGTAGCCGCCGTCGACGTTGCGGTAGGCCTCCAGGACGGTGCGGACGGGTTCGGCGGGTCCGCCGGTGAACAGGTGGGCGAAGCGGTGCCGGTCGAGGAGGCGTGCGGAACGCGAAATGAAGTGCTCTGCCGTGTGCAGGGCGTTGGATTTCACGGTGGTCATGCCGTGATTGTGCACCCGGCCCTGCCCGGCAAACGTGGCCGACATACCCAGTTTGGGGGATTTTGCCGGTTTTATACTCGGGCAAATCGGACGCAAATTCGCGTCAAAGGTCGCGATTCTCACGCATCCTTAACGCGCTCCCCCGCGAGCGGCGGCGCGCGGCGAGCACCGCCGCCCCCGTCCAGGAGGCCGCCACCGACAGCGCCGCCCCGAGCCGGGCCGTCACCAGGTGCCCCTCGGGGTAGACGACCCCGGTCAGGTAGTGCTCGATGAACCCCTCCGCCGGGAGCCCGGCCTGCCCGGCGCGCAGGCGCGCCCAGTCCTCGACGTGGGTCAGCGGGCAGTCCCACCCCACCAGGGTGATGGCCAGGGCGTAGGCGGCGACCAGGGCGTGCGGCCAGAACAGGGCCGGCCACCGCCAGGCGAGGAAGCCGCCGACGGTGACGTAGACGAGGAAGGCGAAATGCAGCAGCATCGCGGCCTCGCCGAGGAGCCGGTACCCCATGCACCGACGGTATCCCGCGCGCACCGGACGTCCCAAGGCCGCGCCCCTGGGGGGAAGGCGCCCCCGGCCCGCTTGCCGAGGCGCCGGACGTCGCACCGGGTCCGCACGGCCCCTCGGAGGTGCGCGGCCGCCGACGGCGCCTGGCCGCGGCCCTCCTGCACCGGAACCGGTGGACCCGCCCTACGGCGGTGCCCCTGCCCACCGCCGGGACGGTGGGCAGCGGCGCCGCCTGCGGCCGGCCGTGCGCCGGGCGGAAGCGCACGGAGCCGCCCCTCGGGGTGAACGCTCCGAGTGAGGGGCGGCTCCGGGAGGGGAGGGGCTCAGCGGTCCCCTCCCCCGTCAGACCAGCGGCCGCTCCGTCGGCGGGATGGCCGTGGGAAGAGCGGAGTCGGCGCCCAGGTAGCGGTCGACGCCCGCGGCCGCCGAGCGGCCCTCGGCGATCGCCCACACGATGAGGGACTGGCCGCGGCCCATGTCGCCGGCGCAGAAGACACCGTCGACCGTGGTGGCGTAGTCGCCGTCGCGGACCACGTTGCCGCGCCCGTCCAGCTCCACGCCCAGGTCCTCGACCATGCCCTCCTTCTCCGGGCCCACGAAGCCCATGGCCAGGGTGACCAGCTGGGCCGGGATCTCCCGCTCGGTGCCGGGCACCGGCTCGAAGCCGGAGTCGGTGCGCTCGACGTCGACGAGCTTGAGCGCGCGCACCCGCCCCTGGTCGTCGCCGAGGAACTCCACGGTGTTGACCGAGTAGACGCGCTTGCCGCCCTCCTCGTGGGCGCTGGTGACCTTGTAGACCGCCGGCATGGTCGGCCAGGGCTGGTGGTCGGGCCGCTTCGCCGGGGGCTTGGGCATGATCTCCAGCTGGGTGACCGACCGGGCGCCCTGGCGGTGGGCGGTGCCGATGCAGTCGGCGCCGGTGTCGCCGCCGCCGATGACGACGACGTCCTTGCCCTCGGCGGTGATGGCCGGGTCCCGGTAGTCGCCCTCCTGCACCCGGTTGGCCAGCGGCAGGTACTCCATGGCCTGGTGCACGCCGTCCAGCTCGCGGCCGGGCACGGGCAGGTCGCGGGAGCGGGTGGCGCCCCCGGCCAGCAGCACGGCGTCGTTCTCGGCGCGCAGCTCCTTGACGGTGATGTCGGTGCCGATGTCCATGCCGGTGCGGAACCGGGTGCCCTCGGCGGCCATCTGGGCCAGGCGGCGGTCCAGGTGGCGCTTCTCCATCTTGAACTCGGGGATGCCGTAGCGCAGCAGCCCGCCGATGCGGTCGGCCCGCTCGTAGACGGTGACGTCGTGTCCGGCGCGGGTGAGCTGCTGGGCGGCGGCCAGCCCGGCGGGGCCGGAGCCGACCACGGCCACCTTTCTACCGGTGCGCACCGCGGGGGGCTGGGGGCGCACCCAGCCCTCCTCCCAAGCCCGGTCGATGATGGAGACCTCGACGTTCTTGATGGTCACCGCGGGCTGGTCGATGCCCAGCACGCACGCCGACTCGCACGGTGCCGGGCACAGCCGCCCGGTGAACTCCGGGAAGTTGTTGGTGGCGTGCAGGCGCTCGATGGCCTCGCCCCAGTCGTGCCGGTGCACCAGGTCGTTCCACTCGGGGATGAGGTTCCCGAGGGGGCAGCCGTTGTGGCAGAACGGGATGCCGCAGTCCATGCAGCGGGAGGCCTGCTTGGTGACGGTGCCGCGGTCGAAGTCCTCATAGACCTCGCGCCAGTCCTGGATGCGGACGTCGACGGGCCGGTGCGCGGGAAGCTCGCGCTCGGTGATCTTCAGGAAGCCCTTGGGGTCGCCCATGGTGCGTGTTCCCTCCTCTCTCGGCGCGGGGCTCTACGCCTGCGCGGCGGCCATGACGGCCTGGTCGACGTCGGCTCCGGTGCGCTCGGCCTCGGCCCGGGCCTCCAGCACGCGCTTGAAGTCGCGCGGCATGACCCTGGTGAAGCGGGCGGCCTCGGACTCGAACCCGGCCAGCAGCTTCTCGGCGACGGCCGATCCGGTCTCGGCGCGGTGCCGGGCCAGGACGTCCCGCAGGAACTCCCGGTCCTCCTCCTCGAGCGGCTCCAGGTCCACCATCTCGCCGTTGACCCGCTCGGGGTCCAGGTCGAGCACGTAGGCGATGCCGCCGCTCATGCCCGCGGCGAAGTTGCGGCCGGTCCGGCCCAGGACCACCGCGCGCCCGCCGGTCATGTACTCGCAGCCGTGGTCGCCCACGCCCTCGGCGACGGCCAGCGCGCCGGAGTTGCGCACGCAGAACCGCTCGCCGACCACGCCGCGCAGGAACACCTCGCCGGAGGTGGCCCCGTAGGCGATGACGTTGCCGGCGATGATGTGCTCTTCGGCGGGGAAGGTCGCGCCCTCGGGGGGCCGCACGGTGATGCGGCCGCCGGAGAGCCCCTTGCCGACGTAGTCGTTGGCGTCGCCGACCAGGCGCAGCGTGATGCCGCGCGGGACGAAGGCGCCGAAGGACTGGCCGGCCGAGCCGGTGAAGGTGATGTCGACGGTGTCGTCGGGCAGGCCGTCGGCGCCGTGGCGCTTGGTGACCTCGTGGCCGAGCATGGTGCCCACGGTGCGGTTGACGTTGCGCACCGGCAGGTCGAGGGTGACCTGCTGGCCGTAGTCCAGGGCGCCCTCGGCGAGCTGGATCAGGGTGTTGTCCAGGGCCTTCTCCAACCCGTGGTCCTGGGTGCGGACGCGGCGCACGTGGTCGCCGCCCCAGGCGGCCTCCTCGTGCAGGATCGGCGCCAGGTCCAGGCCCTGGGTCTTCCAGTGCCGCACCGCGTCGTCGACCTCGAGGGCGTCGACGGCGCCCACGGCCTCGTCCAGGCTGCGGAAGCCCAGCTCGGCCAGGTACTCGCGGACCTCCTCGGCGATGAACTCGAAGAAGTTCACCACGAACTCGGCCTTGCCCGAGTAGCGCTCGCGCAGGACCGGGTTCTGGGTGGCCACGCCCACCGGGCAGGTGTCCAGGTGGCACACGCGCATCATGACGCAGCCGGAGACGACCAGGGGCGCGGTGGCGAAGCCGTACTCCTCGGCGCCGAGCAGGGCGGCGATGACGACGTCGCGGCCGGTCTTCATCTGCCCGTCGGCCTGGACGGTGATGCGGTCGCGCAGGCCGTTGCGGAGCAGGGTCTGCTGGGTCTCGGCCAGGCCCAGCTCCCAGGGGGTGCCGGCGTGCTTGAGCGAGGTCAGCGGGGAGGCGCCGGTGCCGCCGTCGTGCCCGGAGATGAGCACCACGTCGGCGTGGGCCTTGGAGACGCCGGCGGCGACGGTGCCCACGCCGGCCTCGGAGACCAGCTTGACGTGCACCCGCGCCTGCGGGTTGGCGTTCTTGAGGTCGTGGATGAGCTGGGCGAGGTCCTCGATGGAGTAGATGTCGTGGTGCGGCGGCGGGGAGATGAGCCCGACGCCGGGGGTGGAGTGGCGGGTGGTGGCCACCCACGGGTAGACCTTGTGGCCGGGCAGCTGGCCGCCCTCGCCGGGCTTGGCGCCCTGGGCCATCTTGATCTGGATGTCGTCGGCGTTGGTGAGGTAGTGCGAGGTCACCCCGAACCGGCCGGAGGCGACCTGCTTGATGGCGCTGCGGCGCAGGTCCCCGTCGGCGTCGGGGGTGAAGCGGCGCGGGTCCTCGCCGCCCTCGCCGGTGTTGGACTTGCCGCCGAGGCGGTTCATGGCGATGGCGAGGGTCTCGTGGGCCTCGGCGGAGATGGAGCCGTAGCTCATGGCGCCGGTGGAGAAGCGCTTGACGATCTCCGAGGCCGGCTCGACCTCCTCGATGGGCACCGGCTGCCGCGCCCCCTCCTTGAACCGGAGCAGGCCGCGCAGGGTCATCAGCTCGCCGGCGCGCCGGTCGACCTTGGAGGTGTACTCCTTGAAGATCTCGTAGCGGCGGGTGCTGGTGGAGTGCTGGAGCTTGAAGACGGTCTCGGGGTCGAACAGGTGGGGCTCGCCCTCGCGCCGCCACTGGTACTCCCCGCCCACGGGCAGGCGCCGGTGGTGGGGGCGGTCCTCGCGGTAGGCGGAGGCGTGGCGCAGGCGCACCTCTTCGGCGAGCACGTCGAAGCCGACGCCGCCCAGGCGGGAGGTGGTGCCGGTGAAGCAGCGGTCGACGACCTCGGCGCCCAGCCCCAGGGCCTCGAAGATCTGCGCGCCGGTGTAGGAGCCGACGGTGGACACGCCCATCTTGGACATGACCTTCAGCACGCCCTTGCCGTAGGCCTTGACGGTGTTGCGCACCGCGGTGGCGGTGTCGGTGCCGCCGATGACGCCGCGCGCGACGAGGTCGGCGACGGTGTCCAGGGCCAGGTAGGGGTTGACCGCGGAGGCGCCGTAGCCCAGCAGCAGGGCCATGTGGTGGCACTCGCGGGCGTCGCCGGCCTCGACGACCAGGCCCACCTTGTTGCGGGTCTTCTCGCGCACCAGGTGGTGGTGGACGGCGCCGGTGAACAGCAGCGAGGGCACGGGGGCGCGGTCGGGGCCGGCGCCGCGGTCGCTGAGCACCAGGATGCGGGCGCCCTCGGCGATGGCCCGGTCGGCCTCGGCGCAGACCTCCTCCAGGCGGGCCTTGAGGGCGCGGCCGCCGCCGTCGGCGGGGTAGGTGCCCTCGAGCACGTGCACCCGGAAGTCGGGGTCGCCGTCGGGGCCGCCGGCGGCGCGGACCGCGGCGAGTTCGGCGTCGTCGAGGACGGGGGTGGGCAGCACGATGCGCCGGCAGTCCTCGGGGGTGGCCGAGAGCAGGTTCTCCTCGGCGCCCAGGGTGGTGCCCAGGCTGGTGACCAGCTCCTCGCGGATGGCGTCCAGCGGCGGGTTGGTGACCTGGGCGAAGCCCTGGGTGAAGTAGTCGAAGAGCTGCCGGGACCGGGTGGACAGGGCGGCGACGGGGGTGTCGGTGCCCATGGAGCCGATGGGCTCGGCGCCGGTGCGGGCCATGGGGGTCAGGATGACCCGCAGCTCCTCCTCGGTGTAGCCGAAGACCTGCTGCTCGCGGGTGAGGTCGCGGTCGGCGGGGGCCTCGGGCTCGGCGGCGGGCAGGTCGGCCAGGCGGACCACGCCCTGCTCCAGCCATTCGGCGTAGGGGTGCTCGGCGGCGAGCTCGGCCTTGATCTCCTCGTCCTCGATGATGCGCCCGGAGGCGGTGTCGGCGACGAAGATGCGGCCGGGCTGCAGGCGGCCCTTGCGGACGATGCGCTCGGGCTCGATGTCGAGCACGCCGGCCTCGCTGGCCAGGACGACGGTGCCGTCGTCGGTGACCCAGTAGCGGCCGGGGCGCAGGCCGTTGCGGTCCAGGACGGCGCCGACGAGGCTGCCGTCGGTGAAGGAGACCGAGGCGGGGCCGTCCCAGGGCTCCATGAGCATGGAGTGGAACTCGTAGAAGGCCCGGACCTTGGGGTCCATCTCGGTGTGGTTCTCCCACGGCTCCGGGATCATCATGAGCACCGCGTGCGGCAGCGACCGCCCGCCCAGGTGGAGCAGCTCCAGGGCGGCGTCGAAGGAGGCGGTGTCGGAGTCCTCGGGGTCGGCGATGGGGAAGATGCGCGACAGGTCGCCGGGCAGCACGTCGCTGACCAGGTCGGCCTCGCGGGCGCGCATCATGTTGCGGTTGCCCTTGACCGTGTTGATCTCGCCGTTGTGGGCCACGTAGCGGAAGGGGTGGGCCAGCGGCCACGACGGGAAGGTGTTGGTGGAGAACCGGGAGTGCACCAGCGCCAGCGCGGAGGTGTAGCGCCGGTCGGACAGGTCGGGGAAGAACGGCTCCAGCTGGGGCGTGGTGAGCATGCCCTTGTAGGCGATGGTGCGCGGGCTGAGGCTGGGGAAGTACGCCCCGGCCTCGTGCTCGGCGCGCTTGCGCAGGCAGTAGGCGTAGCGCTCCAGCTCGATGCCGGTCAGGCCTTCGGCGGGGCCGCCGGGGGCGCCAGCGACGAAGAGCTGGCCGAAGTGCGGCATGGACTCGCGGGCGGCGGGGCCGCAGTAGGACGGCTCGACGGGCAGGTCGCGCCAGCCCAGCACGGTCAGGTGCTCCTCGGCGGCGAGGGCCTCGATGGTGCGCACGGCGGCGGCGCGGTCGACCTCGCCGGCGGGCAGGAACGCGATGCCGGCGGCGTAGGCGCCGGCCTCGGGCAGGTCGAAGCCGCAGACCTCGCGGTAGAGGGCGTCGGGGATCTGGGTGAGGATGCCCGCGCCGTCGCCGTCGTCGGGGTCGGCGCCGGAGGCGCCGCGGTGGTCGAGGTTGCGCAGGACGGTGAGGGCCTTGTCCACGGTGTCGTGGGTGCGCCGGCCGTTGAGGTCGGCGACGAAGCCGACTCCGCAGGCGTCGTGCTCGAAGGACCGCTCGTAGAGCCCCTCCCCGGTGGCGCGGACGGCCGCGTTCGGGGTGTCATGGGCGTTTCCGCGGGCGTCGGAACGCCGCACCTGGCCAGCAGGCATCTACCCTCCTGTCGTCGTGCGATGGGCTTTTGGTCAAAGCGCATTCGGGACGACGTTGGCCCTGCTGCGGTGTGCGGTCTTCGGTTGTGGGCCCGCTGCGCCGAGGCGCGGCGGGCCGCCAGGGACCGGTGGCGGGCGCGCCGTCCGGCCGGGTGTCACGTCCTCGTGGGCCGGGCGCGGTGCGCCGGGTGCCTGCCCCTGTCGGTGGTCAGGTTATACATCCTGGTCGTGGACCGCGCGAATCGCGGGTCCTGCGACCTCCTCGCCGCTGCGGTGCGGCGCGGATGCGGTGTCGGCCCGCTCGTCGGCGGAGCGGGCATGCCCCCTGCCCGGCGTGCCGGGCTAGCGGTGGGTCTTCCCGCCGCCAAGAGCGGCAAACATCCGCAAAGCGGATGAAACCGCCGGACGGAAGGTTAACAACAGCCGCACGGCGGTGTTTCCACCGGGGTTCCACGATAGGTGATCACCGGCGACCCGGACCATGGGCCGCCCGCCCCCGGGGAACGGCCCTCCAGACTAGCGTTAGCCCAGGTGAGCCCGTTCACGCGGGGGTGCGGCACAGGTGGGTTAACGGCGTGTTTCATCTCACTGCCCCGATCGCCCGGAGTAGCCGCCGAGGGTGGGGGCCGGGGTGGGGACCGGGGGGCCGGGAGTGGCGCCGGGACTTGGAGGGCGGGGCGGGAGAGCAGGTCCCCCGCTCCCCGCCCCGGCCGGACGCCAGGGCGGCGGAGCGCCAGGACGATGGCAACGACGAGACCAGGCGGGCGACCCGACCGGCAGCACCGCCGGGCGCCGGGCGCGTGGACGGTCACCGCAACGGCGGTGACGGCGCAGCTGGTTCCCCGCTCCGGGCCGCTTGCCGGGCGGCCGGGCCCTTCGGAGCCAAGGGGAGGGCGACGATGGGACGGCTGGTTCCCCGCTCGCGGCCGCTTGCCGGGCGGCGGGTCATCGGAGTGCCAGGGAGAGGGCGGCGACGACGGGGCGAAGCGGTTGCCCGGTGTCGCCGGTCGGCCGCCGGGCCTCCCGCGGTCCCGGAACAGGAGCGGCGACGGGACGGCTGGTGCCCCGCTCGGGGCTGCTTGCCGAGCAGCAGGGCTCTTCGGGGCCAGGGGAACGGCGGCGACGAGGAAGCGGGGCGGTTCCCCAGGTCGTGTCCGCCGGCGTGGTGGAACTGTCGGCCGCGTCCTTGTGAGCGGTGCGACCGCTGCGGCGCGATCGGCGCCCCCGCCCCGGGTGCGCGCCCCTCCTCGCCGTTGATCTCGGGAGAGTCGGGGTAATACTCGCCGGTATTACCCCGACTCTCCCGAGATCAACGGGGGCGTCGATACGGACGGCAGGCAGTGCCCCCGGGGGGGCGGCCGGAAGCCTCGAGGCGCCTCAGAGTTCCACCACGCCGGCGGACACGACCGGAAGGGCCCCTCCAAGGCCAAGGCGGCAGGCCACCCGGCGGCCGACCGCCAGAGCAGGGGGAACCGCCTCATCTCTTCGTCGCCGCACTCCCCTGGCCCCCGGCGACCCGCCGCCCGGCAAGCAGCCCCGAGCGGGGAACCAGCCGTCCCGTCGTTGACCGCTCCGACGGCCCCCGAACGCCCCACACCCGACAGCGCCAGCCGATGGATCGCCGACCCCGCCTCATCGCCGCCGTCGCCCCTGGCCCCCGGCGACCCGCCGCCCGGCAAGCAGGCGCGAGCGGGGCACTCGCCGGTCCGTCGCCGCCGGCCGCCCGGACCGCGAGGGACCCGGCGGCCGACCGACGTCCCCTGGGGCGGACCGGAACCGCCTCGACCTGGGGAATGGGAGGATCGGACGGTGAACGATCTTCCGCCTGAACTCTCGGCCCTGCTCGATGCGCAAGGCGCCGACGCCACCCGCGCCCACCGGGTCCTGGGCGCCTTGTCCAACGGCGCCTGGTGGAGCCCCCGCGAGCTGGTGCGGGCCACGGCGGTCGCCCACCGTGTGGCCGCGGGCGTCCTCGACGCCCTCGGCGCCGACCTGGAGCGGTTCGCCGCCTCCGGCAGCGAGGAGCGGGTGCGCCTGGTGCGGCCCGCCCGCTACGCGGAGGCCTTCGACCGCCCCCGCCCCGCAGACGCCTGGGCGCCGCTCATGGAGGCCCACCCCCGGGCGGCCGAGGAGCTTCGGCGCCTGGTGGCCGAGGCCCCGCCCTCCCGGACCGACCTGGACCACGTGGCCGCCACCGCGCGCACCGCCCTGCGGCGCGGGGTCTTCCTGGCCGACCGCTTCGACCTGTCCGGGCGGCTGCTGCTGTGCGTGGGCGACCACGATCTGACCTCCCTGGCCACGCTGCTGGTGCAGCCCGATGCCGAGGCGGTGGTCGTCGACGTCGATGAGCGCATGCTCGCCTCCATCGACGCGGCCGCGGACCGCCTGGGGCTGGCGATCCGGTGCCACTTCGCCGACCTGCGGCTCGGCCTGCCGCCATCGGTGGTCGGCGCCTGCGACGTGGTCTTCACCGACCCGCCCTACACCCCTGAGGGGGTCGAGCTGTTCGTGCGGCGCGGCCTGGAGGGCATGGCCGACCCGCGCCGGGGGCGCGTCGCCGTGGCCTACGGGGTGAGCGAGACGACCCCGGCGCTGGCCGCCAAGACGCAGGCCCGCCTGGCCCGGATGGACCTGCTGTTCGAAGCGGTGCACCCGGACTTCAACCGGTACGAGGGCGCCGAGGCCATCGGCGCGGCCAGCGACCTGTACGTGCTGCGGCCGCTCTCGCGCGCCCCCGCGGGCCAGGCGGGCGAGGCCGCCCGGATCTACAGCCAGGGCGGCAACGCGAAGGAGGCCGCCGCGAAACGGGCCGAGCTGGCGGAGCTCGCCGGGTCCCCGGCCCTGCCCGAGCCCGGGTCCGACGGCGGACCGGGGACGGTGGTCGGCGACTGGCCGGCCGCCCAAGACGCGGCAGGGGTGCGCCGGGTGCGGCTGGGCACGTGGATGTCGGGGCCGGTCGAGGCCGGGGATGCGGTGGTGAACCTGACCGGCGGCTGGGAGGCGCTTCTGGGGCGGGCGCTCCTGGCGGCGGGCGGCGGTGGCGCGCGGGCGGTGGTCCCCTCGTCGGCGCCGCAGGTGCGCGACGAGGCCGGCCAGCGGGCGCTGGCGGCGCTGCTCGGACCGGGGGTCCGGGTGCGGTTCCGCCGGGGCGGTCCGGGGAGCCGGCTGGTCGTGGTGGAGGCGTTCCCCTCCCCCGTCGGCGCCGGTGCGGGGCCGACGGAGCGGCTGCGCGCCCGGGTGCGCGAACGGGCCCACGGGCCGCTCCCCCGCGTGCTGCGGGAGGCGGTGATCGCGGTCGCGGCCGAGGAGGGCCACAGCGTCAACAAGCGCACCGCACGCGGCCTTGTGGCCCGAGCGGCCCCCTGGACCGCCGGGCACACCCTCCTCGACCTGCCTGAACACCGCTTCGCCGACCTCGACCAGGCCGCCGAGCGGATCACCGCCGAGCTGTCAGAGGCCGCCCCGGTCGAGTAGACCGGGAACACGCCCGCCCCGGCAGAGGGGCCTCGAACGAACAGGGAGCATGCCTCGGCCGACGAAGCACTCCTAGGCGACCGGGCCCGGTCCAGGGGTCGCTGAGCTCGGTGGACATGGACACCGACGGCTCACGGCCATGCTGTCGGAGGCCACCAGGGGTGAGGCGGCTGCCGGATCGGGCGCACGCCCCGTGTGAGCCCGTGTGTGAGGTGGCGGAGTCTCGGCGTCTGAGAACCGGAAGAGGGCTTGGCCACGGGGTCGGCGAAACCGTCGGGGAAGGGTTCTTGAACGGGCGCGTCGGGCCGCGGCGCGCTGAGCGGGGCAGTGCGGAAGCCTGTGGTGGCGGCGGGCATGGAGGCGGGGCGCTTGTCGGGTGTCGGTTGAAGGCATAGCCGGGGGCACGGAGTACGCGGTTCCACGGGCGTGCGGGTATGAGCGAGGCCCCGAGCGCTGTCGGCGCTCAGGGCCTCGTGGTGCTCTCGTTGAGGGTCAGCCCGTTCCGGTGCCGGCGCCTTGGCCTGTTCCCTGCCCGGTCGCCGCGTCGCCGCCGGTTCCGGCACCGCCCTGGCCCGCGTCCGCTCCGGTGCCCGCGTCCGCTCCGGCGCCCGTGCCCGCCCCGGTTCCGGCGCCCGCTCCGGTGTCGGTGCCCTCCTGGCCCGAGCCTGCGCCCTGGTCGGCGCCCATCTCGGGGCGCTCCAGCTCCACCACCCGCCGGTACAGCGGGTCCTGGAAGGAGTTCAGCGCGATCAGGGGCGCGGTCAGGTCCTCACGCTCCGCCGGGTCCTCCGAGGACTTGTCCTGGGCCCAGGAGACCATCAGGTAGTGGCCGTTCACCGAGGCCTCGGCCCGGCTGAAGCCGGCCCCCAGGCGGGTCAGCGGGTCCTCTTCGCCCGGGTTGACGATGAACCCGGGGCTCTCCTCGTCCTCGTCGCTGAGCAGCGGCTGCTCCATGGCGTCGGCGACCGCCTCGGAGGCCTCGGTGTCGCGCAGGTTGAACAGCACGACCGCGCCGACGTAGTCGTCCGAGACGTAGCCCGCGCTGGCCGCCTGGATGCACCCGGCGTCCTCCAGCGCCTTGACGACCGGGTCGCCCCAGACCGCCGCGGAGCAGTCCTCGGTCAGGGACTGGGCGGAGAGCTCGAAGACGATGCCCTGGCTGTCGATCTCCTTATTGTCCCGCTCGAACATCTCGCCCTCGCTGAGCGGGCGGGAGTCGACCTCCTGGGAGACCAGGGCCTCGCCCATACTCTCCGAGCCGTAGACCGAGTAGGTGGCGGGGCGCGCCTGCTCCGGGGCCTTGGCTCCCCCGGCCATGACGTTCCACACGAGCACGCCGACGAGCGCGACCACCGCAACGCCCAGGGCGCCCAGCAGGGCCGGAAGGGCCTTGCCGCGCTTCTTCGGGCCGTCCTCACCGCCCGCGTCCGCCCGGCGCCGGGAGCCGCCGCCGGAGCGCCGGCGCGGCGCGCCGTCCGCCTCTTCCGCCGGGTCGGCTCCGCCGGTCCTCCTGCGCCTGCCGCCCTTGGCGGCCGGGGGCGGGGTCGCGCCTGAGGGATCTGAAGAAGACACCGTGACCTCTCGAATGCCGGAGCGTGCTGCTCGCGTTGTGACGTGCGGGCCGCGCGGTGAGCGCGGGGCGCGGCGCCGGTAGGCGCATCCTAGCCGGGATCGCGGGGGGCGCCGTGCGGGCGGGTCAGCCCTCCTGCTCCTCCTTGGCTCGTCCGACCTGCTCGTACACCCACACCGCGGCGTCCATCGCCACCACGTTGACCTCGGCCATGCTGGTGTCCTCCTCCGGCTCCCCGCCGTCGGCCCGGGCGACCCAGTAGACCGCCAGGTAGTGGCCCATGACCTGGGTGGAGGCCTGGCTGTAGCCCTGGTGCAGTCCGTCCACGCCCTCGTCCATGGGCACCAGGAAGCCCACGTCGCTCTCGTGGTCGTGCGGGTCGAGCGCCGTGGCGGCCTCGCTGGAGGCCTCGGCGTCGGACAGGTCGAAGAGCGTGAACTGCGCCACGTACTCCTTGTCCTGGTCCTGGTAGAAGCCGCGGGCCGCGGAGGTGCAGCCGCCGTCGACCAGCGCCTGTCCCAGGTCCTCGCCCCAGACCCAGCGGGTGCAGGAGTCGGTGGCCTCGGCGTTCTCCAGGAGCATGGTGAAGTCGTCGAGTTCGAGCTTCTCGGCGTCGGAGGCGAACACCTTCTCGGCGTCGAGCGGTTCGGCGTCGTCGGCGCGCTCGGCGATGGGGGCGAAGATCTCCTGGTCCTGCGCCTCGCCCTGGTAGACCGTGGGCAGCAGGGTGGAGTGGCCGTCCTCCGGCATCTCCAGGGCGGGCTTGTCGCCGCCTTCGAGGGGGGTGTCGGTGAGCAGGAGGTAGAGGAGCACCCCCAGCAGGGCGACCAGGGCGACCCCGCACAGCCCCAGGAGGACCCCGAGGACGGCGGTGCCGCGCTTGCCCGAGCTCTGTTCGGCGAGCGTGCTGACGACGTTGTTGGGCCGGTCGCCCAGCACGCTGACCTTGCGCAGCGCCGTGGCGGAGAACTTGGAGACCGGGTCGACCTCGGCGGCGGCGGAGCGGCGGCCGCGGCGGGGCGGTGTGCCGTTCTTCTTGGCCTTCTCGGCCTTCTTTGCCTTCCGCCCGGCGCGCCCCTTGCCCGCGCGCCTGCCGCGGGCGGGGGCGGCCTCCCCGGCGGCCCGGCCGTCGTCGGGCAGCTCTTCGGGCAGGTCCTCGGGCCCGGCCGCGTCCTCGTGCTCGGGGGCCGGGCCGGCCTCCTCGACGGGTCCGGTGTCGACCACGGTGTCGGGCGATGCGGCGTCACCGCGGTGGCGGCGGCCGGACCGGGCGCGGCGCGACCTGCGCGCGCCCGCCCGGTCGGCGGAGTCCGATCTGCTCACGTCGTTGGCTCACTCATCCTCGCCGGCGCCGCCTGCGGCCGCGGGGTCCCGCGGCGGCGTCGGCGGCGCCTATTCCTCCCGCTTGTGGCCGGCGGGTCCGGTCGCGGTCCCGTCCTCGCCGGTGCCGCTGTCGGGGGCCGGTTCCGCACCGTCCGGTCCGGCCGGGGCGGCCGGTCCGGCCGGGGCGTCCTCGGCGGCGTCTCCGGCGCCGTCCAGCCGCTCCGGCGCGTCCGCGGCGTCCGACGCCTCCGGTGCGGAGGCGGGGGCCGCGCCGCCGGAGCCGGGCTCCTGCGGGCCGGTGCCGCTCGGCGCCGCGGACTCCTCCGCGCCGGGCCCGGTGTCCGCCTCTGCGCGGGCCCCGGACCGGCCCTCGGAGGCCGGGTCGGTGTCGAAGACCTGGGTTCCGGCCTCGTGCCCGTAGGGCACCACGCGCGTGGAGAAGCGGTCGAGCCGCCGCCCCGCCCACACGAAGTAGGCCAGGGCCCCCAGGAACACCGCGACCGAGGTCCAGTTGTTCAGCCTCAGGCCGAGGATCTCGTTCGCGGGGTCGATGCGCATGTACTCGATCCAGAACCGCCCCACACAGTAACCCATGACGTACACCGCGAAGAGCCGCCCGCCCTGGAGGGCGTCGGTGTAGCGCCGACCGAGCCAGACCAGGAGCACGGTGAGCCCGATGTTCCACAGCGACTCGTACAGGAACGTGGGGTGGTATGTGGTGAAGCCCTCGATGTAGCCGGCGGGCCGGCCCGCCTCGGTGGAGATCTCCAGCGCCCACGGCAGGTCGGTGGGGCGCCCGAAGAGCTCCTGGTTGAAGTAGTTGCCCCAGCGCCCGAAGGCCTGCGCCAGCGGGATGGTGGGGGCGATGGCGAAGGACAGCTTCGTCATCGACAGCCCGCGCTTGCGGGCCACCAGCCACACGCCCAGGGCGCCCAGCGGGACGGCGCCCCAGATGCCCAGGCCCCCGTTCCAGATGTACAGCGCCTGGATCGGTTCCCGGCCGGGGCCGAAGTACAGCTGGTAGTCGCTGATGACGTGGTAGAGGCGGCCGCCGATCAGGCCGAGGATGACCGCGGGCACCGCCAGGTCCATGATGGTGCCCTTCTCACCCCCCATGGCGGCCCAGCGGCGCTCGGACCACGCCACGGCGACGATGACGCCGGTGAGGATGCACAGGGCGTACACGTGCAGGGTGAGCGGGCCGATGTCGAACTGGCTGACCGGCGGCGGCGGGATCGCGGCCAGGGTGAGGCCGTCCCCGACGGTTCCGGCCTCAGCGGCGGTGGGCATCGCTGGTGTCGTCATCTCGGGTGGTTCATTCCTTGGCGTCAGGGGAGGCGGAGGCCCCGGCATCGCCTTCGGCGTCCTCGCCGCCCTCGGCGTCCTGGGCCGGCGTGGAGTCCGGTTCGCCGGGCTCGGCTTCGGCGACGGCGCTGCGGAGGCTGGAGGCAGAGTACATCTCATTGCCCATCTTCGCGCCGTCGAGGTAGACGCTGGGGGTGCCCGCGAACGCGTTCTCGCCGCTGTAGCGCTCGTTCACGGCGCCGGTGGCCTCCAGGACCCCCAGCACGTAGGTGTCGTCGAGGAAGGAGGAGTCCACGCCGTTCTCGTCGCCCCAGGCGATCAGGTCGGTGACCGGCATGGTGCCCACCGCGTCGCCGCCCATCTCGGCCTGGGCCTTCTCCAGCAGGTCGGGGGCGTAGTCCTGGGCGAACCGGTCGGCGACCTCGGACTCGGCGTCGACGCGCTCGGCGAAGGCGGGGTCGTCGATGCCGACCTCCTCGCCCCAGCCCTTCAGGTCCTCCGGGGAGAACCCGGCCTCGCCCTCGGCGGGCTGGTTCTCGAAGAGGATGTCGTTGTACTCGACGAACTTTCCGGCGTCGGCGGCGGCACGGGCGGCGGCCCCGCCGCGCAGCGAGTTGGTGCCCAGCGGCTCGCCGCGCAGGGCGAAGATGCTGACCGGGCGGTAGTGCACGATGACCTCGCCGGCGGCGGCCATCTCCTGGACGGCCGAGCCGGTGGCGGTCTCGAACTGCTTGCAGGCCGGGCACTGGTAGTCGGCGTAGATCTCCAGCACGGGGGCGCCGGCGCCGTCCTCGGCCAGCACGACGCTGCCGTCGGTCTGCAGCGCCTGCGGGGGGAGCTGGACGTCGCTCTCGGAGCGGTCCCGCATGACGACGAAGTAGCCGACGGCCACCACGACCGCGACGACCACGACCGCGGCCCCCGCGACCAGCAGCACCCGGTTCCGCTTCGCCTTCTGCTGCTCCTTGAGGCGCTGCTGCTTCAAACGTTCGCGCGCCTCGCGCCGCGCCGCCTTGCCCATGGGCCGATCACCGTTCTCCGTCGTGTGGGTTGCTCGCGTCCGTCCCCGCGGAGGCGGGGTCGTTGTATCAGGTTCGGCGGCGCCCCGGGGACGCCGCCCGCCGCCGGGGCTCAGCGGTAGAGCCCGGCGACCCGGTCGAGGGACAGGGGGGAGCGCGGCCAGATCATGACGATACCGGCCAGCAGGATGAAGCCGATGTCGCGGGCGATGTCGACGCCGTAGGCGGTCTCGCCCGGTTCGACGGTGCCGCCGGTGCCGAAGCAGCCGCAGTCGATGTTCAGCCCGCGCGCCCAGGCCGAGATGATCCCGGCGATGAACAGCAGCATGAGCACGGCGGTGGCCGCGCCGACGTAGCGGGTGGCCAGCCCGATGAGCAGGAGCAGCGCCAGGGCGAACTCCAGCAGCGGCAGGGTGATGCCGATGAACTCGGCGATGCCGCTCGGGAAGAGCTGGTAGGCCTCGACGGACTGGATGGACAGCGCCGGGGGGAGCTTGGTGTAGGCGGCGAAGGCGAGGATGCCGGCCAGGGCGACACGGCAGGCCAGGGTGGCCCAGGGCTGGACGGCGTCCCAGCGGGCCGCCCCGGGGGCGCGGGCGGCGCCGCCGTCGGGCTCGTCGGGGTCGTGCTCGTGGGGCCCGGTGCTCATGTCTGCCCTTCCCTCGTGGCCGGAGTGGACGCGCTGCGGGCCGCGGTCGCCGGAGGGGGCGCGCGGCGTCGCAGCGGAGCCTACTGCATGTGACCGGCCGGGTACCGTTCGTCGCGGTGAACGCTGAACGCGCTGAACGCGGTGAACGCGGCGCGGGGCGCGGCGGCCGGTGCTGGAGAACTCTACGCCGACCGCCGCGCCCCGCACGTCCTCTTCCTGGGAAGAGGACGCGATTCTCACCCGTTTCTCACCCGGGCGGGCCTCAGCGGCGCCCGGCCCGCGCCCCCTCGGCCAGCTCCTCGGCGAAGGCGCCCACCGCCGCGGTGGCCGCGCCCAGGTCGGCGGCGTCCAGCACGCGCTGGCAGAACCCGGCCCCGGCGATGACCCCGTCGGCGTACCCGGCGACCTCGGCGGCCTGCTCGCCGGTGGAGATGCCCAGCCCCACGCACACCGGGAGGCCGGACCCGGCGGCCTGGCGGGTGCGCACCACCAGCTGCTCGGCGGTGCTCGCCACCTGGGCGCGGGTCCCGGTCACCCCCATCAGGGAGGCGGCGTAGACGAAGCCCCGGCAGGCGTCGGCGGTCAGCTTCAGCCGCTCGTCGGTGGAGGAGGGCGCCACCAGGAAGACGCGGTCGAGCCCGTGGGCGTCGCTGGCCTCCAGCCACTCCCCCGCCTCCTCGGGCAGCAGGTCGGGGGTGATGGCCCCGGAGCCGCCCGCGGAGGCCAGGTCGGCGGCGAAGCGGGCGGTGCCGTACCGGTCGATCGGGTTCCAGTAGGACATGACCAGCGCGGCGGCGCCGGCCTCGGCGACCGCCTCGACCACCCGCAGCACGTCGGCGGGGGCGGTGCCGGCGGCCAGCGCCCGGTCGGCGGCGCGCTGGATGGTGGGGCCGTCCATGGTGGGGTCGGAGTAGGGCAGGCCGACCTCGACCACGTCGCAGCCGCCCGCCACCATCGCCCGGACCACCTCGATCGAGGAGGACAGGTCGGGGAACCCGGCCGGCAGGTAGCCGATGAGCGCGGCCCGCCCCTCGGACCGGGCCCGGGCCAGCCGGCTCTGCAGCGGGGTGCCCCCGCCGGCGTCCTGTGCGGTGCTGGCGTCGCCGTTCACTCCTGCTCCCCCTCGTCGTCCATGAGCCCGAAGTAGGCGGCGGCGGTGCCCATGTCCTTGTCGCCGCGGCCGGACAGGCTCACCAGGATGGTCGCCTGCTCCCCCAGCTCCCGGCCGAGCACCTGGGCGCCGGCCAGGGCGTGGGCGCTCTCGATGGCCGGGATGATGCCCTCGGTGCGGCACAGCACCCGGAAGGCCTCCATGGCCTCGGCGTCGGTGACCGCCCGGTACTCGGCGCGGCCGGTGTCGGCGAGCCAGGCGTGCTCGGGGCCGACCGCCGGGTAGTCCAGGCCGGCGGAGATGGAGTGGCTGGGCACCGTCTGGCCGTGCTCGTCCTGGAGCACGTAGGTGCGCGCACCCTGGAAGATGCCGGGCGTGCCGCCGGTGATGGAGGCGGCGTGCCGGCCCGAGGCGACGCCGTCGCCGCCGGCCTCGAAGCCGAACAGCCGCACCCCGGGGTCGTCGATGAAGGCGGCGAAGGCCCCGATGGCGTTGGACCCCCCGCCCACGCAGGCGGCGACCGCGTCGGGCAGCCGGCCGGTGCGCTCCAGGACCTGCTCGCGGGCCTCCTGGCCGATGATGAAGTGCAGGTCGCGCACCATCGAGGGGAAGGGGTGCGGGCCGGCGGCGGTGCCCAGCAGGTAGTGGGTGCTGTCGACGTTGGCGACCCAGTCGCGGAAGGCCTCGTTGACCGCGTCCTTGAGGGTGCGGCTGCCGATGGCCACCGGGACGACCTCGGCGCCGAGCATGCGCATCCGGGCGACGTTGAGCGCCTGGCGGCGGGTGTCCTCCTCGCCCATGTAGACGACGCACTCCAGGCCGAGCAGGGCGCAGGCGGTGGCGGTGGCCACCCCGTGCTGCCCGGCGCCGGTCTCGGCGATGACGCGGGTCTTGCCCATGCGCTTGGTGAGCAGCGCCTGGCCCAGCACGTTGTTGATCTTGTGCGAGCCGGTGTGGTTGAGGTCCTCGCGCTTGAGCAGCACCCGGGCCCCGCCGCAGTGCTCGGCGAAGCGGGGGGCGTCGGTGAGCGGGCTGGGCCGGCCGGTGTACTCGCGCAGCAGGGTGCCCAGCTCCCGCTGGAAGTCCGCGTCCTCGCGGGCCTCGCCCCAGGCCCGGGCGACCTCGTCCAGGGCGGCGACGAGCGCCTCGGGGCTGAAGCGGCCGCCGTAGCGGCCGAAGTGTCCGGTCGCGCCGCCGCGGGCGGCGGTGCCGGTCGTGTCGGTGGTCATGTCGGGTCTCTCCTGGCCGGCGCTGCGGGGCGCGCGGCCGAACCGTGGGTCGTCATCGGGCGGTCGGGGGCTTCGGGCCCCTCGGGCCGCGCCGCGACCGGCTCGGGGCGGGCGGGCCCGGTGGGGCGCCGCCGCGTGCGGGCCTCCGCCGTGGGGCGGTGCCGCGGGTGAGCCGCCGCGTCGCGGTTCGTGCGTGGTCCCTGCCCGAGGGGGGCCGCCGGCCGGCGCGGCCGGGGGCGGTGGGCCCGGAGCCCGTGCGGCGCCGGTGCGCAGGGCGCCGTCAGGCGCCCGGTCCCTCCCTCAGGGCAGGCCGGGCCATCGGCGGTGCAGCGGTTCGGTGCGCCCGTTCATCGGCGGTCCCGCAGGGCCGGGTGGGCGCCGGCGGTGACCAGGTCGGCGACGGCGGTCCGCGGGTGGCGGCCGGTCACCAGGCTCTCGCCGACGAGCACCGCGTCGGCGCCGGAGCTCGCGTAGGCGAGCAGGTCGTGCGGGCCGCGCACGCCCGATTCGGCGACCCGGATGCGGTCGTCGGGGATGGCGGGGGCCACGCGGGCGAAGGTGTCCCGGTCGACCTTGAGGGTGGTCAGGTCGCGGGCGTTGACGCCGATGACGGTGGCGCCGGCCTCCAGGGCCCGCTCCACCTCCTTCTCGGTGTGCACCTCCACCAGGGGGGTCAGACCGAGCGACTCGGCGCGCTCGACCAGCGAGACCAGGGCGTCCTGGTCCAGGGCGGCGACGATGAGCAGCACCGCGTCGGCGCCGTGCACCAGCGCCTCCCACAGCTGGTAGGAGCTGACCACGAAGTCCTTGCGCAGCAGCGGGGTGGTGACCGCGGCGCGCACCGCGGCCAGGTCCTCCAGGCTGCCGCCGAACCGGCGGCCCTCGGTGAGGACACTGATCAGGCAGGCCCCGCCGTCGGCGTAGTCCCGGGCGAGCGCGGCGGGGTCGGCGATGGCCGAGAGGGCGCCCTTGGACGGGCTGGACCGCTTGACCTCGGCGATGACCTGGACGCCGGGCCTGCGCAGGGCGGCGACCACGTCCTGGGGCCGGGGGACGGCGGCGGCCGTCTCCTTGAGGCGTTCCAGCGGCGTCTGCGCCTGCCGTGCGGCGAGGTCGTCGCGCACCCCGTCGAGGATCTCGTCGAGCACGCTCACGTGGGCCTGCCCCCTCCAGATAGCGGTTGTCTCGGCGTCCGCGCCGCGCTGGACGCCTGTGGCCTCGGGGTACACGGCGGGAAGGCCGGTCGTCGGTGCCCCGGTGTCGTCCGATCGTATCCGTCCGGCATCGGCCCGGGCGCACCGGCCCGCGGATCGGGACGCGCGCCGCCGCCGGGCGGTTCAGCCCCAGAAGGGGGCGGGGGCGGGCACCCCGCCGGGGGCCAGGATCACGCCGAAGGGGGTGTTGCGCACGGCCCAGAACACCAGGATCAGGACGAGGAACGCCCCGAGCACCACGGGCGGGGTGGCCTTGCGCGGGGGCGCGCCCGGTGGGAGGGGGCGGAAGGAGCGGTAGAGCCACCGGCCGTAGCTGAACAGGATGTAGGGCAGCAGCGCCAGCAGGACGACGTTCATCTGCGCGGCGCCGGCGATGTCGAGGTTGGTCAGCGCGTGCACGGCCCGGGTGCTGCCGCAGCCGGGGCACCAGGTGCCGGTCATCAGCAGCCAGGGGCAGGTGGGGTAGTTGCCCGGCTCGTTGGGGTCCATGGTGTGGACGACCAGGAGGCCGACGAGGGCGCCCGCGCCGAACAGGACGGGCCAGGTGCCCGGGTGCAGGCGGCCGGTGAGCGCCCGGAGGCGCCCGAGCGGGCCCGGGGCGGGCGGCGGGGTCTCGATGCTGGTCTCCACGGAGCCGAGTCTAGGCCCTGGCCCGCGCGGGCGGGAAACGGCGGTGCCCCCACCGGACAGGGCGGGGGCCTACAGCAGGAGCGGCGCCGCATCCGGGGATGCGGCGCCGCGGGAGCCGAGGGTCGCCGGGCGGCCGGCGGCCGATCAGTAGTCGGTGCTACCGAAGCTCTCCTCCAGCTCGTCGATGTCGTTCTGGTAGTCCTCTTCGTACTGCTCCATCTCGGTGTTGTACTGGTCGACCGACTCGTTGACCGCCATGGCCGAGAGGACGACCGAGAAGATCATGGCCACGAGGCTGAGGGCCCAGAGGATGCCGCCGATGATGAAGGCGAGCTTGCGGAACTTGGACGCCTTCTGGTGCGCCTCCATGGCGCCGGCCTGGTCGCCCTGGTTCCACAGGGAGTTGACCTTCATGCCGAAGATCAGCGCCGGGATTCCCAGCGGCCAGAAGCAGAGCAGGGAGAAGATGAGACCGGCCATGCCGATCTCGGGCGGGTTGCCCTGAGGGGCGCCTCCGGGCGGCATGCCCCCGGGCGGGGGGCCGTAGCCACCACCGGGCGGGGGACCTTGGGGGGAGCCGGGGGGACCGGGCGGCGGGTAACTCATGACTGCCTACTTCTCTGTTCTCAGGACCGACGAAGAATTCTCGACCACGGCGCCGCGCCGTCGCGCGGGCAGGCGTGATGGGGGCCGACGGACTCAGGGTCGGGATCGCCGCGTTTCGCCGCAGATGAGTAGGCATCATGCCAGATAGTGGGGGCATTGACCCACTCGATGGGGTTTCCGTCCGGCGACGGGCGGATGTCGCCGCTGTTCAGAGGCGGTGCAGGCGGTGTGTCCGATTCGGGCCGAACGGACTCCGCCCCTGCACCGGGGACGCCTCCCCCGGGCCCGCGCCCCTCGGCGGCCCCGGAAACGGCTCCGGCCCGTTCCCCCGGTGCGTACGCACCGGGGGAACGGGCCGGTCGGGCGGCTCGGGCGGCTCGGGCCACCCGGGCCGTACTACTTGGCGCCCGCGGCGGCGGGCTCCTTGTCGTCCTCGCCGCCCTTCTTCGCGCTCTTCTTCGCGGCCTTCTCCTCGGTCTTCTCACCGGCCGCGGCCTTGGCGCCCCCGGCGCGCCCGGCCTCCCACTGCTCGCGCGTGGGCGGCACGGGGCGGGGCTCCTTGCGGCCCAGCCCGGCCTTCTTCATGACGCCGGCGACGACCGCCAGCACCACGCTGGCGCCCAGGCCCACCAGGGTCCAGGTGATGATGTCCCCGCCGAGGATGATGGCGGCGCCGGCCACGGTCCAGGCCGCGATCCAGGAGATGGTGAGGAACCAGGCGGCGACGGTGTTGCCGTGGTCCTCGTGCTCCTCGTGGTGTGCGTCGGCCATCAGGGCTCCTTCTGTGCTGCCGGGGCGCCCGCCTGTCGGGCGCGGTCGCGGTCGGGATCGTCGTTGTCGGGGGCGCCGCCGTCCGGAGCGGACCCGCCGCCGGCGGCCGGCTCGGCGGTGGGGTCCTCGCCCGCGTCGAGCGACTTCCACAGGTCGGCGGGGTCGGCCGGGCCGTCCTGCGAGGTCGTGGCGGGGGCGCCGTGGCGATCGTACCTGCTGCCCATGGCGGGCCAGCCAGGACCCCGCAGCGCGGCGGCGGCCCCGGCGGCCAGCAGGACGGCACCGCCCAGTGCGGCCAGGGCCGGCCACCCCCACGCCACGTGGAGCGCGCCCAGGTCCCCCTGGGCGGTGGTGGCCTCGGCGGCGGACGCGTTCAGCGCGGAGGCCCTGGTGCCGCTCCACACGCCGACCAGTGCGCCGGCGCCGAAGACGGCCAGCAGCGCGCCGGCGACGGTGCGCGCCCGGCCGCGCGTGGCCAGCAGTGCGGCGACCGCGGCCAGGCCGGCCCAGCCCATCGCCGCCGCGCCCGGGGCGGCGGCCGCGCCGTCCACCTCGACGGGGGCGGCCGCCAGCGGGCCGGCCATCTCCACCGTGCCGGTGGCCCAGGTCTGTCCGGCGGCGGTGATCAGCGCCGCGGCGCCCGCCGCGGTGGCGGCCAGGGCGGTGGTGTACTCGCGCTTGGCGCGTGCGGCGGCGGTGCCGGTCACCGGCCGCCCTCCACCGGAAGCGCCCCGGCGTCGAAGCAGGTGCGGTCGCCGGTGTGGCACGCCGCCCCGGTCTGGTCGACCCGCACCAGCAGGGTGTCCCCGTCGCAGTCGAGGGCGACCGAGACGACGCGCTGGACGTTGCCGGAGGTGGCGCCCTTGACCCAGTACTCGCCGCGGCTGCGCGACCAGTAGGTGGCGCTCCCGGTGGTCAGGGTGCGGTGCAGCGCCTCGTCGTCCATCCACGCCAGCATCAGCACCTCGCCGGTGTCGTGCTGCTGGACGACGGCCGGGACGAGGCCGTCGGGGGTGCGCTTGAGCCGGGCGGCGACCTCGGGCGCGAGCCCGCTCGGGGGCGCGCCTGCCGGGCCGGTCCCGGATGGACGGGCGGTCATGGCCACAGCCTATGCGCGGTGGGGCGGAGGGTGCGGCCGGGTCGCCCTTAGTGCGGGCCGCGGGGTCGGTGACAATGGCCACTGGGCGGGTGGGGGACGTCCGGCGAGTATCGTCGGGGGCGTTTGCGTAGGTGCCCCGAAGGAGTTCCGTGACCGCCCAGTTGCTCACCGCCGACCTCGCGGGAATGCCCGGCGCGCTCAACGCGCTGGCCGACCGGCTCGCCCGCAGGGACCCGTTCGAGGCGCTTCCGGCGCTGGTGGACGACGAGCCCGCGGGGATCGTACTGCTGGGCACCGGGTCGGCGCGGCACGCCTGCGAGGCCGCCGCGCACCGGCTGCGGCGGGCGGGGCTGGGGGCGACCGCCGAGCACCCCTCGGCCGAGGGCTCGCTGCCCCCGGGGCCGGCGACGCTGGTGGTGGCGGTCGCGGTCGGCGGCGGGCTGCGCGAGCTGTGCACGGCGCTGGACCGGTACGTGGGCGGTTCGGCGATCATCGTCATCACCGACGACGCGAACTCGCCCGCGGCGCGCTACGCCGACATCCTGGCGCCGCTGGGCGCCGAGCCGGAGAAGAGCGGGCTGAACTGCCGGGGGCACCAGCTGGCGCTGGCCCTCCTGCTCCACCTGGGCCACCGCCTGGGGGCGCCGCCGCTGGGCGGCTCGGCCGACCTGGTGCCGACGCTGCGCCGGTCGGCCAACGCCTCGGCGGACCTGCTGGAGCGGGCGCGCGCGTGGGTGCCCGGGGCCGCGGCCGCGCTGGGGGACGGCGCGCCGGTGCACGCGGTGGCCCCGGCCGAGCGGGGGGCCTCGGCCGAGCAGGCGTCCCTGGTGCTGCGGCAGGGGCCGGTGCTGGCGTCGTTCGCGTTCGAGACGGCCGAGTGGTCGCACACGGGCCGGTACCTGGCGGCGGTGAGCGACTACCGGGCGCTGCTCTTCACCGGTTCGCACTACGACGAGCGCTTCTCCGAGCACCTGCTGCAGCTGCGGGGCCGGTTCGTCGCCGTGGGGGGCGAGGTCGCGGGCGCCGCCGACACGGTGCGCTACCTGGGCGACGCCGACCCCGACGTGGCCCTGCTGACCGAGCCGCTGGTCGCCGAGATCCTGGCGGCCCACTGGTGGGCGGCCCGGGGCGTGTGACCCCTCGCCCTGCCGGAGCAGGGCTCGTCCCTCCCGGGCCGGGCCTTCTGATCCACGTCGGTTCGCCGGTGCGAACCGGCGGCGGGGGCGCAGGGGCGGAAGACCGCCCTCAGGCACCGCCCGGGCTCCACGGGCATCGCATCCCGCCGGGCCGGCGGTGGGGCCGTTCTGGAATCCGCGGATCCCCCGGACGGCACAGGACCGACCGAACCACCCGGGAATCCGGTGCTGAGGCCGCCGTCGGTTCCGTGAGGCGGCCGCCGTCCTGCGATCGGTCCCTCACGGCTTGCGAAGACCCCGGTAGGTGAAGGCCACCGGGCGCCGGGCCTCCGGCCGCGTCGGCCCGCCCGCCTTTCGTCCCGATGCCGGGCCCCTGGAGCGTCCCGCCGCCCCTCAGAGTGCGGGCACGGGCGGGCGCGGGGAGCGGTGCTCACCGCTCCCCGCGCCCGAGGCCCCGTGCTCAGGCCGAGCTGCGCACCCAGGAGGCGTACAGGTCGGCGTAGACGCCCTCGCGGGCCGCGAGCTCGGCATGCGGGCCGCGCTGGACGACCTTCCCCGCGTCGAAGACCAGCACCTCGTCGGCGGCCTCGGCGGTCGACATCCGGTGCGCGATCGCCACCGACGTGCGCCCGTCGGTGATGCGGTCCAGCGCCCGCTGGATGCGGGTCTCGGTGTGCGGGTCGACCGCCGAGGTGGCCTCGTCCAGCACCAGCAGGTCCGGGTCGGCGATGAACGCCCGCACCAGCGCCACCAGCTGCCGCTCCCCCGCCGACAGGGACTCGCCGCGCTGGCCGACCGGGGTGTGCAGGCCGTGCGGCAGCCCCGACAGCCAGTCGCCCAGGCCCAGGTCGGCCACGGCCCCCTCCAGCTCCGCGTCGGTCGCCTCGGGCCGCGCGAAGCGGATGTTCTCGGCCAGCGTGCCGTCGAAGAGGAACCCCTCCTGGGGCACCATCACCACCCGGCGGCGCAGCGACGAGAAGGCGACCTCGCGCAGGTCGGCGCCGTCCAGCAGCACCCGCCCCTGCCCCGGGTCCATCAACCGGGTCAGGAGTTTGACGAAGGTGGTCTTGCCCGACCCCGTCTCCCCCACCACGGCCACCCGGGTGCCGGGGGCGATCTCCAGGTCCGCCCCGTCGAGCACGGTCGGCCCGCCCGGGTAGGCGTAGGAGACCCCCTCGAAGCCCACCCGCACCGGGCCGCGGGGCAGCTCGCGCCCGTCCCGGCCCGGGTCGGCCACGTCCGGCTCGGTGTCGAGCACGCCCAGCACCCGGCGCCAGCCGGCGATGGCGTTCTGCGCCTCGTTGAAGATCTCGGTGGCCATCATCATCGGCTGCACGAACAGGGTGACCAGGAACAGGAAGGCCACCAGCTGGCCGGGGGTGAGGTGGCCGCCCACGCCCAGCAGCACGCCGGTGACCACGACCGCGGCGTTGCCCACCGCAGCCACCAGCTCGGCGAAGGGCGAGACCGACATCGACAGCCGCTGCGCCCGGACCTGCGCCTTGCGGGTGGCCAGCACGGAGTCGTCGATCCGCCGGGCGGTGCGCTCCTCGGTGCCGTGGGCGCGGATGACGGCGGCGCCGACCACCGTCTCGCCGATGACGCCGAGCATGTCGCCGGTGCGCTCGCGCACCGACAGGTAGGCCCTGGACAGCAGCTTCTGCAGCCACCGGGCGCCGAAGAGCAGCGGCAGGAAGCACACCCAGACCACGAGGGTCAGCTGCCAGGAGTAGACCGCCATCAGCACGGTGGCCACCAGCAGCTGGCCGGAGCTGACGATGAGCAGGATGCCGCCCCACTGCATGAAGGTGCTGATCTGGTCGACGTCGGAGGTGACGCGGGAGACCAGGGCGCCCTTGCGCTCGCTGTTCTGGGTGAGCACCGACAGGTCGTGCACGTGCCGGAAGGCCTTGCGGCGCAGCGTGGCCAGGCCGGACTCGGTGGCCCGGTACAGGCGCACGTTCATCACATAGGAGCTGAGCGTGGCCACGGCCAGCACGGCCGCGCAGATCGCCACGGCCCCGGCGGTGAAGTCCAGGTCGGGGCCGCCCTCGACGGTGATGCCGTTGTCGATGATCTGCTGGACGGCCAGCGGGACCACGATCTTGCCGGCGGTGGCGACGACGGCCACCAGCACGGTCCAGCCCAGGCCGCGGGTGAACTCCGGGGACAGGGCCAGGCCCCGGCGGATGGTGGCCACGGCGCCGTCGGAGGAGCGGCTGAGCCCGGGGGCGGCGCCGGGGCGGTCCGGGTCCCGCTCGTCGGCGCGGTCGGGGGCGGCTGCGGGTGCGCTCATCGGAGGGCCTCCTCTGCGGCGGCGGAGCCGCCCTCGGCTGCGGGCTCGGTGGGGGCGCCGCCGGCCGCGGCGCGCCCGGCGGCGGCGCGCTCCTCGGCCGCCCGCTCATAAGCGGTGACCAGCCGCTCGTAGCCGGGGGAACGGCGCAGCAGGTCGGCGTGGGCGCCCCGGTCGACGACGGTGCCGCCCTCCATGTAGACGACCTCGTCGGCCAGTTCGATGGTGGCCCTGCGGTAGGCGACGACCACCACGGTCGCGTCCAGGTCGCGCTCGCGCAGTCCGGCCAGGATCTGCGCCTCGACCTGCGGGTCGACCGCCGAGGTGGCGTCGTCCATCACGAGCAGCCGGGGGCGGCGCACCACGGCGCGGGCCAGGGCCAGGCGCTGGCGCTGGCCGCCGGAGAGGCTGGCGCCGCGCTCGCCCAGGCGGGTGTCCAGCCCCTCGGGCAGGGCGGCGACGAAGGAATCGGCGCGGGCCAGGCGCAGCGCGGCCCACACCTGCTCGTCGGTGGCGCCGGTGTCCAGGGCGACGTTGTCGCGGACGGTGTCCTCGAAGACGAAGGTGGACTGGGGCACCAGCGCGGCCGCGGCGGGGATCTGCCCGGCGGCCAGCTCGCGCACGTCGGTGCCGTCGTAGGCGACGGTGCCGGCGTCGGGGTCGACCAGCCGCAGCAGCAGCGTGGTCAGGGTGGACTTGCCGGAGCCGGTGGGCCCGACCAGGGCGACGGTGCGCCCGGGCGCCAGGTCCAGGTCGACGCCGTTCAGCACCGTGGTGCGGTCGCCGCCGGCCCCGCTGTCGGCGATGTCGCGGTCGGCGCCGCCGTCCTCGTAGGAGAAGTCCAGGCCGCGGACGGCGACCCCGATGCCGCCGCGGCCCTCCAGGCGGGCCTCGCCGTGCTCCATGGCGCCGTCGGCGGCCAGGACGGCGGTGACGCGGTCCCAGCCCACGACGCTGCGGGGCATGTCGCCCAGCAGCCAGCCGAAGGAGCGGATCGGCAGCGCCAGCAGGGTGAACAGGTAGGACATCTGCACCAGGTCGCCCACGGCGATGGCGTCGGCCGACAGCCGCCAGGCGCCCACCAGCAGCACCCCGAGCACGCCGAGGTTGGGCAGGGCCTCCATGACGGGGTCGAACAGCCCGCGCATGCGGCCCAGGCGGATCTGGGCGTCGCGCAGCCGGTGGGCGGCGGCGGTGAAGCGCTCGGTCTCGGTGTCCTCCCGGCCCAGGGTCTTGACCACCAGGGCGCCGTCGAAGGACTCGTGGGCGACCTCGCTGACCTCGGCCCGCAGCGCCTGGGCGCGGGTGGCCACCGGGGCGGCGCGGCGCTGGAAGACGACGTTGACGGCGAAGAGCAGGGGGAAGACGACGAACCCGACCAGGGCCAGGACGGGGTCGGTGAGCACCATCGCTCCGGCGGCGATGACGAGCATGAACAGGCTGCCCACGACCATGGGCAGCGGCGCCAGGGGCATCCAGGCGGCCTCGACGTCGGCGTTGGCGTTGGACAGCAGCTGTCCGGCGGGGTGGCGGTGGTGCCAGGCCAGCGGCAGCCGCAGGTACGTGCGGGCGACCTTGCGGCGGTAGCGGGCCTGCATGCGGAACTGCATGAGCCCGGCGTAGAGGCGGCGCAGGCCCAGGCCGAGGGCCTTGAGCACGCCGACGGCCAGCAGGGCGGCCGCGGCGGCGGTCAGGGCGCCGGCGGTGGTGCGGCCCTGCTCGAATGCGGGGAGGATGACCTGGTCGGTGATGCGGCCGAGCACCTCGGCCGAGGCGACGGTGACGGCGGCGTGCAGCGAGGCGCCGAAGACCGCGACGAGGAACACGGCGGGTTCGGTGCGCATGGCGACCCACAGCACCCGCAGTCCGCGGGCGAAGATCCGCTCCCCGGGCCCGGGGGCGCCGCGGGTCCCGTCCGCCCCGTCGCCGTTCGCGTTCGACTGCGCCATGCGGCCCCCTGTTCGTCCACGGTGTTCGGTGGCTCTCGGTCGCGTTCGCGCCGGTGGGCGCCCGCAAAAAGCACATGCCATCCGATCAGGGGACGGCATGTGCCGGACCAACCTACTGTGCCGCGAGGCGTCGAGAGTATCGATTCTGTTCAGCACGGCCCGGGTGCGGGCTATTCCACGCGGGGGGCGGCGCTGGTCACATCCGGGAGGCCGCCGCCTCCGCGCGCAGCGGTCCGGTGCAGGCGCCCCGAGGCGTCGCGCGCTCGGGCGCCCCGAGGCCGGTGGCCGGTTCCGGGCAGGGCCGTCCAGGACACGGGGAGAGCATCGCCCCCTGGGTCCTCACGTCATGGCGTCCACGCGAGTGGTGCCGTTTCCGTCCGACCGCTTCAACGCCTCCGTCACGGTTCCGGGCCGGGCCCCGGCCGCCCAGCGACGGCGGCCAGGTCCGCCGAAAGTTCCACCACTCCAGCGGACGCCATCACAGGCGCCCGGGGGCCAGGGGGCGCGCCTGCGGCAGGGCACGAGGGCCTCCTGAGCGTCGGTGCAGACGTCACGTCCACACCGGGCTCCGAAGGCCCTCCCCAGTGTTCAACCGCCGTTCCAGGCGCGTCGGGTGGCGCCGGCGTCCCGGCGCATCACCTCTCGCCGGTCAGGCCGAGCTCCTGGCAGGCTCCGCCGGTGACGAGGACGCGGAAGGTGATCGGCCCGACGATGCCGTCGGCGTCGACCCCCACGACCCCCTGCAGCTCGCGCACGGCCCCCTCGGTGACCGGGCCGTAGTAGCCGTCGACGGACAGGGCGTAGCCGTACCCCACGGCCAAGGCGTACTGCACCGCCCGCACCCGGTCGCTGGGCTCGGCCTGCAGGCCGGGCCCGACCTGGCCGAAGTCGCTGCGCGCGTGCTCCCAGGTGGCGATGTCGAACTCCCCGCTCTGCGGGACGTCCACCGCGTCCTGGTACGCCTCGACCGCCGCGGTGAAGTCCTCGCCGTAGTGGTCGTCGACCTGGCCGGCCTCGTAGTACCCGAGGCTCTGGAGCACGTGCTTGGCCATTCCGACCTCCCAGCGCTCGTCGCCGGGGGCCAGCACGGTCCACTCGCAGGCCTCGATCTTCGCCTCGACCTCGGGCGGGGTCCCGGCCCCGTCTGCGGACGCGGCCGGCGCGACGGCCAGGCCCCCGGTGAGCGCCAGCGCCCCCGAGGCGAGCAGGGCGGCGATCCTGTTACCAATGGACATGAGAGTGTCTCCCTTTTCTCTCAGGGTCCCGTCCGTTCTCTTCAGGGAGACCCGCGGCGGCCGTCCGGGGTTCGCGTGCAGCGGGTAAATACCTCTCGACGGCCAGTGTTCACTCCCTTTGTCCGTCGCAGGTCAACCGGGGCACGGGGCTGCGCGTCGCCGGACCGGCACCGCGAATGCGCGGTGAACGGCGCCGTTCATGTCAGGGAATTCCTCGTACGGAGCCCGGTGACCGGTGCACCGCGCGGGCGATCGGCGCCAGACTGGTCAAGGTGTCCGATACCCCTTCCCCCACGTCCAGTCCTCCGGAGCGGGCGCCCGCTCCCCTCCGGGCGGCGCCCTGGGACGGCCTGCGCGACGCCGCCGCCCGGGCCGGCCTGCGCCTGGCCAAGGCCTTGCCGGAGAGGGCGCGCGCCTCGGCGCTCGCCGCGGCCACGGCCCGCAGGAGCAGCGGCCCGCCGCCCCGGTTCCCCGCCGCCTACCTCCTGCTGCTCGCGGCCGGCGAGCAGGTCGACGAGGCGCGCGACGACATGGCGCGCATCGCCCGGCGGGCCTCGGCCGCCACGCCGCGCGGCCGCAGGCGCGCCCTGCGGACGGCCTCGGTGCTCGCCGCGGCAGAGCGGCCCCGGCTGACCGAGGTCGCGCTGCGCCACCTGCCCGAGCTGCCGGAGCGCTACGCCGTCCCCCTGGCCGGGGCTGTGGCGGCGCGCAACGCGCGCCTGCTGTTCGACAGGGGGCGGATCAGCGAGGCCGTCTCCGCGGTGGAGCCCTTCACCGGGGGGCACGAGGTGTGCGCACGGCTGCACGAGCGGCTGGTCGGCGAACACCGTGCCCTGGGACCGCTGCCCGAGCCGCCCCCGCGGGACGGGGAGGGGTACGAGCCGGTGCCGGGGCGGGTGCTGCACCTGGTCTCCAACGCGCTCCCCCGCACCAGTGCCGGGTACACGGTCCGCACGCACAGGATCGTCACCGCGCAGCGGGACGCGGGGCTGGTGCCGGCCGTGGTCACCTTCCCGGGATGGCCGCTGGACGACCGGGGCGGACCGGAGTCCTGCGAGCTGGACGGCGTGGGATACCACCGGCTGCACCCGGGCAGGGAGCTTCCGGGCGGGCTCGGCGGCCAGGTCGATGCGGGGGTGGAGGGGGTGACGGCGCTGGCCCGGCGGCTGCGCCCGGCCGTGCTGCACGCCGCCACCGACCACCGGAACGGGTCGATCGCCGCGGGGGCGGCCGCGCGGCTGGGGCTGCCGTTCGTGTACGAGGTGCGGGGGTTCCTGGAGGAGACCTGGCTGTCGGCGGCCGGCGCGCAGGCGCACGGGAGCGAGCGGCACCGGGCGATCGTCGAGCGCGAATCGGCGCTGATGTGTTCGGCCGACGCGGTGGTGACGCTGTCGCGGACGATGCGCGGTGAGATCGTGGCGCGGGGGGCCGACCCCGACCGGATCGTGCTGGCGCCCAACGCGGTGGAGCCGGCCCTGCTGGACACCCGGCCCGACGGTGCGGGGTTCCGGCGGGAGCACGGGCTGGGGCCGGAGGACTTCGTGGTGGGGTCCGTCTCCAGCGTGGTGGGCTATGAGGGGTTCACCGTGCTGGCCGAGGCGGTGGCGCTGCTGCGCGAGCGCGGCGTGCCCGCCCGGATGCTGCTGGTGGGGGACGGCAAGGCCATGGGCGATGTGCGTGCGGCGGTGCGGCGCCTGGGCATCGAGGGGGCGTGCGTGCTGCCCGGCCGGGTGGGCCGGGACGATGCGCTGCGGGCGCACGCGGCGCTGGACGCCTTCGCGGCGCCGCGCGCGGACGAGCGGGTGTGCCGGCTGGTGACACCGCTCAAGCCGGTGGAGGCGATGGCTCTGGGCACCCCGGTGGTGGCCAGCGACCTGCCGGCGCTGCGCGAGCTGCTGGCCGGGGGCGAGGCGGGGCTGATGGTGGCGCCGGGGGACGCGGTGGGGCTGTCGGAGGCGCTGGAGCGGCTGTACGGCGACCCGGATCTGCGGTCGGAACTGGGCGATGCGGGCCGCGCCGAGGTGTCGGCCCACCGCACCTGGCCCCGCATCGCCGAGGTGTACCGGGACCTGTACGCACGCCTGGGCGCGGCCTGACCGGACGCGCCGGGCGCCTGGCCGGGCCTGGTCGGGCCTGGTCGGGGCCCGTCCCCGCCGGAGGTCCGTCTCCGGCGGGGACCTGCACAGGGACGGCCTGCTACTCGGAGAGCCCCACCGCCCGGACGTGCCCCGGCGTATGAGGACACACGAATCCGCGCCGGACACGGTCCCGCGCGGAGGCCCGCCACCTGGGCCGGACCGAGGCGAGGTTTCCGGGCCGGCTCCACTCGCGAGAACGACCGCCCCCGCTACGCCCTGAGGAACTCGCCCCAGGGCCCAGGGCCAGGACGGCCGCCGCCGTACCACCGGCGGTTTCGATGCGCGGCGAGGCAGCGGTGGAAAGACGGACGGCCGCTCGGGAACCTTCAGAGGGGAGGGAGCCGTCCTCTCCTCAGGGAACGGATCCCCCTCCCCCGTGGCCTCAGGGCACGGGGCGGATCGGGTGGCCCTGTTCGCGGAGCTCGTCCTTCACGTCGCCGATGGTGAAGTCCCCGAAGTGGAACACCGACGCCGCCAGCACCGCGTCGGCGCCCGCGTCGATCGCCGGCGGGAAGTGGGACACCTCGCCCGCGCCGCCGCTGGCGATGACCGGCACGTCCACCCGGGCCCGGACCGCGCGGATCAGGTCCAGGTCGAACCCGGCCTTGGTGCCGTCGGCGTCCATCGAGTTCAGCAGGATCTCCCCGGCGCCCAGCGCGGCCGCGCGCTCGGTCCACTCCACGGCGTCGATGCCGGTCCCCCGGCGCCCCCCGTGGGTGGTCACCTCGAACCCGCTGGGCAGCGGCGCCTGCGGGGTCCCTTCGGCGCGGCGCACGTCCGCCGAGAGCACCAGGACCTGGTTGCCGAACCGCTCGGCGATCTCCCGGACCAGCTCGGGGCGGGCGATGGCCGCGGTGTTCACGCCCACCTTGTCGGCGCCCGCGCGCAGCAGGCGGTCGACGTCGTCCGGGGTGCGCACGCCGCCGCCCACGGTCAGCGGGATGAACACCTGCTCGGCGGTGCGCCGCACCACGTCGTAGGTGGTCTCCCGGTCGCCGCTGGAGGCGGTGACGTCGAGGAAGGTGAGCTCGTCGGCGCCGGCCGCGTCATAGCGGGCCGCCAGCTCCACCGGGTCCCCGGCGTCGCGCAGGTTCTGGAAGTTGACGCCCTTGACCACGCGCCCGGCGTCCACGTCCAGGCACGGGATGACGCGCACGGCCAGGCTCACGCCGACTTCACCGCCTCAAGGGCCTCCGGGAGGGTGAACGCGCCCTCGTACAGGGCGGTGCCCATGATCGCGCCCTCGACGCCCTCGGGCACCAGGGTCGCGATCGCCTTGAGGTCCTCCAGGGCGGACACCCCGCCGCTGGCCACGACCGGCTTGTCGGTGCGCGAGCACACCGCCTTCAGCAGCTCCAGGTTCGGGCCCTTGAGGGTGCCGTCCTTGTTGACGTCGGTGACGACGTAGCGGGCGCACCCCTCGGCCTCCAGGCGGTCGAGGGTGGCGTACAGGTCGCCGCCGTCCCGTGTCCAGCCGCGGGCGGCCAGGGTGGTGCCGCGCACGTCCAGGCCGATGGCGATGCGGTCGCCGTGCTCGGCGATGATGCGCGCGCACCAGTCGGGGTCCTCCAGGGCGGCGGTGCCGATGTTGACCCGCGTGCACCCGGTGGCCAGGGCCGCCGCCAGCGAGTCGTCGTCGCGGATGCCCCCGGACAGCTCGACCTTGACGTCCAGCCGCCCCACGATCGAGGACAGCAGCTCGCGGTTGTGGCCGCGGCCGAAGGCGGCGTCCAGGTCGACCAGGTGGATCCACTCGGCGCCGGCCTCCTGCCAGGCGCGGGCGGCCTCCAGCGGGTCGCCGTACCGCCCGCCGGATCCGGCCTTGCCCTGGACCAGCTGGACCGCGGTCCCGTCGGCCACGTCCACGGCCGGGAGGAGTTCGAGGGTGGAGGACATCGGTTCGCAGACCCTGCTTTCCGGGATGGGTTCGCTTCGCGGAATCGGTTCGGCGGCGCCGCTCACAGCGACGCCACCCAGTTGGCCAGCACCTTGGCGCCGGCGTCGCCGGACTTCTCGGGGTGGAACTGGGTGGCCCACAGGGGCCCGTTCTCCACGGCCGCCACGAACGGGGCGCCGTGCGTGGACCAGGTGACCCGCGGCGCCGCGATGTGCGGGGAGTCCGCCTCCAGCTCCCAGCGCAGCACCCCGTAGGAGTGCACGAAGTAGAAGCGCTCCTCGGGGCCGATCCCGGCGAACAGGCGGCTGCCCTCGGGGACGTCGAGGGTGTTCCACCCCATGTGCGGGACGACGGGCGCCTGCAGGCGCTCGACGGTGCCGGGCCACTCCCCGCACCCGTCGGCGGCCACGCCGTGTTCGACGCCGCGGTCGAAGAGCACCTGCATGCCCACGCAGATGCCCAGCACCGGGCGGCCCCCGGCCAGGCGCTTGCCGATGACGCGGTCGCCGTGCACCGAGCGCAGCCCCTCCATGCAGGAGGCGAACGCCCCCACGCCGGGGACGAGCAGGCCGTCGGCCTCCATGGCGGCATGGGGGTCGGCGGTGACCTCCACGCCGGCGCCGGCGCGCTCCACGGCGCGCTGGGCGGACCGGAGGTTGCCGGATCCGTAGTCGAGGATGGCGACGCGAGGCTGCACGGTCGACCGCGCCTTTCTTGGTTCGGCGGTGGTGGGTCGTCGGTGGGGCGGGCGGAGGGGCGGTCCGCTGCGGGGCGGGCGGCGGCTCAGCCGCCGAAGTAGCCCAGGCGGAGCACCCCCGAGGCCACGGCGAGCAGGGCGCAGGCGCCCAGGGCCACCGCGAGCACGCGCTGGTTCTTCCAGGTGGAGATCGCGCCCCCGGCCAGGACACCGCCCAGGCCGATGAGCAGCACGCCCCACAGGTCCTGCATCAGAGCACGCCCTTGGTGGAGGGGACGCCGCTGACGCGCGGGTCCTTCTCGCAGGCGAAGCGCAGCGCCCGCGCCAGGGCCTTGAACTGGCACTCGACGATGTGGTGGGCGTTGCGGCCGTAGGGCACGCGGACGTGCATGGCCACGCGCGCCTGGGCGACGAACGACTCGAAGATGTGCCGGGTCATGGTGGTGTCGTAGTCGCGGCCGATGACGGGCGCCATGCCCTCGGGCTCGCTGTGCACCAGGTAGGGCCGGCCGGACACGTCGACGGTGGCCTCGGCGAGGGCCTCGTCGAGCGGCACCTTGGCGTCGGCGAAGCGGCGGATCCCCGCCCGGTCGCCCAGGGCCTCCCGGAAGGCGGCGCCCAGGGCCAGGGCGGTGTCCTCCATGGTGTGGTGGGAGTCGATGTGCAGGTCGCCCTCGGTGCGCACGGTCAGGTCGAACAGGCCGTGCTTGGCGAGCTGGTCGAGCATGTGGTCGTAGAACCCGACGCCGGTCGAGACGTCGGACACGCCGGTCCCGTCGAGGTCGATCTCGACGCTGACCTTGGTCTCCTTGGTGGCGCGTTCGATGCGGCCGATACGGCTCATGGTGGTGGGACTCTCCTGGGTCTCGGGGCGGCCGGCGTCGGCGTTCAGGCCGTCACCTGCAGCAACGCCTCCCGGAAGGCGGACATTTCCTCGGGGGTGCCGATGGTGGCGCGCAGCCAGCGCGGCGGGCCGACCTCGCGGATGAGCACGCCGCGCTCCAGCATGCCGCGGAACACCGCGCTCCGGTCCTCGAACTCCCCGAAGAGCACGAAGTTGGCGTCGGAGTCGGCGACGGTGAAGCCCTGCCCGCGCAGCCACCCCACCAGGGCGTCGCGCTCCTCGCGCAGCTGTTTGACCCCGGCCAGGAGCTCGTCGGAGAACTCCAGCGCGGTCAGGGCCACGGCCTGGGTGACGGCGGACAGGTGGTAGGGCAGCCGCACCAGCTGCAGGGCCCGGACCACCGCCGGGTGTGCGGCCAGGTAGCCCAGGCGGGCCCCGGCCAGGGCGAAGGCCTTGGACATGGTGCGCGAGACGATGAGCCGCGGGTGGCGCTCCAGCAGGGACAGCGCGCTGGGGGTGCCCTCGCGGCGGAACTCGGCGTAGGCCTCGTCGACGACGACCATGCCGGGTGCGGCGGCGGCCAGCCGCTCGACGGTCTCCAGCGGCAGGGCGGTGCCGGTGGGGTTGTTGGGCGAGGTCAGGAAGAGCACGTCGGGGCGGTGCTCGGCGATCTGCTCCTCGGCCCGGTCGGGGTCGACGGCGAAGTCGGGCCCGCGCTCGGCGGTGATCCAGCGGGTGCCGGTGACCTCGGTGATGACCGGGTGCATGGAGTAGGACGGCTCGAAGCCCATGGCGCTGCGCCCGGGGCCGCCGAAGACCTGCAGGATCTGCTGCAGGACCTCGTTGGAGCCGTTGGCCGCCCATACCCGGGAGGCGTCCAGGCCGTGGCCGAGGTAGCCCGCCAGCGCCTCGCGCAGCCGGACCGCGTCGCGGTCGGGGTAGCGGTTGAGGCCGCGGGCGGCGTCGGCGACGGCGCGCCCGAGGGCCTCGACCAGGCGCTCGGAGGGCGGGAAGGGGTTCTCGTTGGTGTTCAGGGCGACCGGCACGTCCAGCTGGGGGGCGCCGTAGGGGGCGCGCCCGCGCAGGTCGTCGCGGATCGGCAGGTCGTCGAGGCCGAAGTCGCTCACGGTGTCAGGTGTCCGTCCGGAAGGTCGGTGCGGTGGTGCGGTGGTGGTCCGGGGCGCCTCAGGCGCCGGTGCGGCCGACGCGCGCGGTCACGGCCTCGCCGTGCGCGGGCAGGTCCTCGGCCTCGGAGAGGGCGACGACGTGCCCGGCGACCTCGGCCAGGGCGTCGCGGTCGTAGTCGACCACGTGGATGCCGCGCAGGAAGGTCTGCACGCTCAGGCCCGAGGAGTGGCAGGCGCACCCGCCGGTGGGCAGCACGTGGTTGGACCCGGCGAGGTAGTCGCCCAGGGACACCGGTGCGTGGGGGCCGACGAAGACGGCGCCGGCGTTGCGGACCCGCTCGGCGGTGGCGCGCGGGTCGCGGACCATGATCTCCAGGTGCTCGGCGGCGTAGGCGTCGACCACGCGCAGGCCGTGCTCGACGTCGTCGACCAGGACGATGCCGGACTGGGGACCGCCGAGCGCCTCGCGGATGCGCTCGGAGTGCTTGGTGGCGGCCACCCGGTGCTCCAGCTCGGCCTCGACCCGGTCGGCGAGCGCGGTGGAGGGGGTGACCAGGACCGAGGCGGCGACGGTGTCGTGCTCGGCCTGGCTGATCAGGTCGGCGGCGACGTAGCCGGGGTCGGCGGTGTCGTCGGCCAGGACGGCGATCTCGGTGGGCCCGGCCTCGGCGTCGATGCCGATGGTGCCCTTGAGCATGCGCTTGGCGGCGGCCACCCAGATGTTGCCGGGGCCGGTGACCATGTCGGCACGGGCGCACTCGCCGGCGCCGTAGGCGAACATGGCCACGGCCTGGGCTCCGCCCGCCGCGTAGACCTCGTCCACGCCGAGCAGGGCGCAGGCGGCAAGCACGGTCGGGTGCGGCAGGCCGCCGAACTCGGCCTGCGGCGGGGAGGCCACGGCCAGCGAGGCGACGCCCGCCTCCTGGGCGGGCACGACGTTCATCACGACGCTGGAGGGGTAGACCGCGCGGCCGCCCGGCGCGTAGAGCCCGACCCGGCCGACCGGGACCCAGCGCTCGGTGACGGTGCCGCCGGGGGCCACGCGGGTGGTGGTGTCGGTGCGCCGCTGGTCGCGGTGGACCAGGCGGGCGCGCCGGATGGACTCCTCCAGGGCGGCGCGGACCGCGGGGTCGAGGGTGTCCAGCGCCGCGGTGATCTCCTCTTCGGGGACCTTGATCCCGGTGAGGCGGACCCCGTCGAAGCGCTCGGCGAGCTCGATCAGCGCCTCGGTGCCGCGATGCCGCACGTCCTCGACGATGGGGCGGACCTTGTCCACCGCCGCCTCGACGTCGGTCTCGGCGCGCGGCAGCAGGTCGCGCGGGTCACCGGTGGTGCCTCGAAGGTCGATTCGGGAGATCACGGCCCCATTCTAGGGGGCGGGGGCCCCGCACGCCCCAGGAGATCCCTGGCCGCACGGGGTGACCGCGGTCACCCGGGGATGCGCCCCGGGCGGCGCCCGCGTCCCCTTTTCGTCCGCCCCACCCGCTTCGCCACCGTTCAGGCAAGCCTCACCATAAAAGGGATCAATGAGCCTGGCCTAACTTTGGGAGGGCTAACCTAATTGATTGCAAGAAAGGCTTGCCTACGTGACACAAATTGCCGCGCTATTAATCGACTCAGGTTTTCGGAGGCGCTATTGTGAAGGCATGGCTTCGACACCTCATACCACCGAGCACGGCCTTTCCAAGTTCCACCGCCTCCTGCTGGACCAGGTGCGGCACGAGTTCACGGCCTCGCACCAGTACGTGGCGCTGGCCGCCTGGTTCGACGACCGCCACCTGCCCCAGCTGGCGCGGATCTTCTACCGCCAGTCGCTGGAGGAGCGCGACCACGCGATGATGATCGTGCGCTACCTGCTCGACCGGGACGTTCCCACCTCCATCCCGCGTGTCGACGAAATCCAGAACGATTTCGACGCGCCGCGGGACCTGGTGGCCCTGGCCCTGGCCCAGGAGCAGCGCGTGACCGAGCAGTTCCACGTCCTGCAGCGGGTGGCCCGCGAGGAGAACGACTACACCGGCGAGCAGTTCCTCCAGTGGTTCCTCAAGGAGCAGGTCGAGGAGGAGCACAAGATGTCGACCATCCTGGCGGTGCTGGACCGCGCCGCGGGCGGGTCGATGTTCGAGGTGGAGACCTGGCTGGCGCGCGAGATGCCCGACGAGGCGGGCGACGGCGACGCCCCGGAGACCGCGGGGCCGGCGCTGACGGTATGAGGGGGGGCACGCCCCCTTCCCGCCGCCCCGTGCCCGCCGCCCCGTGCCCGCCGCCGCCCGCAGGCGGCGGCACTAGGCTGTCCGGGTGAGCGGAAAGGGGACCCCGGCCACGGTCGCGGCGGGCCGGGCGAAGATCCAGAGCGTCCTGCACACGTATGAGGCGTCGGGCGACGGCGCCTCCTCCTACGGCGAGGAGGCCTCCGACGCCCTCGGCGTCCCGCGCGAGCGCGTGTTCAAGACGCTGGTGGCGGAGGTCGACGGGGCATTGACGGTGGGCGTGGTCCCGGTCGCGGCGACGCTGGACCTCAAGGCGCTGGCCGCGGCGGTCGGCGGAAAGAAGGCCGTGATGGCCGACCCGAAGGCCGCCGAGCGGGCCACGGGCTACGTGCGCGGGGGCATCAGCCCGCTGGGCCAGCGCAAGAGGCTGCCCACGGTGGTGGACTCCTCGGCGGGCGACCACGCGACGGTGTACGTCTCGGCGGGCCGGCGCGGCCTGCAGATGGAGCTCTCTCCTGAGGACCTGGTGAGCCTCACCCAGGCGAAGACGGGTCCCATCGCCGCCTATTAGGGCGGTAAGGGCCTCAGGCTCAAGGCGGCGGCCGGCGACGGTCGCCGCCTTCGGCATGCACGACATGCGGGGACGCGAACCTCGGAGGCCCCGGGCGCCCGCGCCATCACGCCCCAGGCACCCCGGCGCCCCTTCGGGACGACTGCCGTGCGCGGTGCACGGCGTCCTCACCGCCGCGTGCCGCCCTGCCCTGTTCGTCGCCCGAACGCCCTTGCCCTGCCCCGACGCGTGTTACCTAGTGCTAGGTACTTTTCACCGGACCGCCTCCGACTTACCGTGGTCTGCATCACATCTGAAGGTGGGACGCGTCAGGGAGGCACGATGGTCCCGGCGGTCGTGCTCGGCACGGTCATCACCCACGTGCTGATCGCGCTCTGCCTGCTGCTCTCCCGCTGGGGCTACGCCCGCGCCCGCACCTCGGGCCCCCGGTTCCCCGCCGTCGGCGCCGACGACCTCGACCCCGCGGACCTCGGCATGCTCGCCGGAGGCCGGACGCGCATGGGCGAGGTCGCCCTTGCCGGGCTGTACCTGTCGGGCCGGGTGATCGCGCGCGGGAACGGCGCGGTCTCGGCCCCGGAGCAGCCCCCTTGCGGCGCCCCGCCGCTCCCCCGCCCCCCGTCGCCGTTCGGACGGCTCATGGAGGCCTCCCTGGAGCCCGGCCGGTGCCTGCCGGCCGAGCGCCTCATCGAGTCGGTCACCCTCGGGGACGCGGCCACCGCGGTGCTGTGGCGGCTCCGCCGCCTCGGCCTGTTCTTCGACCCGGCCCGCCTGCGCCGGGTCCGGCGCCTGCGCCGCGCGGCATGGGCCGCGCACGCCGCCGCCGGCACGGGCGCGGCGGTCCTGGGCGCGGTGCTGCTGCTGGCGGGCATGCGGCCGGGAGACTCCCCCGTGCACCCCGCGGCCCCGGCGGTCTTCGCCCTGCTGCTGATGGCCTACCCCTTCCTGCTGCACGTGGCGCGGCGGCTGCTGGGCGGGCTGCCCGGGGCCGTGGCGTGCGGGGCGGCGGCCGCCGCCGTCGCGCTGGTCGCGGCCCCTCTGCCGCAGGCGGCCTTCGCCGCCCCGCTGCTCTACGCGTGCTGGTTCGGGGTGCACTGGGTGTACCGGGCCACCGGTGGGCGGCTGGGGCCGCGCACGCTCGCGGGGGACGCGCTGTTGGCCGAGGCCCGAGCGGCGGGGCCGGGCCCCGGTGCCGTCGGGGCGCTGCGCACGACGGCGCTGGTCGGCTTCCCCGAGCTGCGGCGTCGGGAGGGCGAACGGGGAGCGGCGCCGGGCGGCGCCCGCGAGGAGGCCCTGGTCCGCTCCTTCGCGGCGGCCTGCGGGCGCGGACTCGGGCGCGCGGACACCGGGCTGGGCGGCGACTTCGCGGGCGACGGCGGCAGCGGGACCTGGCGCGGCGACGGCGACGCACCGCAGGTGGAGCGCCACCGCCGCTGGTGATGGCGCCACAGGGGACGGCCGGACGACGGGGCACGCTCCGGCCGCGGGACCGCGCCGATCCTGACGGTTGCACCGGCGTCCACGCCTTCGCCGCCGCAGACCGCCGGCGTTCCCCGGCGGTCCGAGAGACGCAGGAGACTAGGACGCGGCCGTCTCGGTCGCAGAAGCGGGCTTTTCCCCGGAATCGCTGCCGGACTCGGTACCGGGCCCGCTGTCGGGGTCGGTGTCAGCGTCGGATTCGGCTGCGGCGGCGGACACGGCCGGGACATCGCCCCGCCAGGTGCTCACCGCGTCGAACAGGCCGTACTGCAGCACCGCGACGAACGGCCAGACGACCAGCGCCGCCGTGGCGTCCAGGCGGAGCCGGTCGGTGATGACGTCTCCGGGGGCGGCGGCGGCCAGCGCCTCCGCGAAGGCATCGCCTTCCAGCAGGACGCCGGTGCGCCACACCAGCACGGCACCGAGCACCGCCCCGGCGGCCAGGCCCAGCAGGCACGCCATGCGCATGTCGAGCGGGGGTCTCCCCTGTTCCGCGCGTCGGCGGGCCAGGCGGTACTGGACGAGGTAGGCGCAGTACCCGGTGGCGATCCCGGCCCCGGCGGCGATGACCGCGTAGTGGCCCTGAACCGAGAACGCGGCCTCGCCCAGGGGGTAGGGCAGAGGTCGGCCGTCGGCGCCGACGGTGACCTCCGGCCGCGGGGCCAGCCACCACCACAGCAGGCCCAGCGGGACCCCGAGCGCCGCGACCGCCCCGAGGACCGCGCCGCCCGCGGCCCATCGCCCACGAACCATCGGGGCGCCCCCTTCCGTTTTCCGCTCACACGAATCTATCCCGCCCGGGGGCCCGGAAAACCAGTGGTCGGCCCCGAGGGCGGCGGTGACAATGAGCGCATGGACACGCCATGCGACCGTGGACCCGCACTCCCCGGCCAATGGGGGTGCCGACCGGCGCCTCCCCCGGTGTGGGCGGACGAGACCACGATGCTCAGTGCCTTCCTCGACCGCCGGCGCGCATCGGTGCGCCGCTCCTGCTCCGGACTGTCCCCCACCGGCTCCGCCGCCGCCCCGGTCCCCGGCGCTCCGCTGCTCTCGCCGCACGGGGTGGTGGCGCACCTGACCTGGGCGGAGCACCACTGGTTCGAGGCGGTGCTCCTCGGTCGGCCCGAGCGCGAGCCCGACCCGCTCCAGGGCACCGCCGCAGGCTCCGATCCGCACCACGGCCCGGAGCAGGACCTCGCCGACCTCTTGGCCGCCTACGACCTGCAATGCGAACGCTCACGAACGATCACCGCACGCTTGGAACCGCGATCGGGCGCCCGCCGGTCCCGTGTGGGCGAACCCCCGGTGACGCTGCGGTGGGTGCTGATCCACATGCTCGAAGAGACCGCCGCCCACTCCGGACGGTTGGACCTGCTCCATCGAATGGCCGCCGCCTGAACCGTAGAGCGCCCCCTTCCGCCCCCTCACCCCCTCTCAGGCGGCACGGCACCGCCCCCGCCCGGTGCACCGGGCGGGGGCGGAAAGGGCGTCGGTCCCGGCTACTCCTCGGCGTCGCCGTCGTCCGAGCCGGCCGCCTCGTCCTCGGCCAGGAGGCGGTAGAGCTCCCTGCGGGTCTCCGTGAGCATGCGCTTGGCCCGCTCCTGCTGACCGGGGGTGCCGACCTGCGCCACCTGGGCGGCGGCGGCCGCCAGCTGGTAGGCCAGAGCCTGTACCTCCATCTGGCCCGAGTGCGCGTCCTCGAACTCCTCCGCCGCCGCCTGCCACGGCGGGGTCAGCCCGTCCGCGCGCTCGTCGACGTAGGCGCGCCCGTCCTCGGTGAGCTCGTAGGGGCGCCGGCGGCCGCCCCCCTCGGACGCGGCCGGGCGGACCAGGCCCTCGTCCTCCAGCTGCTGGAGCATCGGGTACACCGACCCGGGACTGGGCCGCCAGACGCCGGAGCTGCGCTCCTTGCCCTCGCGGATGATCTCGTACCCGCTGAGCGGGCCCTCGGCCAGCAGCAGCAGGATGCCGGTGCGCACGTCGCCCCGGCGCGCCCGCTGGCCGCGCCGTCCGCCGCGGCCGCCGAACGGCCCGCCGGGACCGCCCGGTCCGCCGGGGCCCCCGAACCCGAAGGGCGGCGGCCCCCACGGGCCGGCGGGGGGCATCGGCGGGACCTGTCCGCCGGGGGGCACCGGCGGAACCTGCCCGCCGGGGCCCGCCGCGAACGGCCCCTCGGGTGGACGCCATCCGTGCCACTCGCGGCCGTGGCCATGGGGCCCGCCGCGGTGGTGGCCGTGCGGCCCGCCGCGCCCTCCCCCCTGCATCCAGTGCTTGAGCACCGCGGGGCCGGAGCCCCGCGCCGCGGCCTCCTTGAAACGCCGCAGGCGCTCGCGCCCGGAACCGGCGCCGGGCCGGTCCTCTTCTCCGCCGCCGCCCCAGGGCCACGGCATCGCCATCGCGGTCATGGTGTCCTCCTCGCTCCGGGACCGCCTCCGCGACTCCGGCGATCGGTCCCGATAGGTGATCTTCTATCTTGATCGTTAACGATATATCGGTATCGATCGCCAAGCAAGTACATGTGATGCACGTCACGACACAGACGGCGCCGAAGGCCGGTTCCTGGTGAGGGCGCTGCGGGCGAAGCCCGAGAGGGCGGCGGGGGCCGGAAGGCTGTGCCCCGAGGCCGCGGTGCCCGCAGACGGGGTCGCGGTACCGAGGCCGCCGAGAGCCGGCCTCGGGCGACGCAGACGACGCCGAACCTCCGGACGCCGCCCACCGTGATCGCTCCGCTCCTCGGGGGCACCTGGTGCACGGAGCCCCTGGCAGCGGCGCAGGCCCCGCCCCTCCCCTCGCGCTACGCGCCGCGCGTCCGTGTCACCAGGCCCCGGGGCGGTACTCCTGGTGCGGGACGGCGCGGTCCCAGGCCGCCGCGAAGAGCAGCCGGTAGTAGTCGATCGGCCCGGGGACGAACGTGACCTCCGCGCGCTCGATCTCCCCGAAGGCGTCGAAGTGGTACAGGAGCGCGGCCCGGCCGTCGAAGATCCAGCAGTCCAGGCGCGGGAACGCGAGCCCGGCGGTCCGGGGGCGGGGCAGCCACCGCACCTCCAGCCCGGCCGCGGCGTTGAGCTGCTCGGTCACGGCGTAGGCGTAGACGATGGAGGGCACCAGCGGCTCGGACACCACGCGGACGCGCCGGAAGCTGACGCCGCGGGCGGTGCTGCTCCGCACCAGGCGGCGCCAGCCGTGGCCGTCCTCCGCCAGGGGAAGCCGGGTCTTCCAGGAGGAGAAGGCCAGGTCGCCGGGGAGATGGGCGCCGTGCTGGTCCAGGTGGAAGGCCGACCCCCTCGTCATGGAGATGAGCCTGCGGAACGTCGACGCCGCTTCTACAGGCATGCAGGTCCTCTCGGGGCGTTCCCGACGAGACCGCCCCTTCACGCTCGGATTGCCCTGATCCTGAGCGCTCGCGTCTGGCCGGTCAAGGGCGGCGCCGGCGCGAGGGGGCCGGTGCCCGCCGCCGTCCGGCCGTTCGGTGAGGCCTTCCGGTGCTCCGAGGCGGGCGAGCACGAAGAGGCCGCCGGGCCCGCACCGCCGTCCGTGGACGTGTGGGTGCGGGCCCGGCGGCACGGGGCCGCCTGCAGGGGCCCGGGACGCGGGTCGGCCCCTTCCTCAGACCCCGCCGAGGCAGTTGGAGCCCAGCAGCGCCTTCAGCTCGCCCATCAGCTCGGGCGACGGGCTCACCCGCAGCGCCTCGTCGAGGGCGAAGACCGTGGTGCGGGGCCCGTTGTGCACCTGCAGGTGCACCTGGGTCTGGCCCTTGTTGCGGGACAGGATGTCGCGGAACTCGGTGATCGTGCCCTTCTCCACCCGGGAGATCGGCATCGACACCACCACCGGCTGCTCCTTGCCCACCTGCGACAGGTCCGGCTGGATGACCTCCATCGCGATCAGCTTGGGCACGTCCTCGCGCCGGTCGAGCCGCCCCTTGATGAACAGCACCGCGTCCTCGGCCAGCACGTGCGAGCACAGTTGGTAGGTGTTCGGGAAGATCATGCAGTCGACGGCGCCGCCCAGGTCCTCCAGCTGCGCCATGGCCCAGCTGTTGCCCTGCTTGGTGATCTTGCGGGTGAGCCCGGACAGCAGCCCGCCCACGGTCACCGTGCTCCCGTCGGGCCGGTCGGCCAGGTCCGCCACCGAGCAGTCGGCGTTGGAGGCCAGCAGGTGCTCCAGCCCCAGCAGCGGGTGGTCGGAGACGTACAGGCCCAGCATCTCCCGCTCGAACGCCAGCAGCGTGGTCTTGTCCCACTCCCCCTCGGGGATGTCCGGCACCACCTGGATGCCCGACTCCGGCTCGGCGATTCCGCCGAACAGCGAGTCCTGGCCGGCGGCCTCGGCACGCTTGTGCCCGATGATGGCGTCGATGGCCTGCTCGTGCACCAGCACCAGGCCCTTGCGCGGCTCCCTGAACTCGTCGAACCCGCCGGCCTTGATCAGCGACTCGACCACGCGCTTGTTGCAGACCTGCTGGGGCACCTTGTCCAGGAAGTCGGCGAAGGAGGTGAAGCGCCCCTTCTCCCGGCGCGCCTTGACGATGCCCTCGACGACGTTGGCGCCCACGTTGCGCACGGCCGACAGGCCGAAGCGGATCTCCTCCTTGCCGCGCGGGGTGAACGTGGCGTCGGACTCGTTGACGTCCGGCGGCAGCACGTTGATGCCCATGCGGCGGCACTCGTTCAGGTAGAGCGCGCTCTTGTCCTTGTCGTCGCCCACGGAGGTGAGCACGGCCGCCATGTACTCGGCCGGGTAGTTCGCCTTGAGGTAGGCGGTCCAGTAGGAGACCAGGCCGTAGGCGGCCGAGTGCGCCTTGTTGAAGGCGTAGTCGGAGAACGGGACGAGGATGTCCCACAGGGTCTTGATCGCCTCGTCGGAGTAGCCGTTCTTCTTCATGCCCTCGCTGAACGGCTTGAACTCCCGGTCGAGGACCTCCTTCTTCTTCTTGCCCATGGCGCGTCGGAGCAGGTCCGCTTCGCCCAGCGTGTACCCGGCGAGCTTCTGCGCGATCTGCATGACCTGCTCCTGATACACGATCAGGCCGTAGGTCGTGCCCAGGATCTCCTCCAGGGCGTCGGCGAGCTCGGGGTGGATCGGGGTGATCTCCTGCTGGCCGTTCTTGCGCAGGGCGTAGTTGATGTGGGAGTTGGCGCCCATGGGGCCGGGACGGTACAGGGCGCCGACGGCGGAGATGTCCTCGAAGTGGTCGGGCTTCATCTGCCGCAGCAGCGCCCGCATCGGGCCGCCGTCGAACTGGAAGACCGCCAGGGTGTCGCCGCGCTGCAGCAGTTCGAAGGTGGCCGGGTCGTCCAGGGTCAGGTCGAGCAGCTCGACCCTCTCCCCCCGGTTGGCCTCGATGTTCTTGATGCAGTCGTCCATGATGGTCAGGTTGCGCAGCCCGAGGAAGTCCATCTTCATCAGGCCGAGCGTCTCGCAGGTCGGGTAGTCGAACTGCGTGATGATGACCCCGTCGGAGTCGCGCATCATGACCGGGATGTGGTCGGTGATGGTCTCCGAGCTCATGATGACGCCCGCGGCGTGCACGCCGGTCTGGCGGATCAGCCCCTCCAGGCCCTGCGCCAGGTCCATGACCTGCTTGACCTCGACGTCCTCCTCGTAGAGCTTGCGCAGCTCGCCGGCCTCGTTGTAGCGGCCGTGGCTCTCGTCGAAGATCCCGGTCAGCGGGATGTCCTTGCCCATGACGGCCGGCGGGAACGCCTTGGAGACCCGGTCGCCCAGGGCGTAGGGGAAGCCCAGGACGCGCGAGGCGTCCTTGATGGCGGCCTTGGCCTTAATCGTGCCGAAGGTCGCGATCATGGCGACCTTGTCCTCGCCGTACTTCTCGGTGACGTACCGGATGACATCGCCGCGCCGGCGCTCGTCGAAGTCGATGTCGATGTCGGGCGGGGACTCGCGCTCGGGGTTGAGGAACCGCTCGAAGATCAGGCTGTGCGGGATCGGGTCGAGGTCGGTGATGCCCAGTGCGTAGGCGAGCAGCGACCCCGCGGCCGAGCCCCGGCCCGGGCCCACGGCGATGCCGTTCTCCTTGGCCCAGTTGATGAAGTCGGCGACCACCAGGAAGTAGGAGGGGTAGCGCTTCTGGATGATGACGTCGATCTCGTACTCGGCCTGCTCGACGTAGCCGTCGGGGATGCCCTGGGGGAAGCGCCGCTCCAGGCCCTGCATGACCTCCTTGCGGAAGAAGCTCTCCTCGGTCTCGCCCTCGGGCCAGGGGAGCTTGGGCATGAGGTCGTAGTAGTCGAACATCCCCGTGGTGTCGACCATCTCGGCGATGGCCAGGGTATTGCGGCACCCCTCCAGCCAGGCGTCGGAGGTGTCGATCGCACGCATCTGCTCGGCGGTCTTCAGGTAGTAGCCGGACCCGCCGAACCGGAACCGGTTCTCGTCGGAGAGCTTGGAGCCGGTCTGGATGCACAGCAGCGCGTCGTGGGCGTCGCGCTCGCTCTCGTAGGTGTAGTGCGAGTCGTTGGTGACCACGAACCGCAGGTCCAACTGCTTGGCGATGGTCAGCAGGCCCTCGCGGACCCGGCGCTCGATGTCGAGGCCGTGGTCCATGAGCTCGACGAAGAAGTTCTCCTTGCCGAAGATGTCCCGGTAGTCCGAGGCGACCTGGAGGGCCTCGTCGAACTGGCCCAGCCGCAGGCGGGTCTGCACCGCGCCGGAGGGGCAGCCGGTGGTCGCGATGATCCCGGAGGCGTGCTCGGAGATGAGCTCCTTGTCCATGCGGGGCTTGCGGAAGAAGCCCTCGGTGGAGGCCCGGGAGTTGAGCTTGAAGAGGTTGTGCAGCCCCTCCTTGTTCTGCGCCCACATGGTCATGTGGTTGAAGGCGCCGCCACCGGAGACGTCGTCGCTCTTCTGGCTGGGGTCGCCCCAGCGGACCGGCTTCTTGTGGTACCGCGACTCCGGAGCGACGTAGGCCTCCACGCCGATCACCGGGGTGATCCCCGCCGCCCGCGCCTGGGTGTAGAAGTCGTAGGCGCCGTGCATGTTCCCGTGGTCGGTCATGGCGACCGCGGGCATCTTCTCCTGCCGGGCGACCTCGAAGAGGTTCTTCAGCTTCGCCGCACCGTCCAGCATCGAGTACTCGGTGTGGACGTGCAGGTGGACGAAGGGATCGGCCATCGCGCGGGGTTCCCCTCATGCGAGTCGGTGGGACGGCGGACGCCTCCTGAGCCTACGACCATCACGCGGGTGCCGGGGCGCCTCCCGCGCCGCCCGGGGATGTCCGGACGGCCACACCGGCCGGGCCGGCGGCGCGCCGGCGCGCCGTGGGCCCCGCCCACCTGGTCGGGCGGGGCCGGAGACGGGTGCGCGGGCGCCCGGGGAGCCCCCGCGGAGCGGTCGGCCCGGTTCGGCGGTTCCGGTCCCCTTGACCCTGTGCACCCCCGACGGTTAAGAAACATGGGACGACTGGACATCCCCCAGCGAACGGAGACCCCATGGCGTCCGCGCGCCTCGCGTTCCCCGCCGTCCTCGCCGCCGCCGCTCTGGCCGGCGGCGCCCTCACCGCCCTGTCCGCACCGGCCGCCGCCGAGCCGGCCGCCGCCCCCTGCAGCCCGCACAAGGACACCGGAACCGCCTCCTGGACCGACCACGCCGAGCTCGGGGACGAGCTGCAGCGCCTGGAGCGGCGCTCCAAGGGCGCGCTGGAGGTGGAGGTCGCCGGCCGCTCCGGCCAGGGCCGGGAGATCTGGACGGCCCGCGTCGGCGAGGGGCCGCGGACCGTCATGGTCGCCAGCGAGATCCACGGCAACGAGAAGACCGGCACCGAGGCGGTCCTGCGCCTGCTCCGGTCGCTCTCGGGCCCGTCGAAGCAGGCGCGCGAGCTGCGCGAGCAGGTGACCGTGGTGGCGGTGCCGAAGATGAACCCGGACGGCTCGGAGCTGGACCGGCGGGGCAACGACCGCTCCTGGTCCGACGTGGTGGACGACTTTCCGCAGCTGGAGGGCGCCCCGCCCTCGTGGAACCACTACACCGGCGAGCTGCAGGGCGACGACTACGCGCAGCGGCCGGGGTTCGACGTCAACCGCGATTTCAACCCCGACCTGGACTACGTCCCCGACCCGGCCGACCTGCCCGGCGACTCGGCCTCCCCCGGCTGGTTCGTCCAGCCCGAGTCGCAGGCGGTGCGCGACGCCTATGTCGCCCTGGCCGAGGAGAAGGGCGGGGTGGACGCCTACATCGACCTGCACCACCAGGGCCCCTGCTACCAGGATGAGAACGGGGAGTTCTGGGTCGACCTGTCCCTGTCGGGCAACTTCCTGCCCGAGCAGGGCAGCCCGGAATGGGAGCGCAAGTACTCCGAGTACGACGACGTCTACGACAACGAGTTCTCGCGCCAGCTGAACCTGGCCGCCTATGACGAGCTGCAGTCCTACGGCGAATCGAACTTCGGCGACGTCACGCTGTACCCGCAGGAGCAGGACCTGCCGGGAACGGCTCTGGCGTCGTTCGCACTGAACGGCAGCGGGACGGTGCTGTTCGAGGTCCGCGGGCAGACGCAGAGCTGGGGCTCCAAGCAGCGCGGCCGCCTGGTCACGACGGTGGAGCGCGGCCTGACCGCGGTCGTCGAGGGCGTCGCCGACGGGTCGGCCCGGAACCTGGACCCCGAGCGCTACGACGACATCCCCGCGACCGCGCGCTGATCCGCCGCCGCGCATGCGCCGGGCGCCTCGGGGGCGCCTGAGACGGCCTGCCGTCGCCCCTGAGCCGCGGGCCCACAGGGCCGCACTCCGCACCGGCGGGGTGCGGCCCTTCCCGTGCGCCGGGGCCCGGCGCGGTTCCTCCTCCGCCCTCCTCCCTCTCCTCCATAAAGGCGCGGGAACGAGGCCGTTCAGCGCTCGCCGCGGCGTTCCTACGCAATTCGGCCGCACGGCCGTTCATAAATGGCGATGATTTTCCGCTCCATCGCCGAAACGGCATGGGAGGGCACGGGAAACCCGCGGGTTCGAAAGCCCCGGCGGAACATCCTCCGGCACACTGCGGCCCCTTCCCCGCACCGCGCCATGTTCCCCACTTCGCCGACGTTTCTGTATTAAAGTGACCGCGCGGCCGGCCGCCGTCCGCGCACCGCTTCAACGGCCGCCCCCGCGCCGGACGGGAACGCCCTGTATCCGAGCGGCGGATTCCGCTTCCCTCTCCATGGCCCGCAGGACCGGCTCGCCTGCGGACCTGACGGTCATGCCCGAAGAAAGGTGCCGAATGAACGCTCCCTCCTCGCTCGGAATCGACAGGGCGCTCGTCCTCATCGAGTTCGCGCAGGAATACGGGCTGGCGGCGGAGGACTGCCTCGACGGGACCGGGCTCGCCCACGACGCCCTCGGCGCCCCGGATGCACAGACCACCGCGGCCCAGGAGGCGGCGATCGCGGCGAACCTGGTGCGCCTGCTGCCGCACCGGCCCGACCTGGGACTGCTGGTGGGAGAGCGCCTCCACGCGGCCGGGCACGGGTCCCGGGGGCCGGCCCCGGGCGCCTGCGCCACCCTCGGCGAGGCGGTGGAGCGCGCCGAGCGCGCCGAGTGCACCTCCGCGTCGGCATGGGGCCTGTGCGCCTGGTCCGTGGAGCGCGCGGGCGCGACGGTGGCCCTGCGCGCCCGGTCCCGGCACCTGCCGCGGCCGGTCCGGCGGTTCGCGCTCGACCGCGACCTGGCCCGGCTCGCCCTGCTCGCCCGCCGGATCACCGGGGAGGCACCGCCTCCGGCCGTGGTCCGGACCCGCCACAGCGACCCCGACCGCGCCGAGGCCTACCTGCGGGTGCTGGGGGTGGTCCCGGAGTTCGGCGCGGACCGGGACGAGGTCGTCGTGGACGCCCGCGCCCTGGAGCACCCGCCGGCCCGGTCCGGCCCGCGTCCCCGGGTGCACCGCGACGGGCTCCGCGCCGAGCCGGCCCGCCGCCTGTCCGAGCCCGACCTGGTCGCCCGGGTCCGTGAGCACATCGAGGCCGATCTGGCCGCCGCCGACCTGGAGTCGGCGGCGCGGGCGTTGGCGGTCAGCCCGCGCACGCTCCGGCGCCACCTGTCGGGGCACGGGTACTCCTTCCGGCGGATGCTGGACGCGGCGCGGCAGGACCGCGCACTGCTGCTGCTCCGCCAGGGCCTGGCGACGCGGGAGATCGCGGGACGGCTGGGCTACACCGAGCCGTCGGCCTTCCTGAACGCCTTCCGGCGCTGGACCGGGACCACGCCGGGGCGGTTGGAGCGGCCACCGCACGCGGCGCGGTAACCGGTTCCACTCATCGATCCCCCGAACCCGTCTGGCCTTACCCCGCCGGGAGATGCAAACTGAAACCCGTTCTGCATTCTCAGGGAGGCGTGATGGCGACGCACGACCGGCTCTACATCGGGGGAGAGTGGGCCGCACCCGCGGGCACGGGGGTGCTGGAGGTGGTCGGCCCGCACGACGGCAGGACCGTCGGGTGGGCCCCGGACGGGACGCCCGCCGACATCGACCGCGCCGTCGGCGCCGCCCGCCGGGCGTTCGACACCGGCCCCTGGCCGCGGACCTCCCCCGCCGAGCGGGCCGCGGCGCTCGGGCGGCTGGCCGGGGCCTACGGGCGGCGCACCGAGGAGGCGGCCGCGCTCATCACCGCCGAGATGGGCAGCCCCCTGGCGTTCTCACGCCTGGCCCAGGCGCCGCTGGCCCACGCCGTCCTCGACTACTACGCGGGCCTGGCCGGGCAGGTGGAGTGGAGCGCGGTGCGCCCCGGCATGCTCGGACCGGTCCACGTCGAGCGCGAGCCGGCCGGGGTGGCGGCCGCGATCGTGCCGTGGAACGTGCCGCACTTCCTGATCGCCGCCAAGGTCGCGCCGGCGCTGCTGGCCGGGTGCACGGTGGTGGTCAAACCGGCCCCGGAGACGGCGCTGGACCCCTACCTGCTCGCCGAGGCGGCCGAGGAGGCGGACCTGCCGCCCGGGGTGCTCAACATCGTGGCGGGCGGCCGCGGGGCCGGCGAGCACCTGGTGGCCCACCCCGACGTGGACCACGTGGCCTTCACCGGCTCGACGGCCGCGGGGCGGCGCATCGGCGCCCTGTGCGGCGAGCACCTCAAGGGGTGCAGCCTGGAGCTGGGCGGCAAGTCGGCGGCGGTGCTGCTGGACGACGTCGACCTGGACGCCTACCTGGGGATGCTGCCGCTGACGGCGGTGCTCAACAACGGCGAGGCGTGCATCGCCCAGGCCCGCGTCCTGGCCCCCCGCTCGCGCTACGACGAGGTGGTGGAGGCGGTCACCGAGCGCATGGCGGCCCTGCGCGTGGGCGACCCGGCCGACCCGGAGACCGAGGTCGGGCCCCTGGTGTCGCAGCGCCAGCGCGAGCGGGTCGAGGGCTACATCGCCCTGGGCGCCGAGGAGGGGGCGCGCATCACCACCGGCGGCGGGCGCCCGGCGGGCCAGGGCCGGGACCAGGGCTTCTACGTGGAGCCGACGGTCTTCGCCGACGCCGCGAACGGCATGCGCATCGCGCGCGAGGAGATCTTCGGCCCGGTCGTGGTGGTGGTCCCCTACGACGGGGAGGGGCCGCACGGCGACGACGAGGCGGTGCGGCTGGCCGACGACAGCGAGTACGGGCTGGCCGGGTCGGTGTGGACGGCCGACCCCGAGCGCGGCATGGCGGTGGCCCGCAGGGTCCGCGCCGGCACGTACGGCGTCAACGCCTACAACATCGACGTCAACACCCCGTTCGGCGGCCGCAAGGCCAGCGGTGTCGGCAGCGAGTTCGGCCCGGAGGGCCTGGAGGAGTACCTGCGCTGGAAGTCGATCGTGACGCTCGGCTGAGATCGGGGCCGGGGCCGGTCCGCCGCGGGAGCGGCTTCCCTGCGGCGGACCGGCGTGCGGCCGAGGAGCGGGAGCCGCCCGGTGCTCCCCGCCGGGCCCGGGCCCGGCGGCCGGGGTCCCCCTCCCCCACGCGACTTCCGAATGGTCGAGGAGCGCGCGGCCGAGCGCGGGGCCTTCCCGGCCCCCCTTCGGCCGCCCGGCGAACGGCGGTCGCGGGCACGAGGGGCCCCACGCTCTCCGGCGAACGCGGTCTGAGCGGACCGCGGCACCCCCTTGCCCCTGGGACGGTTCACCCGGGTTTCACGAGGGGTTCACGCCGAGGACATGCTCGACGCCCAGACGGACCGCGTGCGCATTCCCTCACCCTTCGAGGACATTCCCCCAGATCAATGCGGTGTTCCGGGGCGGTGCGCCCGCCGCTCGGCCCGGTTCGTCCTGATATGCCGTTCCGGTTGCGAATCGATGAATGGGTCCCCCCTCCCTCAGAACCCTCCTGTATAACCGCTCTGTAACGGCAGGGAGGCCGCCTCTGACCGCCCTCACTGCACCGACCTGCGATTTTTCGGTAGCCGAATCCCTACATAGCGTATTCACGACCACGGCGGGAACAATAAGGAGCCAACCGAATCGCACACCTCGGACAACCGCAGAAAGTGACCGCGCCACGGTGGCTTCTCCTTCTCACCCCCTTGCCCCCGCCCCGCTCTCCCTCCCCACGTGGCAGGTGCGGATCCCCACCCTCGGCGGTGCGGTCGCCGGCGGCGGCGTCGTCGTGCCCGGCGGCCGGATCCTCACCTGCGCCCACGTCGTCGACGCCGCGCTGGAGCGCCGCCCCGGGCGGACTCCCTCGCCGCCGCCGGACGCCGCCGTGCCCGTGGAGGTGCCCGGGGCGGGCGGGTTCGTGCCCCGCACGGCCCGGGTCGACCCGCGGGCCTGGAACCCGGCCGGGGACACCGCGGTGCTGCTGCTCGACCCCGCGCCCGGCGCCCCCGCGCCCGAGCCGGCGGTGCTGCGCGGCTTCATGGAGCGGATCCGGCGCACCCGCCGCCCCCGCGCGGTGCAGGTGCGCGGGCACCCGGCGCTGTACGCCGCCCAGGCCCCCCTCGGGCTGAGCGCCTTCGGCCGGGTGGTGGGCCCGGGGGTGCGGTTCGGCACCGCCCAGCTCGACCTGGACCCCGACGCCCCGATGGGCATCATGCCCGGCTTCAGCGGCTGCGGCGTGCTGGACGTGGAGGAGGGCGCGGTCATGGGCATCGTCGGCCAGGCGCTGCTGGGCCCTGGCGGCGAGGGCGCGCGGCTGGCGGCCGTCGTCCCGGTCGAGGCCGTCTCCGCACTGGCCCCGCTGGTGGCCGACAGCCCGCGCGAGCGGCTGGAGCGCGCACTGGCCTCCCTGCCGTTCGCCGAGGTCACCGCCGCCTATGCCACGGCGACCGCCGCGCGCCCGCTGGAGCACGTGCGCTTCGGCACCGCGCTGGAGGCCTTCGACCGGCTGGCCGAGCTGGCGCCGGGCGGCGACGGGCTGCCGCGCGAGGTGGTGTTCACCGAGGAGGCGGCCAAGCTGGGCGCGGCGGACGCCGCGGTCCTGCGGGCCTATGCCGACTCCCGCCCCGAGTCCGAGGTGCCGCGCGCGGCGCTGGCGCGGCTCCGGGCGCGCACGGCGGCCCCGGATCCGCCCTCCGGCGCCCGGCTGGAGCTGACCGCCGAACCGGTCCCCGGGCCGGGCGGCGGCGCCCCCTGCCGCTACGAGCTGCGCGCCCGGCTGCGGGCCGCGGGAACGGTGACCGCGCGCCCGGCGCGCCGGGTGGGGGCCGACCGGCTGCGCCCGGCGGCCCTGGAGGCGATCTCCGAGGCCGAGCGCCTGCTGGAGCAGCACAGCCGCCCCCAGGCCCCGGCGCTGTCGCTGCATTTCACCCTCCCTTTCGACCTGCTCATTTCCGGAGCGATCCCGCATTGGCGGACGCGCACCCCGCTCAGCCCTTATGGGGAGCGTCTGGGCACGGCCCACGAAATCGTCCTGCACAGCTTCGAACGGCTGCAGGCGCGCCAGTGGAGCGGGGCCCGGCTGCGGATGGAGCGGCGCGCGGCGCTGCTGTCCGGGAGCGGCCACGGCCGGGTGCGGCGCATCGACGCGCGGCACGGCGGGACGGCCCCGGCCCACGACCGCCTGGCCGATCCGGCGATCGCCGTGTGCGTGCTGGTGGGCGGCGACGCGCGGGAGCTGCGCGGCGCGCTGGCGGCGGCCCTGGAGTCGGGGGTTCCGGCGGTGCTGTGGCAGGCGCCCGGGCGGCGCCCCCGGGCGGCGGCCGATCCCGCCGCAGATCGGGAAAGCCCTTCCGCCGTTCCTCCGTTGGCGGAACACGCGGCATTCGATACCTTGATTTCCCGAGAGTTCGATTGGCTCACGCGAGAGGAGATCTCCGGACTCTCGCGCCGCCTGCGCGAATGGCGCATCGATTCCACCGATACCGACATTTCCGACGAGACGCACACCAGAACCGGTGACCCCTTCGACATCGCCCTTCTCAGCGACCTCACCGGCCCCGCAGCCGAGGAGCGGCCCGGAGTCATCGCCGCCCCCGAGGAGATCCCGGACAGCGAATAGGGAGGTCCCGTCGATGACGTCCGCTCCGGGCCCCGGCACACCAGGGCCGGGCAGCGGCCCCGCGCTCCCCTCCTGGTGGATCTACCGGGGCGTCGGCACCCCCGGCCCGTACGCGGCGCCGCTGCGCGAGCGCCTGCCCCCGCCGCCGCCGTGGCGCCGGTTCCCCGGGGTTCCGGACGGGTCGGCCCCGCCGGAGGACGAGGCCGAAATGGAGCGGGTGCTGGGGCCGCGGCGCACGTCCTCCGCGCCGCGCCGCCTGACCGACGGCGAGACCACCGTGATCAACGCGGTCAACGCCGCGCTGCTGCTGCGCCGCCCGCTGCTGGTCACCGGGCGCCCCGGGGTGGGCAAGTCCAGCCTGGCCTACAGCGTCGCCCGGGAGCTGGGGCTGGGCCGGGTGCTGCGCTGGTCGGTCACCAGCCGCACCACCCTGGCCCAGGGGCTGTACGAGTACGACCCGCTGGCCCGCATCCACGACATCAGCGCCGACGCCGCCGCCCTGGGCCCCGCCGCCGACCAGGGCCGGGAGGCGCACCGCCCCATCGGCGACTACCTGCGCCTGGGCCCGCTGGGCACCGCCCTGCTCCCCTCGGCGCTGCCGCGGGTGCTGGTCATCGACGAGTTCGACAAGGGCGACGCCGACCTGGCCAACGACCTGCTGGACGTGCTGGAGAACGGCGCCTTCCGGATCCCCGAGCTGGCCCGGCTGCGCTCCTCCCAGCCGGAGATCACCGTGCCCGTCGACGACCCGGGCCGCACCGCCACCGTGCGCGGCGGCGAGGTGGTCTGCCACGAGTTCCCCTTCATCGCCATCACCAGCAACTCCGAGCGCCCCTTCCCCGCCGCCTTCCGCCGCCGCTGCCTGCCGGTGGAGATCCCCCCGCCCACCCGCGAGCAGCTCGCCGAGATCGTGGCCGCGCACTTCACCGGGCGCGACGCCGAGGAGGACCGCGACCTGATCCGGGCCTTCCTGGAGCGCTCGGCCGGCAAGGGGGGACTGTCCATCGACCAGCTACTGAACTCGGTCCATCTCGTCAGTTCCGAAGTCCGGGCGCGTGCCACATCCTGGGACCCCAATGCCTGGCAGCATGTACTCGACGTCATCTGGCAGCGACTGACCGAAACGGACCGCGAGTGACCGCGCGAGGCGAGAGGCCCGATCCGCGGACCGAGGGGGCGGCACAGGGGCCGTCCCCCGGTGAGCCGTTCCCGCAGGAGCACGGGGACGGCCCTTTGTGGTGGGAGGTGGCCGACGCGGTGTGGCTCGCCGCCCGCACCGGTTCGGCCCCGGACGCCGCCGGCGGGCCGCCGCCGGACCGCCCCGAGGAGCCGTGGCGCGGGGCGCGCCCGGCCGCCGCGGCCGACGGCCCCGGCGGCGGGGGCGCCCCGCCCGCCGAGCGCCCCTGGCCCCAGGAGCCGCCGCCCCCGGACGCCCCCGCGTCCGCGTTCGCCCCCGACCCGCCCGACCGCTTCGGGCAGGCCGAGTTCCCCGCCCCCGGACCGGCCCCCGCCCCCACCGCCGACCTGCCCGACCCGCAGGGGCTGGTGCGCGCCCTGCGGCGGCTGCACCGGACGCGCGTCGAGCCCGGCCGGGGCCCCGTCGACGAGCGCGCCACCGCCGAGGGGTACGCCGAGCGGCTGCTGGCCAGGCCGCCGCGGGCCGGTGCCCGCGGGGTGCCGCTGCTGCCCCGCTTCGCCGGGGCGCCGGCCCCGCCGGACACCCTGACGGTGCTGGTCGACGCGGGGCTGTCCATGCTGGTGCACGAACCGCGGATCAAGCGCTTCCTGGAGCTGCTGGCGCCGCTGCGCCCCCACGGCGCCACCCGGGTGCTGCGCCTGGACTCCGACAAGGCCTGGCACGACGACCTGGTGCTGCGCTCCGACCACGGCCCCGCCCCCTCCCCCCGCCGGCTGGTCGCCCCGGGCGGGGGCCAGGTGGTGCTGGTGCTCACCGACGGGGTCGGCGAGGGCTGGCACCAGGGCGCGGTGCAGTCGTGGCTGGCCCGCTGGGGGCGGGGCGCGGCCGTGGGCGTGCTGCACCTGCTCGACCGCGCCCAGTGGCCGCGCACCGGGACCCGGCCCCGGCTGGGGGTGCTGCGCCCTCCCGAGGACTCCGTGCAGGCGCCGGCCCCCAACGCCCGGTACCGCTTCGGACCGGCCGGCGGGCTCGCCGGCCCCGAGCCGCCCCGCGGCGGCGCCGTTCCGGTCCCGGTCTTCCCGCTCGACCCCGAGGAACTGGGCTCCTGGGCCTCCTTCGTCTCCCAGGACCCGGCGGTGCCCGACTACACCGCCTCGGTGCTGTTCGCCGAGCCCGCCCCCGGCCCGGTCCCCTCCGAGACCCCGCTTCCGACGGTCCGCCAGGGCGCCGTCCGCTCCCCCGCCGACGCCGAGGCCCTGGTGGCGGCGTTCCGCGAGACCGCCTCCCCCGCCGCGCTGGAGCTGGCCGTGTGCCTGGCCGCCGTCCCGCTGAACCTGCCCATGGCGCACGCGGTGCGGGCGCGGTTCGTCCCCGAGGCCGGCCCGGGGGACCTGGCCGACGCCCTGTGGTCGGGGCTGGTGGTGCGGCGCCCCGGCGGCATCCCCCTGACCCGCGCCGACCAGGTGTCCCTGGGGTTCCACCCCGGGGTGCGCGCCGCCCTGCTGGCCTCGGGCGGGACCCGGTCCCGGATCCGCGCGCTGCTGGACCTGGCCGCCGAGCGCTTCTCCGGGGCGGTGCCCTGGATGCCCGCGTTCCAGGCGCTCTTGCGCGGGCGGACCTTCGATCCCGCGCTGCCGCCGGTCCACGACGACACGGCGCCGGTCGCCCGGGCGCTCCGTCCGGCCATGCGGGCCCTGCCCGGGGTGCTGCGCACCGCCGCCGACCTCTGGGACGTGGCGCCGGTCGGCGGCGGTGCGGACCCGGCGGTGCAGCGGCACGGCCGGCCGGGGGCGGACGAGCCGGTGGGGGCGGACGAGCGGGCGCGCCCGGCGCCTGCGGAACCAGAGCCGAAAGACGAGCAGAGGAACGACGACGTGGCTGCTGCAGATCCCGATTTCCCCGGCACCGGCGGCGCGGGCGCCCCGACGGCGCACCGCTCGGAGGTCCCCGCGCAACCGGGGCGGACGAGCGAGGGCAGGGCCGCCCCGGGGCCCAAGCGGCCGCCGGCGGCGGCGCGGTCCCGGCCCTATGTGTGGGGCAGGATCCCGCAGCGCAACCCGTCGTTCGTGGGCCGCCGCGAACTGTTGGAGGAGCTGGGCCGGCGACTGGCCGCCGGCGACACCCACATCCTGCCCCAGGCGCTGCGCGGCATGGGCGGCGTGGGCAAGACCCAGTTGGCCGTGGAGTTCGCCTGGCGGAACCGGGCCTCCTATGAGCTGGTGTGGTGGATCCCGGCGGACACCCCCACCCAGATCCAGCAGTCGCTGATCGACCTGGCGCCGCGGCTGGGCGTGGACACCGACCGCGACCCGGCGAGCATCTCCCGCTCGGTGCTGGAGGCGCTCCGGTCGGGCCACCCCTTCCAGGAGTGGCTGCTGATCTACGACAACGCGGCCGACCCGGAGGACGTGCGCAACCTGCTTCCCAGCGGCGGGCCCGGGCAGGTGCTCATCTCCTCGCGCTCGCCGCAGTGGCGCAACGCCGGCGGCAGCCTGCTGGAGGTCGACGTCTTCCGGCGCGAGGAGAGCGTCGAGCTGCTGCGGCGGCGCGGCCCCGAGGCGCTGACCGAGGCCGACGCCGACCTGATCGCCGACAAGCTGGGCGACCTGCCGCTGGCGGTGGAGCAGACCGCGGTGTGGCTGTACGAGACCATGATGGACCCGCAGGACTGGCTGGAGGTGTTCGACGAGAAGCAGGAGGAGCTGCTGACCAGCGTGGCGCCCTCGCCGGACTACCCGTGGACGGTCGGGGCCACCATGAACATGGCGCTGGACCGCCTCTACCAGACGGACCCGGCCGCCTTGCGGCTTCTCCAGGTGTGCGCGTTCCTGGCGCCCCAGCCCATCCCGCGACGGCTGTTCAACGGAGCGCGCAACATCGAGGGACCCCAGGAGTTCCTGGAGATCCTGTCGGACCCGACGGTGCGGCTGGGCCGGGTGCTGCGCAGTATCGACCGCTACGCACTGGCCCGGATGGACCACCGCAACGGCACCTTCCAACTGCACAAGCTGGTGCAGGAGACGCTGAAGCTGCCGCTGACCGACGAGCAGCGCTCGGAGTACCGGCACTGCGCCCATCAGCTGCTGGCCAACTTCGAGCCGGACGCGCCTGAGTCGGTGATGGACTGGCCGCGCTACGCCGAGCTGCAACCGCACATCTGGGAGACCGAGCAGTGGGACTGCCAGAGCGGCTGGTGCCGCCACCTGGTCTGCAACCAGATCAGGTTCCTCCACCTGTGGGGCCGCCCCCGTGCGGCCAGGACGCTGGCCGAGACCACCATCCGGCACTGGACCCACCACCTGGGCCCTGAGCACCCCCAGACCCTGCGCGTCCAGGCCGCCTACGCACTGCTGCTCTCGACCTTCGGGCACTTCGAGGACTCCCACGAGCTGACCCTGCACGTGGTGGACACCCTCACCCGGCTGAACGGGCCCGACGACCCCGAGACGCTGGACGTCACCATCGACCTGCCCACGGACCTGCGCAAGCTCGGACGCTTCGATGAGGCGATCGAGGTCAGCGCCGACGTGCTGCAGCGCCAGGAGCGGCTGATGGGCCGCGACGACCCGGACACCATGTTCGCCGCCCACGTCCACGCGGTGGGGCTGCGCCTGCTGGGCCGGTTCGACGAGGCGATGGAGATCGACCGGTACAACCTGGAGCGGCGCACCGAGCTCCTCGGCCCGGAGAACCTGCGGACCCTGTCGAGCGAGTACACCCTGGCCCTGGGCCACATGGAGTCGGGCGACTACTGGCGCGCGCTGGACATCCTGGAGAACTCGCGCACGATCATCGAGCGCGTGTATCCGGCCGACAACCAGTTCCGCCTGGGCTCGCTCCTGGTGCTGTCGACGGTCCTGCGCAGGATCGGGCGCCTGGAGGAGGCCCTGGAGATCTCCGACGAGGTCTACCGGACCCATGTCGAGCGCGACGGCCCGGACTCGCTCTACAGCCTCCAGGCCGGCGGATGCCACTCGGTGGTCCTTCGCGCGGTCGGCGAGCACGACCAGGCCCTGGCCCTGTCCCAGCACACGCTGGACGGACTGCGCTCGGCCTACGGCCCCGGCCACCCGCTCTACGCCGACGCCGCGGTCAACCACGCGGTGGTGCTGCGCCTGATGGGGCGCCTCGACGAGGCACGGCGCCTCAACGAGGAGGCGCTGGAGGTGCACCGGGACCGGCTGGGACCCGAACACCCCAACACGGTGGCCAACGCGGTCAACCTCGCCAGCGACCTGTTCGCGCTGGGGGCTCCCCGGCGCGCGCTGGAGCTGGACGGGCGGACGCACGAGCTGATCAGCGGGCACATGGGAGCCGACCACCCGCTGACCCTGGTCGTCGAGCGGAACCTGCTGCTGGACCGGGTCGCGGTGGAGGGCTCGGTGCCCGAGGCCGAACGCGAGGAGATGCTGACCCGCTACCGGCAGGTCTTCGGCCCCGAGCACCCGGCGACGCGGTCGGCGGCGCGGGACGTGCGGGGCAACTGCGACCTGTTCCTCAACCTTTTGTGAAGGCTCCGGCGGCCGGGGCGGCGCGCCCCGGCCCGCCGCGGACCTCAGAGGCGACGAAGGCGGCCCACTCGCCGGGGCCGAACCGCAGGGCGGTGCCGGGGTGGTGCGAGTCCCGGACGCATGCCGCGCCTCCGCCCCCCGGCACCGCCTCGACGCAGTTGCCCGCCGGGTCGCTCCTCGTGGACGTGCGCCAGCCCCGGCCGTCGTACAGCCCGGTGCGGGCAGGGGGCCGGTGCGCGGTGCGCCCGCCTCTCCCGTCGGCCGACGGAGTCGGCTCAGCGCTCATGGACACCTCTCGACCGTGCGGTGGGGGCACGCCCCGATACGGGACGTAAGGAGGCACACGCGACTCTTTCCATGACGAAGTTCCCGACTCGGCGCCAGTCGGGCTGTATATCCCCGGCGCTTTTGTCTTCATGTCGGCCGATCCCGGACATTTCCCTTACGGCGCGGGGGTTTCCGCGCCCAGGATGGACCCCCGCCCGGGGCGGGCGGCAGGCGAGCGGGAGGCGGAGTCGATGGCCGAGATCGTACGGTTCCCCGATGAGCAGGGCGGCGAGGACGCCTACGTGCTCATCGAGGCGGCGGGCAGCTCGCCGCAGATGCGCGATGTCAGCGGGCGCGACATCCTGCGCAGTGCGGACGAGACGGCGCAGAAGGTGTTCGGCCGCATCCGCGACCTGTCGGCCCTGGTGGCGCGGGAGCTGCGCGACCTGCCGGGCGACCCGGACGAGGTGACGGTGGAGCTGGGGGTGAACGTCAGCGCCGAGGCGGACGTGTTCATCGCCAAGACCGCCTCCCAGGGCGGCATCAAGGTGACGCTCACCTGGAGGTCGGGCAGGGGGAGGGTCTGAGCGGCGCACACCCGCGCCGCTTCCCCGGGGGCGGCGAGCCCTGAAGGGCCCCGCCGCCCGCGGCCCCGGGGTCAGCGCTTGGCGTACATCCGCTCGATGACCGCCGCGTCGCGCTCCATGATGCGGGCGCGGCGCAGCTTGAGCGTGGGGGTCAGGGTGGAGTCCTCCACGCTGAACGGGCGGGGCAGGATCGTGAACGCCCGGACCGACTCGGCGCGGGACACGGCGGCGTTTCCGGCGTCGACCGCCTTCTGCACCTCGGCGCGCAGGTCGGGGTCGTCGGCCAGGTCGCCCGGCCCGGCGTCGGCGGGCTTGCCGGCCTCGCTCTTCCAGACCTCGAACTCCTCGGCGTCGAGGGTGATGAGCGCGGTGACGAAGGAGCGGCCGTCTCCGATGAGCATGCACTGGTCGACCAGCGGGGCCGCGCAGACGCGCTCCTCGATCGGGACCGGGGCGACGTTCTTGCCGCCGGCGGTCACCAGGATCTCCTTCTTGCGGCCGGTGACGCGCACGTACCCCTCGTCGTCGACGGCGCCCAGGTCGCCGGTGGCGAACCAGCCGTCGCGGAAGGCGGCCTCGGTGGCCTCGGGCCGGTTCCAGTAGCGCTCGAAGACCGGTCCGCCCTTGACGAGCAGTTCGCCGTCGTCGTCGATCCGCACCTCCACGCCGGGCAGCGGGCCGCCGATGGTGCCCGCGCGGGAGCGGCCGGGCAGGTTGGCCAGCACCGCGGCGGTGGTCTCGGTCAGGCCGTACCCCTCGATGACCTCCACGCCCACGCCCCGGTAGAAGTGGAAGAGCCGCACGTCCAGGGCGCCGCCGCCGGAGATGACGCGGGTGCAGCGGCCGCCGAGGGCGCCGGTGAGGGGGCGGTAGACGATCGGCTCGAAGAGGCGGCGGCGCAGCCGCAGCAGCGGGCCGGGGCCGCCGGGGGTGTCCAGGGCCTTGCTGTAGGCGACCGCGGTCTCGGTGGCGGCGTCGAAGATCCGGCGTTTGAGGCCGGTGGTGCGCTTGCGCGCGGTGGTGTGGATCTTCTCGAAGACGTAGGGCACGGCCAGCAGGAAGGTGGGCCGGAAGGTGCCCAGGTCGGCGATGAGCTCGCGGACGCCGGGGGCGTGGCCCAGGCGCGCGCCCGCGCTGACCGCGGCGACCTGCACCATGCGGCCGAACACGTGCGCCAGCGGGAGGAAGAGCAGCGTGGAGGGGGCGGCGTCGGGGTCGCCGCCGTCGTCGAAGAGCGCCGAGAGCGCCGTGGTGGCGGCCTCGACCTCGGCGAAGAAGTTGGCGTGGGTGAGCACGCACCCCTTGGGGGTGCCGGTGGTGCCGGAGGTGTAGACGATGGTGGCCGGGTCGGCGGGGCGCACGGCGGCGCGGCGCTCCTCGACCGCGGAGTCGGGCACCTCGGCCCCGGCCTCGGAGAGGGCAGGCAGCGCGCCGGGCTCGCCGCGCAGCGGGTCCATGGTCCACAGGTGGCGCAGGTCCGGTACGTCGGCGCGCACCCCCTCGACGGTGGCGGTGTTGTCGGCGTCGTCGGCGAAGCAGGCGACGGCCCCGGAGTCGGAGAGGACCATGGCGACCTGCTCGGGCGAGGAGGAGGGGTAGATCGGCACGGTCACCGCCCCGGCCGCCCAGATCGCGAAGTCGGCGACGGTCCACTCGTAGCGGTTGGCCGACAGCAGGCCGACCCGGTCCCCGGCGCCGATCCCGGCGGCGATGAGCCCCTTGGCCACGGCGGTGACCTGGTCGGCGACGTCGGCGCCGGCGACGTCGCGCCAGCCCGGGGAGCCGCCGTCCTTCATGCTGAGCATCGCGGCGCGGGGGTGCCCGGCGGCGCGTTCGTACAGGAGCTCGGCCAGGCCGCCGCTCTCACGGGGCCGACCGGTTGCGGGGGTCGAGATGTGGGTCACTCTTCCGTGTCTATCCGACATTCGTAACAAATCTGAACATCAGGGTTCATAGTCGGACATGAGAAACACCATACTGACGAGTAACCCCCATCACCTCTGCCCTCCTCTCCCCGCCGGTCCGCAGCCCCGGTGCCCGGCGCGTGCGTCTCCGCCTCACCCGGGACACGTCTCCGAACAGGGCGGACGCTATAGACGCGACTCTATGCCCAGCAACGCCGCACCCGGTCCGCGACACGGACGCCCCCGCCGACGCCGCCCCGGAGGCCCCTGACCCGGTCGCCTCCTCCAGCGGCCCACAGGCCACCGTCGTCAACCGAAGACCGGTTTCCCGTGTCGGCACTGCCGCCCTTCGCGAGCAGGTCACCTCGGCCGGGGAGAGGCCCTCACGCCCCCATGGCCGCCTGCGACCACTCGGCGACGCCCCACCGTCCCGTGCAGATGCTGCAGACGGAAGCCGCACCACACGCGGGTGATCCCGCCGACTCGTCGTCCCCCGACCATGCCGCCCCGAGGACCGTTCCCTCTTGCGGGACGACTTTGGAAAGCGATGGGCGCGCCATCCGCGAGCGCGGGGCACGCCCACTGAAGGGGTTCATCCGCAATCCGCTCAGGTCGGGACGGATACGGATGTCGCGCCACCAAACGGTCATCATCGCCGGACGAGGGCCCGGACCAGTGCGCACGTCCTCGCCGGGCGGCCGTCGGCCGCCCGGCGGAAGGCGGAGGCGTCCTCCGCCGGGTCGCGTCAATGCCATCGCGCTCCGGCCCCGAATCGGCGCCCCACGGCGAGCTCGGCCGACGGGGCCGGGGCCGCCTGCCGTCGTCGGAGCAGGGCGACCCCCGCCGGGCGGGACTCACTCCGCCGGAGGAACGGGCGGACCGCTCACTCCGGCAGGTCGAGGCGCACCATGATGGCCGTGCCCTCGGCGGTGACCTCGCCGCCGTGGCGGATCTCGCCGGAGACGAACACCTTGCGCCGCTCGGTGCCGGTCACCCGCGCCCGGACCTCCAGCGGCACGTTGAGCGGAGTGGGGTTGCGGTAGTTCACGTCCAGGTTGGCGGTCAGGCCCGGCATACCGGCCGCGCTGGCGGCGCCCCCCAGGGCCTGGTCCAGCACCGCGGCCAGCCAGCCGCCGTGCACCAGTCCGGGCGGGCCCTCGTACAGGCCGTTGAGAGTGAACTCCGCGCGCAGCCCCTCGCCGTCCTTGTCCAGGCCGATCGGCGGGGCCAGGGGGTTCACCGGCCCGGAGACGCCGTTGGCGACCGTGCCGTACTCGACGGCGCCGTCGGCGTAGGTGGAGCGCACCATGGCGCCGAGGGGGCGCCGCTCACCCTGGAGCAGCTCCTCGGCCTTGGCCACGGCGTCGGCCGCCGCGGACAGCGCCCCGGGCGCGGCCTCGGTGTGGGCGACGGTGTCCATCAGCGAGCGCACCCGGTCCACCAGCGCGGAGAGCTCCGCGGGGATCTGCTCCTCGGGGACCACGGTGAACCCGTAATCGGCGGGATCGGGCTTTTCCGCTACCGGCTGTGCGTCGACCGTCATGGCTTCCTTCGTCGGTTCGTCATCCCGCACCGGTGGGCGCGGGGGCGGTCGGGCGCCGCTCCGGCGCCGCAAACCGAATATTACTCGGTAGTAGTTTTCGGGGGCGGAACCCGGGGGCCGGGTCGTCACCACCAGCAAGGAACAACCCGGGCACATCGGGCGATATTTCGTGAATCGCGCCACCCGCCCCTTCCCCGCGCGTCTACGCTGGCGGCATGAGCACGCCTCCCCGCGACACCGTGCGCTACTGGCGCCACCCGGGCCTGCCGGGGGTCGAGCTGGTCAAGGCGCACTACGTCCGGCACGCCTTCACCCCGCACACCCACGAGGCCTACACCCTCGCGGTGATCGAGTCCGGGATCGAGGTCTACGACTGCCGGGGCACCACGCACCGGGTCGGAGCGGACGGCATCGCGCTGGTCGAGCCGGGAACCGTGCACACCGGCCACTCCGGAACGCCCGACGGATGGCGCTACCGGGTGCTGTACCCGGAGGAGGAGGTCGTCGCCGACGCGGCCCGGGACATCGGCATGGCGGGTCCTCCCCTGTTCACCGGCTCCTCGGCGCACGACCCGGCCACCGCCGCGGTGCTGCGCGCCGCCCACCGGGCGGCCGAACAGGGCGACCGGCTGAGCGCCTCGACCCTGACCCGCCAGGCCCTGCACCGCCTCCTGGCCGGGCACGCCACCTCCCCCGCCCACGGGGCGGGCACGCCGGCCCCGCGCCGCATGGTCGCCGAGGCACGGGAGGCCCTGCGCTCCCGGATGGCCGACCCGCCGACCCTGGAGGAGCTGGCGGCGGGGGTGGGCGTGTCGGCGTTCGCCCTGCTGCGCGCCTTCCGCCGCGACCTGGGGCTGCCCCCGCACGCCTACCTGAACGACGTGCGCGTGGAGCGGGCCCGGCGCCTGCTGGCCGAGGGCTCCCCGCCGGCCGAAGTGGCGGCGGCGGGGGGGTTCGCC